>NZ_FRBB01000002.1:0-317366 GCF_900142505.1 Fibrobacter sp. UWH5 | reverse complement strand
AAGAGTATTGGACAAAGGCTTGGCTTTGTGAGTGCAGGCGACGAACGACGCGCTCTTGAACGCAAGGTTCGCAGAATGGAGTCGGCAAGCAAGGCAAAAGATGCGAAACTGGCCGACCAGGCCAATGCTCTTGCCGATAACGCTGCTGAAATTGCTGCTCTCAAGGCAGAAATCGAACGGCTTAAGAGTGGCAAATAGCTGCTGCGATCATTTCGCATAACGTTAGGACCCCTCGCGGGTCCTTTTTTTATTGTATAAAATGAAAACCCCCAGCCGGTGGGTTCCTTTTTTGTTTTTGGGATGAAAAAAATCAAAAAAAACGGGAGCGTCGTCTTGAAAAAGTCGTGTTATATAGCAGGTGGATAATTCACTCCGCCTCAACTGCTATTTGGCATTTGAACAAGAATAAAGAATAGCATGACACGAGAAGAATTTGCCGAACTTTTGAAAAAATTGAGGGTGGCGAATGAAAATCTTGACTTGACCACGGATCTGGTGAATGCAGCTCTTAATTTGCAAGGCGAAGAACGTATAGAGAATCCGACACTCACGAATCCTTACATTCCCGGAGAACTTGGCTTTAAGAACGTTGAACCTGATGTTTTGCTGCGGAAAGTTCATCCTGTATATTGCGGAACAAAGCCTCCTGATGATATCATCTCAGTGGAGGTTCAGCACAATGGTAGCTCGATTTTTAGCGATCGGTTGATGCTTTATGTTGCCCGTCATACAAGCCGTATGGTGCCCCCAAACGACATGCGTCCGCTGGACAACTTGAATCTAATTAGCTTTCAACTTTTCGATACGTACCCGTGGAAAGTTTGCAAGGATTACCGTTATACAATCCAGATGCGGACTCAGAACGATCTCGTGTATTTCAGTAAACAGACAATCACCCTCGTGGAGGTGAAAAAGTTCTTGAAACACGCTGAGTACTTCAAGGATGACCATAGTCGGCTGGCTCAGTGGCTTCGTGCTATTGACGCTTTGAATAGGGAAGAATCTGCGGCCTTTGCAAGGTATGAAAAAAATTACCACCGAATTTTATTGCATAAAAAAGACCCGACTTCAATGAGGCCGGGCTTTTTCAAGATTCTCGAAACTTAGGCGTTCTTCTTGTTTTCAACATCGAAGTTGAGGCCGAACTCGCCTTCGTATTCCGGAACATCGGGACCCTCACCAGAGCCTGCAAGCAGGGAAGATTCAAACTTCATGTCGACGATGGTCATTTTCGGTGCGACGTATTCTTTCATTTCCATTTTCCTATTCCCTTATTTGATAATGACCTTTTGGCCCTTGTTGTAATATGTTCCCTTGACAGTGGGCTTCTTGTTCATCATGCGGCCCTTCATGTCAAACCACTTGTTTTCGTCCATGGTGATTTCGCCGGTGATGGTGTTCATGGTGCCGGTGGCGGTTGTTGATCCGTCGCCATCAATAAACTTGACCACGATTGTTTCCGGAAGATCTTCTTCAGCGATTTCGGCGCCGGCTGCAGCCTTGGCAAGAACGCCTGCGCTGTTGTACTTGAGGTAGGCTCGCATGGGCGGAACAGTTGCTCCTGTACCCGCCTTTATGAACTGGCCTGCGGTAATATTGTCTCCTTGAGAATTCCCGGCGAAACCATAGACGCCCTTCTTTGAGGATTCATTGAAGGTGATCTTTTCGTAGGTGCCCTTGAATGTCCAAGTTCCGGGTAGTCCCTGGTTGCCATCGTTTTTATTATAATCTGCTGTGAATTCAGCGTCGTTTATGCCATTTTTTGTGCTAAGCGTGTATTGACAAGGTCCGTCCCATCCAGAAGAATTGAACTCAATTTGTGCCTTGCTTGCTACAACGAAGTAGGGTGTGTTTGCTTTCATCGTGTTCAAATAACCAACTGCATAAACTGCCCATGAACCTTGGTTGTTTTGGATATTTGCTATTTCGTAGAGCTGTGTTGCGCTATTTAAGCATCCACCTGCGATGTCAAAGGGTAGAACGACTGTGGATGCAACATCACTGTATTGCCCAATATTGAATTCTCTATTATAAACAATAGAGTCAACGGTCACGTCTTCCGGAATGCTCAACGTCTGCAGTCTTGCTTCGCTCTTGCCGTCGATACAGGCGACCCTCTTGTCATTGATCATCTTCACTTCAAAGATGCCGTCGCCTTCCTGGAAACAATCGCCTTCTTCAATGACTTCCATAGATGCGGGGAGCAAGCCGGGGTCGTCAGCTGCGGGTGCAAAAGACAATCCCGGTGCGGCTTTTCCCATGGTTCCCTGACTATTGTAAACCAAGTAAGCTCGCATGGGCGGAACACTGGCGTTTGTTCCTGCTTTTACGAATTTTCCAATAGTGCCTGCGCCAGCTAATCCATAGGAATGACTTCGCTCTGTATCGTTTGCGTCCCAGGTCTTTGTTGTGTAAACTCCCTTGAATTCCCAAATTCCTTTTAAACCAGTGGGTGAATTGGTATCAGGGTTTGCAGAATATTTGGAGACGGCAGCACCATCAGTGGTATTTAGGTCAAATGTACAATCTTTTCCGCCCAACTTGAAATATAGTCCGTTACTATCGCGTTCCTTAAACTCGATTAGATAAGGACGGTTTGCCTCGAATCCTGTGGAAGAGGTTGTTACTGGATTTGTTAGTACAGTCCAAACAGAATCTTTGTTTTTATAAATTCTTCGAATATCGCTTAAGTTCGCGCCGGTAGATGTGGGTTTGCACCCTTGAGATGGGTATACGGGCAATACAATAGTTTGTTTTGCGGAAGTAGCAGAATTCTTTCTGTAGTAGTATACTGAATCCACCGTTTCTGTGGTAGTGATTGCCGCAGGCTCATTGTGATGTTCGCCATCTGCATCAATTTCTGCGAAACATTTATTACCGACCTTTTTGATAGTAATAGGTCCGTACTGTTTGGGTGTATCGGTGCAGGTGGTTGCGGCCTGGGCGACGGAGAATGCTCCGGCGATAGCGATTGCTGCTGAAATTTTTAGGGTACGTATCATGTTGTTCCCACTTCTTAGGTAAAATTCAGTTCCAAATTTAGTTAAGTGGTCTCTTGGTGTCACTAAAAAAAAGTCGCAATAGATTGGAATATAGGGGAAAAAGGTGTTTTTTTTTAGGAGTGTAAAATTTTTATAAAAATCGTAGTGATGAATATCACAAGGGGGTTGGAAAAAAATTTACAGCTTATAATCCGTATTTTTATTTTTGTAACAAAATAAACCAGGTGGAAACATTATGTTAATAAAATGGACTCCCACTGCAGAAGTAAATATGGTTAAAAATTCTCGTGGCTGTTATCAGATTAGAGCGGCTGCGGATCTTTATCGCCTCAATTCTATAAAGACCGTTGATCCTTCTGTTGGTGGCGAAGTGATTGACCCGGAAGAAGAAACCTTCCAATCGTGGTTCCTTCTACAGCAAGCAAGTAATCGTCAAGTAAGGAGTGAAAAATGAATATTAACGAAAATATCGAAAAGAAAGAATACGTCCTCCTCAAATGACCGTTTTGAAGATGGACGGTGTTGCGACTCCGCTCTGTTGTTCTGATAATTGCGGTTATGGTTCCCAGTCGCTTAATGATGAAGGTGAATCCCTGGATTAACTTTCGTTCTATCGATACGAGAACGTTCTTGTAACACTCTAGTCGAAGCAGAACAAATACAGCGTTAAAAAATCCCGCAGAGCCTGCGGGATTTTTTTGTATCCTTCACGAAAAAGTCGGGGCGATTTCCTTATTTCGGGGGCGACTTTTTTCCCAGCACTCACGAATAAATGTTGGTTTTAAATAGGGAAGAATTTTGGGGATTGTTTTCGCTTAACCGCGGTAGAACGTGAAGGACTTGCCGGGAACTTTCTTGCTTTCGTAAGTGCAAGCGTCCGCCTGCTTGTAAAGCTCATCGAAGTTTGCTTCGCCGCCCTTTGCGATAGTTGCACCTAGGCTTACAGAAATGCGATAATCTTCAAGGCCCTTCACCTGGGTGTTTTCCAGCGTATTAAAGAATCTCTGGATAACCCTTGCGCCCAGTTCCTCGGTAGTGATATCCTTGGCGAAAAGCACAAATTCGTCACCGCCCAAGCGCATCAGAATGTCGTTGTCGCGGAAAGCCTTGCGCAGTGCCTTTGCGGTAGCGATAATCACCTCGTCGCCAGCCTGATGCCCCAGCGTATCATTCACCTGCTTGAACTTGTCGATGTCGAAAAGGCAGAACATACCATCCACCTTGTTGAACAATTTTTCCTTGATCTTGGTGGATCCGGCCTGGCGGTTGAACAATCCCGTCATGGCGTCGGTTTCTGCCATGGAAGTCAAGTGTGCTTCGCGGTTCTTCTGTTCGTCGATATTTTCAACCACATAGATGACGCGGTGCAGAACTTCTTCTTCGCTATCTTTCACGGCGATGAAACGTGCGCGGCACCATCCGAAATGTTTTCCCAAAAATTCGTGGGTGATGGTGTTCTTGTCCCTCAGTCGATCCTTCAGGGTGGTCATGTCGGTAAAGGCGAGAACCTCTTCCAAGTAGTCGGGATCCGTGGTGGCTTCCATCACTTTTTTGACGCAAACGGTAAAATTCTTTTCGGTGGGCAGGGAGTCCTGGATAAACTGGTTGGTTCGCATCATGGTGAACTCGTCGGTATCCATGTCGACCTGCGCCATAGAAATGTAGATGTTGGCCATGGACTTCCACTGCAACAACTGCATCTTGCGTTCCTTACTGTTGGCCAGGTTTTCGCGATGCTCAAAAACAAAACGCTCCAGCAAGGCCTTTTTCACGCAGCAGCCCAGGAATATACCCACGCAAGAGAAAATGGTCGAATTGACAATTTCCTGCATGCGGATTGCGGCGGGTTTTATGTCGGTGCCGTAATAGAGGGCGATAAACGATAGGGCGACAACGATGGTAAGGACTGTTACTCGGAAAGGCCTTGTGGCGAAAAGTTGAGGTACGATCAGGTACATGCCGAATAGGGTAATGGTCAACTGTTCCGGGGAATTGACGAACGTCAGGAACATGCCTGCGGCATAAAGCGCACACTCGAACGCAAATTCCAATGAGTGCAGAAGTTGTGGGAATCTGGGCACGAGCAACTTGTTGGCCAGAAAGATCACTATTGACAGAACCAGGGCTGCGATGTAACCCGTGGCCTTCTGCGAAATACCGTTGATGTCTGCTGAAAGTGCGGCCGCGGTCGCCGCTGCGAAAGCTGCCATAGAAAGCAACGAAAACGCATTTAGGGTTCTGCGGTTTCTGCTATCGATTGCCTCCTGGGTGGCTCGAAGCTCCTGGGGATTCATATGCGCATTTACGAGAAAACTCTTGATTTCTGTAAACATAAGACACCAAACTTTTTTTAAAGGCTATGAAAAAGATAGGAATAAATCAATGAAAAAGTGTAAGTTTTTTGTAAGTGCCTTGAAAAAATATGTTTTTTATTATGGACATCAAAAATCAAGTGCTAAATGTGATAGAACATACAGAAAAAGCAGGCCGAATATTGCCATATTTATGGTAAAACCTAAATTTGGGACGAAAAGTTTTTAGGTCGTAAAGAACATAGCCCGATTTTAAAATATTGAAAATTTTTTCTGTTTTTTTAAATTTTCCCTAGTTTGGTAATGTTATCAAAGGGAGTCTTAAGAATGAAACGTTTGTTCTTTTCTCTGTTTGCAGGCGCGCTGGCCGTGTCCGCTTTTGCAGTAGATGTGGATAGAAGTCCGTTGGCTGAGCTGAATAAGCTTGCTGAAGGCAGTGTGAAGTTTGATAGCGTGAATGGCAAGTTGGTCGCTACCATTCTTGAAGCTCAAAGAACTTTCAACATTAGTAAAGATGTTGTGGTGGATTCTGTAAAATTGGAACGTAAGTTTCAAGAAGGTGTTTCCGCAACCGTTATGCTGCCTTTTAAGATTGCTCCGGGTAAAGTTTCCGGTGCGACATTCAACAGGTTGGCTAGTGTAGATGTTAATAGCGCATCGGTTGGCTTGTATAAAGAAGATCAGTTTGTTTTTTCTTATGCGGCTTATATCGTTGTGCCTGAGGGAGAAACGATCTCTTTCAAAGAATCTCCTGTAACATTATTGGCTACCGTTGATACAAATACTGCTGGCAATGTCTGGAATAATCCGTGTGCAAATAGCGGCGGATGGCGAATGATGGGAACCACGACCCTTAAGGGCTGGAAGGATGGCGGCAAGTATGAGGCCGAAATTGGCAAGGTGTATGGATTCGCTGGCTTTGCTCTTTCTGGAGCTGATGCTCAGAATTATGTGGATGGCGCAGGTCCTGTCCAAGTTGGCCAGTTTATAAAGGTCAAGTCCGGTGTCGCTGTGGATCCGATGCGCGGATACATGATGCAGGGTGAATGCGGTCAAAACAAGCCTGCCGTTCCTGGCAGCGAACCGCTTTTTGCTCCGGCTGTTTCTGTTGAAGACCTGCCCGAAACCTTCTCTGTTTATATCGTGAATCCGTCCGTTCCTGGCGCAGGTTCCGATGAAAAAGGTGACGAAGACGTCACTGCAATCAAGACTGTCAAGACTACTGCAGCTTCCAAGGCTGGTCGCTGGCATGATGCCGCTGGCCGTAGCCTGAATAAGCCTAAGGCTCATGGCGTTTACGTTAACGACCGCACACCGGTAATGGTCAAGTAGGGGGAATCATGAACGTGAAAATCGAAAAGAAAGAATACGAAGCTCCCCAGATGACTGTGGTGGATGTTCAGACCGCGGCTCCCTTGCTGAGTGCCAGTCAGAGTGATACTGCAGATGATGAAGGTTGGGGCGATTTCCTGAGGTTGAATTAGTCAAAATCCAAAAACATTGCAGTTTCCGCAAAACGGAATTTTGCAAATTTTAAAAACGGAGTGCCTTTCCTGCGAAGGAAAAGGGCTCTGCCAAGCAAAATCCCGCCTTTGAGAAGGCGGGATTTTGCTTTGTCAAGAAATTTTGTGCTTTCCGTGAAACGGAATTCCCCTCTGTCGAAAAAATTTGCACTTTGCGTGAGACGTGATTCCGCTCTGCCGCAAAATGTTGCACTTTCACCGCGGTGGAAAACCGCTCTGCACGAAAAAAATGCACTCATTCCCTCAGGGAAAAGTGCTCTGCATTCGAAAAAAGTGGCAAGGATGTGAGGGAAAAGAGCTCTGCCATACAAAGGAATAAATTTTTTTTGCGATAAAATTGGCTTTTTTGAACGAAAAATGCAGATTTTGAAAAAATGTTCAAAAAAGTCCTGAAATTCTTGGTCTGGAAAAAACGAACTTTGTAGTTTATGCTTGTCTCAACAAACGAACGTTATGTTGATAACGTAAAAATAAAGAGGTAAAAATATGAATGAATTCAAGAAGATCAAGAACATCCATTATAAAACCATGCGCAACGATGAGTTCAAGGGAATTCACAGCGCGGGCGTGCAGTTCGCCAAGGAGTTGACTGCCCAGCAGATGCTACCCCTGGTCAGGGACTACGAGTTGGCTTACAATGAGTTCAGCAGATACATGGACAAGAATGCAGACGAATCAGTTGGCCATGTGGCCAGCTTGCTGCACGAGGAACGACGCAACCTGTTCTCTAAGTGCCGCAAGGCGGCCAGCGTGGCTTCGGACTATCCTAACGAGGGTGCCGCAGAAGCCGGGGCCAAGGTGTGGAAGATATTTGAACATTCGAATATGTCTCGCTTGAACCAGGTGCAGATGACGGGCTACGTGGATGACGTCGTGAACGGCCTGCGGGGCCTTGGCGAAGATGTGCTGAACGCCTGCGGTTTCAAGACCTGGGTGGATCGCCTTGACGAAGCCAACAAGAACTTCGAAAGGGCTGCCATGGATCGTAATGCGGAAAATGGCCAGCGGGAACATGAGTGTGGCCTCAAGCTTCGCCGCAAGTGCTCCCTGGCTTTTGAACTGGTTGCGTTCCAGGCTGTGGTTCTTGCTGCGCAGGGGGATGCTTCCTGTGACAAGTTCATCGATTCCGTGAACGATGCGGTCAAGACCAAGCTGGCTCAGGTCGATAGCCGACGAACCCGCGGCAAGACGGCCAAGCTGGCTGACGACTCGGTAACTGAAAATCCGGCTACCGAGGAGATAAAGGAACATGCTGCATAAAAACTCCTTAATCGGAACACATTTTAACCCCGACCTTCACGAAAGGCCGGGAATTTTTTTTGCTTTTTGTTATTTTTCAGCGCTGGAGAAAATTTTAAGAAGGAATTTTGGCTTATGAAAAAGTTTATAGCCTTTACTTTTGCGTCTCGCGGTTCTTTCTGTAACAATGCACTTCGTCTCTTCTGGAATGTAGCCAGGATTGCGGTTATGGCTTCCAGTCGCTTAATGATGAAGGTGAGTCTTTGGACTAATTAACAGACTTAAATATCGTCGTTCTACAAACATTCAAAATCTCCCCGGCTTGCTGAAAAACGCAACCCGGGGATTTTTTATATTTCCTGCCGTAAATAAAAAAGGATTCATTATGGATAAGATTTATCGTTCTGGTATTGGTTTTGACGTTCACAAGTTGGTGGAAGGCCGCAAGTGCATTATCGGCGGCGTAGACATTCCTTACGAAAAGGGTTTGCTGGGCCATAGCGATGCCGACGTGCTGCTCCATGCTATTAGCGACGCCCTGCTGGGTGCCGCAGGCCTGGGCGACATCGGAACCTATTTCCCGGATACCGACCCCGCCTTCAAGGGCGCCGACAGTCTGGAGCTCTTGCGCAAGGTGGGTGAGGAAGTGGCGAAGGCTGGCTACGACATCATCAATATCGACGCCATTGTCATGTGCGAACGCCCCAAGGTGAACCCCCACAAGGACCAGATGAAGGCGAACATCGCCCGTGTGCTGAACCTGGATGTAAAGCAGATTGGCATCAAGGGCACTACCACCGAAAAGTTGGGCTTTACGGGCCGCGGTGAAGGCATTGCCAGCCAGGCTGTTGCCATGGTCCGTTCCAAATAAGCACATGTTTTTCTATATTTAGCCGCACTTGATACAAACAGAAAACTACGCCGTGAGCCCGGACTAGCAGAACTACTGTGAAAGCGCTCTTGCGAATGCGAATCCGCTTGTACGATCCGATAACGGCGCAAAACTCGGCCCTGTGGATGGGCTAGATAGGAAAATATATGCCCGCTGTGGACATGAAACTCGCTGTGCTCACCCTTCTTGGGTGTCTTGCACTTTTGATGTTCGGTATGAAGACCATGTCTGAAGGTCTTCAGAAACTCACCGGAAACACCCTGCGTACCATGCTGGGTACCATGACTAAACACCGCGTAATGGGTGTGGCCACCGGTACCGCAGTCACTGCCACCATCCAGTCTTCTACCGCTACTACCGTGCTCACCGTGAGCTTCGTTAATGCTGGTCTGCTTACTTTGAAGCAGGCCATTTCTATTATCATGGGCGCGAACATCGGTACCACCATCTCTGGTTGGATCATGGTGCTGGGGTTCAAGTTCGACATGCTCTACCTGGTGTACCCTTGCTTTGTACTGGGCATCATTCTGAGCTACTCCAAGAAGAACGGAACCAAGAGCTTTAGTGAATTCCTGTTCGGCTTGGCCTTCATGCTGTTTGCCATTACCACCCTGCGAACCACGGGTGCCTCTATGCACCTGGGCGACATCCCGGCGGTGCAGAGCTTTGTGCAGTCCTGCGGCCAGTGGGGCTTTGCCAGCACCTTGCTGTTCTTGCTGATCGGTAGCATTATGACCATGTGTGTGCAGTCTTCTGCCGCAGTCATGGCCATCACCTTGATCCTCTGCTCCAGCGGCGCTCTCGAAATTTACCAGGGTATCGCTCTGGTGATGGGCGAGAACATCGGTACCACCGTCACTTCTAACGTGGTTGCCCTCAGTGCTTCGACCCAGGCTCGCCGTGCGGCCCTTGCCCATATGCTGTTTAACTTGTTCGGTGTGGTGTGGGTGCTCTGCGTGTTCCACCCCTTCATCAACTTGGTTTGCAGCCTGGTGGGTTTCGATCCTTCTATCAAGCCTTCTACTCCCGAAGAAGTCAAGGCCGCCCAGGATGGCGTTACCTTCGCCGTGGCTGGCTTCCATACCATGTTTAACGTGTGCAACGTGCTGATCCTGATCTGGTTCATCCAGCCCATGGAAAAGCTCATCTGCAAGATTATCAAGGACAAGGCCGACGACGACGAATTCCGTCTGAAGTTCATTACCGGCGGTATCCTCAGCACCGCAGAACTTTCTCTGTTCGAAGCCCGCAAGGAAATCGTGCTGTTCGCCCAGCGCTGCAAGAAGATGTTCAATATGGTGCCCGACCTTCTGACTACCAAGGACGAAAACGAGTTTACCAAGATCTTCAGCCGCATCGAAAAGTATGAAGGCATCAGTGACAGCATGGAAGTGGAAATCGCCAAGTACCTGAACCAGGTCAGCGAAGGCCGACTCTCCCTTGAAAGTAAGAGCAATATCCGCTCCATGCTCCGTGAAATTTCTGAAATGGAAAGTATCGGCGACGCCTGCTACAACATGGCCCGCGCCATCAACCACAAGTTCCGTAGCAAGGACGACTTTACCGAAGATCAGTACAAGCACATCAACCACATGATTGAACTGTGCAATGTGGCTCTGGACTATATGATCGAGGTGGAAGAGGGCAAGCCCGGTGCCGACTATAACCGTTCCCGCAATGTGGAAAATGAAATCAACAATTACCGCAAGAGCCTGAAGGAACGCAACGTAGTGGACATCAACGACAAGAAGTATGATTACCAGATGTCGGTGCACTACATGGATGTGGTGAATGCCTGTGAACACCTGGGCGACTACGTGATCAACGTGGTAGAAGCCCACGTGAACAAGAAGCAGACTTCCTAATTCAATCTTCTAGACGAAAATAGGCCCTGTTTGCGGTCTAGATTGAAGAGTCCCCTCCGGGGGACTTTTTTTTGTTTATATTTCGTGATGTAAGTTTTTTGTAATTTGCCGCATTTTTATAGAGGTGAGAAATGGCTGACAGTTCCGAGATTCTTGAGCAGGTTTTTGAGCATTCGAACCAGATTATTATCGTGTGCGATTATGTGACTCACGAGATTCTGTATGCGAATCCTGTTGCACGAAGCCTGGCCTTTATTCCCGGAGCCTCTGTGTCGGGGGCGGTCTGCCATAAGTATCTGGTGGGTCTGGATAACCCCTGCCCGTTCTGTCTGCTGGAAAAGATGGATGGCGAAAAGATCAAGGAAGACGAACTTGAAGTGGGCAAGCGCGTGCTGTCGCAGAAGTTCGTGGTTTCGGAATGGAAGGGCCGCAAGGTCTTTATCGAGTACGCCTGGGACATTACCAACATCCGCCGTACCGAGAAGCTTTATGAAAGCCAGGTGAGCCTGCTGTTCGCTTCCATTCCCGATGCGTTTGGAATTTTCCACCTGGATGTAACCGATAACGTGGTGCTTGGCCTGAACGGGAAGTCCCGCTCTGTAGAAAGCTTTAGGAACTGCCGTTCCGTAGACCAGTTGATTGCTTACATGGGACGTTTTATTCCCGATGAGGCGTCACAGATCCGCTTTGTGCAGAACTATTCTTGCGAAAAACTGCAGAAGTTCTTTGTAGACGGTAATATTTCCTTTGACCAGGAATACAACATTATTGTGGACGAGGTCTTGTCGCCTTGCCGTATTCATGTCCGTTTGCTGATGAATCCCAGAAATTCACACCTGGAATGCATCCTGTATGGCCTGGATATTACCCAGGAAAAGAAGGAAAAGGAACGCATGACCATGTTGCTGGATGAAGATAAATTCCGCAAGAAGGTTTTTGCCGCCCTGGAACGGGCTTACTTCTGTGTTTACTATGTGGATTTAACGTCGGGCAAGTTCCGCGAACTGGGACACACCGATGTGGATGCCATCAAGAGCTTCATCGGTCAGGAAGGGGATGCTCGTGAAAAGTTCAAGGTCATGAGCGAACAGATGGTGGAGCCCGGCTACGAACAGGTTATTACCGACTTTACCAACCTGGATACCTTGCCTTTGCGCATGGGTGGCCACGAGTCCATTAGTGTCCGCTTCAAGGGTACATACATTGGCTGGGGTGAAGGTCAGTTCATTGCCATGGAACGTGATGACAATGGCCGCTGTATCAGTGTGCTGTGGGTGATCCGCTCTGTAAGCGACGAGGTGGCCCGTGAAGAAGTTTACAAGGCTCAGCTGAAGGCCGCAGCCCAGAAGGCGGAACGTGCCAGCGCCGCCAAGTCCAGCTTCTTGACCCGCATGTCCCATGATATCCGCACTCCCCTGAACGGAATCCTTGGTTTGCTGGAACTGGACGAGATGAAGAAAATCGAAGGCGAGGCCCGCGACGAGTTCCGCAAGAAATCCCGCACGGCGGCCAACCACTTGCTCTCCTTGCTGAACGACGTTCTGGAAATGAGCAAGCTGGAAGATGCGGACACGGTTCTGGCCGAGGAACCCTTCCACCTTTATGACTTGCTGTCGGATGTCTATACCATTGCCGGTTTGCGTGCTGTCGAAAATAACGTGACCCTGGATCATGACTGCGGCGTAAGCCTGAAGCATAGGGATCTTATTGGAAGCCCGCTGTATGTCCGTCAGATTTTTCTGAACTTGCTGACCAATGCCATCAAGTACAACAGGCACGGCGGCTCCGTGTTCTGCCATTCCGAGATGATTAGCGAAACGGAAGACCAGGTGGTGTACTGCTTCCACGTGGATGATACGGGCATTGGCATGAGCAGCGATTTTGTTCAGCATATCTTTGAACCGTTCGCCCAGGAGCACTCCGACGCCCGCAGCACCTACCAGGGATCCGGCATGGGCATGGCTATTGTAAAGCGCCTGGTAGACAAGATGAACGGCCATATCGAAGTCCATAGCGAAGAGGGCATGGGTACGCGCTTTGCCGTGACGGTCCCCTTCAAGATCAACCACAATCCCCTGGCTAGGGAAGAGGTTTCTACCGAGAATGTGTCGGTGGAAGGCATGCGTGTGCTGCTGGTGGAAGACAACGCCCTGAACATGGAAATCGCACAGAACTTCCTGGAAGACATGGGCCTGGTGGTGACTTGCGCTAACAATGGCGAAGAGGCGGTAAAGGTTTTCGAACGTACCCCTGAAGGTAGCCTGGATATGATTCTGATGGACCTGATGATGCCTGTGATGAACGGCTATGACGCCACCAGGAGGATCCGCCTGTCTGAAAAGAAGGATGGCAACCTGATCCCCATTATTGCCCTGTCTGCTAACGCCTTTGCAGAAGACGCCCAGAAGTGCAAGGAAGTGGGCATGAACGGCCACCTGGCAAAGCCTATTAACGTAGCACAGCTGAAGCAGACCTTGGCTAAATTCAGAAAGTAGAGCGCGAAGAGCTGCACAAAAGTGCCGTAATTTTATTACATTTGCGCTCGTTATGGAATATGGAGTTTATGGAGGGACGTGGTGGAGCAAGAAGTGGCTCGACACCTTGCTTGCCGGCGTATCGTCCCATGATGTAGAGGTTGCCCTTAAATATGTGGCGAGGGGTCAAGTCACGTCGCTAGACGTGATGGATAACCGTGTGCGTTCCGAGGTGAAGGGCCCCAATGGGGGCTCCCACGACAACTACATCGTATTTCCCAAGTTCCCCAAGGAACAGGCCGATATTTTCGTAGGGCTCTTGAAGCAGCAGCCTGCAGACCTGGTGGCCATATCCCACGATTCCATCAACCCTTCCATCGAGATCCTGCTTGAAAAGAGCGGCCTTGCTCTGTTTGACGAAGCCCACCGGGTGAACATGAACTGCGATTGCAGGGATGCTCTGCCCTGCAAGTACGTGATTTCCACCTTTCTGAAAATGGCGGAAAAGATTGCCGCTGACCCGCTGGTGCTGTTCAAGATTCATGGTCTGGACCTGACGTTCCTGAAGGATTACAAGCCCGAGAATGTGGAAACGGATGTGCCCATGGAGCGGGCGCTGGTCCATGTGTTTCCCGGATTCCGCGAAGAGACGCCCCGCGTTCCCATGTTCCGTTTTGAGGACTGGCGGGACTATTCCCATGTGCTGCCGGCCATGCTCACCAACTTCCCGGATTTCTGCCCCGGCGGAAACTTCAAGAAGAGCTTTGTCGACGAACTGGAACGGTGCCGCAGCTTTTACAATCATTTCGAAACCTTCGAACAGTTCGCCCAGGACTTCGGCATTTATCACGCCCGCACCTTCCTTATGGAAAAGGAACGGCTGCAGGTTATCCATGCCAAGGGTTGGTCCTGGACTTTTGACCAGCTGGTAGAAGACCGCGTGGTGGCTTCTGGCCTTGCGGTAGAGAACATCATGGGGGCTCTGTGCCGCCTGAACCAGAGTTGCGTGTGGCATAACCATGTGACGGTGCGCTACCTGCACCAGCTTTTGACGGTGGCCTATTACCTTGTCCGTTGCGGTGCCATTTACCCCCAGGTGTTCTGGGTCAACAGCTTTACGGCACAAGTCCGCTGGCTCCCTGCCGAAATGCTCCCCGACGTCTTGAATGTGGTCATGGAACTGGAAAAGTTCGTGCCCGACGATTTCGCCTTTGACGAGAAGATGGTGGCCAAGGAAGGGGCTGAAGACGATTCCGGGAACCCGCCTGAAAAGGTGCCGGTGCGCAAGGAGTTGGCCCAGGCTGCCGAACATATCCTTTCCATTTTTATCGGTCGACTTTTGCGGTTTTCCCGCACGGCCCAGAGCAGCAAGAAAAGCGTTCACGACAACTTGCTGGGATTTTTCTTCGACTGCAAATCCGGGCGCCTGGCTGCCGGCGGCCTGAAGATCCCCTCAAAAATCCAGAAGTGGTTCTCGGTTTACAACTCCCTGGATTTCAACAATCAGATTGTGTTTGTCTGCGGTGAAGTGGGCAAGGCTGTTGGCCTGGAAGTTTTTGTGGAAGAGGATGGCGAGACCAAGGTGCGCTCGCCCCTGGCTAACCTTTTTGCCGCTAACGACCCGAGGCTTCTGGCGTTGATGAATGTGCTGAACTGCGTGGCCGAAACCTTTAAGCCTATGAAGGTTTATTTGGAAAATCGCGGGTCGGAAACGCTGATTTTGGAAGGTGCCGAATTAAAGGAATTCGTTACCTATGGAATCAAGAAGTTTGAAGTATTCGGCATCAAGACAGAACTGCCCAAGTCGCTGTTGAATATTGCCAAGCCCAAGGCCCAGATGAGGCTTAAGGGTAGCCTTGGCATTGGCGCCTTTAAGGCCAGCGACCTGTTGGACTTTGACTGGGAAGTGGCCCTTGGCGACGAGACTGTTTCTGCCCAGGAATTTTTGAAGCTGGCGAAGAACGCCGGCGGTCTTCTGAAGATGAAGTCCCAGTATGTGGAATACAGCGAAGACGACTTGAAGCTACTGGAACAGCGACTGCAAGACAAGAAGGCTTCTGGAAAGGCTGGTGCCGCTGGGGTGGATACGTCGGGTGAGGGCACAGCAGAAGGCTCGGAAAACGGCTCGTCTGAGGATTCGGAAGAAGAATCTTCACAGACCATATTCTCTACGGCACGTCTGCTGCAGGCTGCCTTGACGGGCCGCTGCGACGAAGTTCCCATTACCATGACCGACGGGTTGAAGGCCCAGCTGGATGAATGGCGTGCGGATACTTCCCTTACGTTACCCGAAGGTCTGAATGCCACATTGCGACCCTACCAGGAAAGAGGCTATGCCTGGATGCATAAGAATCTTGAAATGGGCTTTGGCTGTATCCTGGCCGACGATATGGGTCTTGGTAAGACTCTCCAGGTGATTACCTTCTTGTTGAAGATCAAGCAGGAAGGCAAGATTACACCCCGGGGGTGGTTTGATGAACAGGGTATCCCTGGCCCCGGCTCCGTGCTGGTGGTTGTGCCTGCAGGTCTTTTGTGCAACTGGAAAATGGAAGTGGCCCGCTTTGCGCCGGAGCTTTCCGTTTATACTTATCACGGCCCGGGACGCAAACTGGACAAGTTCCAGCACCATATTTTGCTGACCACTTATTCCACTTACCGCCTGGATCACAAGAAGTTGCGTGACATGCGCTGGCAGGTGGTGATTATTGACGAAGCCCAGAATATCAAGAATGCCGACAGTGAACAGAGCCGTCTGTTGCGAGCCCAGCAGGCTCCCATGAAAATTGCCATGAGCGGTACGCCTGTGGAGAACCGTCTGCTGGAATTCTGGACCATCATGGACTTCTGTAACCGCGGTTTTTTGCCGGGTCAGGCCGAGTTCCGCGACAAGTACGAGACTCCTATTCAGAAGTTCAATAACCAGGCGGTGGCCGAACGGTTCAAGAATATTACCGCCCCCTTTATGCTTCGCCGCATGAAGACTGACAAGACCATCATTAGCGACCTGCCCGATAAGATCCAGCAGGACGAATACGCCGAACTGACCAAGAGCCAGGCGGCTCTCTACAAGCATACCCTGGACGATTTTATGGCCCAGTTGGCGGCTATGAATGGGGAATCCGTCATTTCTATGGATGATTCTACGGCGGATGTCCTGGAAATGGCCGAAGTGCCGGCGGGTGGCAGCCTGTTCAAGCGCAAGGGTCTGATTCTTCAGATGATCATGGCCTTAAAGCAGATTTGCAACCATCCCAGAACATTCCTGAAGGTGGGGGAGGGCAAGGTGGAAGATTCCGGAAAGCTCCGTATGCTTTTGGACCTGCTGGCCTCTATCCAGGAACAGGGCGAAAAGACTTTAATCTTTACCCAGTTCCGCGAAATGGGCGACCTGCTCCAGGAAGTGATTCAGCGAGAAATGGGGCTGCAGGTGGATTTCTATCACGGCGGCTGTTCCCAGACCCAGCGTAACGCCATGGTGAAGAACTTCCAGGAAAATCCTGATTCCAAGGTGCTGATTCTTTCTCTGAAGGCGGCGGGAACGGGCTTGAACCTGACGGCGGCTTCCCAGGTGATTCATTATGACTTGTGGTGGAACCCGGCTATCGAAGCCCAGGCCACGGACCGTGCCTTTAGAATCGGGCAGACCCGCAATGTGCAGGTCCACCGCTTTATTACCAAGGGTACTTTCGAAGAAAAGATCAACGCCCTGCTGGAATCCAAGAAGGCTATTGCCCAGATGACGGTGAACGCCGGCGAAACCTGGCTTGCCGACATGGACGACAAACAGCTAGACGAAATCTTCAGACTGGACGGATAAAAAAAACGGCCGCACGTCTGCGACCGTCTTCCCAAACCAAGGGACCAAATTTTTGGCGACAATCTCCGGGTCGGCTATGTCGCCACTTTACCGACCCGCCTTGCGGAACACACTCCTGAGTCGCGCAAGGATTTTGAGTTTTTTAGAAGCGTTACCGCTTACTTCAGGGTTACCTTCTGAACATACTTCACGTTATCCTGCTTGATGACCAGGAGAGCGGAGCCGCGGTAATCAGTCTTCAGCTGAACGGTGCTGAGGCCCTGCATGGCGGTGTAGTTCTTGGAGGCGATTTCCTGACCAAGGCTGTTGAGCAACTTGACGGAAGTCTGGCTGCTTCTGTGGGCGTTGAAGGTGGCGCTAACGAGACCGTTCTGGGCGGTGACCATCACCTTGTTGTTGGTAGCGGCGATGCTCTTGATGGCGGCAGTAGTAGATGTACCCCAGTCGCCGGTTGCGTTTGCTGCAATGAGAGAACCGCTTGCGATACCATCGAAGGTGCCAGATTTCTTGTCGAAGTTGTTCAGGGTGTCAACAGTACCGTCGGCCTTCCACAGGAGCATATTGTCCAGGTACATGTCGCCGGTGAACTGGGTGCCGTAAATGTTGATGCCGATAGCCTTCATGCCCTTGGCGTCGACGATAGCCATCTGGTTGGCGCTTTCACCAAATTCAACCTTGTAGTTCTTCAGACCCAGTGCAGCGAGGGAATCCACGTTGCCCAGGCTGACTTCCTTCCACTTCCAGTTGCCGGACATGTTGAACAGGGAAACGCTTGCCCAACCGTATTCGCCGCAACCGTCGCGAGTCTGATCCAGGCAGGGGCCTGCAACAGTACCGGCGACACGCATGTCGAAGGAAATGGCCACATAGTCGCTCCAGTTTGCACCGCTCAGGTCGATACGGAAGGTACCTGCTTCGCTGGAGTCAGACTGTACGGTCTTGTAAGAAATGTGAACAGCCTTGTCGCCTTCCACAACCTGGGAGGAGCTGGGAGTAGAGGCGCCGCTGATGGCGGGGAGACCATAAACTTCGCGGATGGCGTTGATGGCGCCTGCGTCAAGCAGCTTGCCCATGGGAGCGGACTGACGACGGAGATAAGCCATATTGTCGTAAGCTTCGGTGCTTTCGTTACCCATGTCCCAGATAACGGGGATGACGCCGTTCTTCTTGGCGGCCTTGGCCACGTCGCGGTGCCACTGGATACGGCCTTCGATGTGCTTCTGCAGTTCTTCGCCGCTGAGTTCCGGGTAGCGGATGTTGGCGCCGAATTCACCAATCAGGACGGGGATGCCGTAAGCCTGGGCAATCTTCTGGAACTGATTGTCGACGTAGGCGCCGGTGCTGACGGTAGCGTCGACGGAATTTGTCCATGCGTTGTAGCCTGCGTTGCGCTTGGCATCGGCACTCTGGTAATCACCGTAGAAATACTGGGTCAGAATCTTTTCGCCACCAGGTGCGCCCCAGTCCTGTTCGCTGGGCATGATGGTGTACTGGTAGGGGCTATAGTAATGGACTTCGAACATCATGTAGCCTGCCTGCTTGTCGGTGGGGAGCATGTTGGGCTTGATGTGGGTGACAGACTTGTCGATGTCGGTGTTGGTGCCCTGGATAATCAGGGTACGAGTTTCGTTGTTGCCGCCAGTAGCGCGGACAGCGTCAATGAAGGTCTGGTAGTAATGCATCAAGGTCTGAGCATGGGCTGCGTTCCAGTCATTATCACCCAGGTTAGAGCCCGGTTCGTTGGCACCAGCAAAAAGCAGGTGTTCGTCGTAATCCTTGAACTTGTTTGCAATCTGGGTCCAGTAGTTCTTCATCTTGGTGTCGACTGCGGCTTCTACAGTTTCGCCGATGTGAGTCTGGAACCAGCCATCTTCGCCTTCGTGGTGGATGTTCAGTACCACATAGAGGTCGTTCTTGATTGCGAAATCAACGACGGTCTTTACGGAGTCCAGCCAGGTTTCGGTAATGACACCGTTAGGAGCGTGAGAATCCCAA
Organism: Fibrobacter sp. UWH5; assembly: GCF_900142505.1. Lineage (NCBI taxonomy): Bacteria > Pseudomonadati > Fibrobacterota > Fibrobacteria > Fibrobacterales > Fibrobacteraceae > Fibrobacter > Fibrobacter sp. UWH5. The sequence goes on along the minus strand of NZ_FRBB01000002.1, from coordinate 298,247 downwards.
GCGCAGGGAATACGGACGGTAGAGAATCCAACAGCCTTGATGGAATCCAGCAGTTCCTGGGTGGGGAACGGGTTGCCCCAAGCTGTGGGGTTGCTGGGGACTTCCAGGGAGTTACCGATGTTGAAACCGAATCCCATCTTTCCTGCCAGATCGGCGGCCTTGGGAAGTGCTGCGAATGCAGAAGCGCTTGCCAGCAAAGAAGTGGCGCAGGCGAGACCGAATGCATTTTTGAAGTTCATAATTGCTCCTTAGTTTTATTTAAGGACAATTTATATTCCGGATTGGAGCATTAGTTGTTTTTTCGTGCCGCTGTTGAAAAAGCCGGTGTAGAGTTCTCAACATGGGTATCGGAATTTACAACGCATACTTTATAAAGAAACGGCCCCTCCAGGGAGGGGCCGTAATCAAAGGTATGCAGTACTTTTTTGCGAACCTAGTTCATTACTTCAGAATAACCTTCTGCATGAACTTCTGGCTGCCCTGCTTGACCAGCAACATGGCGGCGCCGCGGTAGCCGGTGGTGAGCTGAACCGTGTTGGCCCCTGCATGGGCGGTGAAGTTCTGGGAGGCGATAACTTGACCCAGACCGTTGATCAACTTGGCGGAAGCTTCACCTGCCTTGGCTGCGGTAAAGGTGGCATTCACATAACCCTGCTGCACGTTCACGAACATCTTGCTGTTGACAGCGGCCACGGCCTTGATGCCTGCAACAAATTCGGGACCGGTGCCGTCTGCGTTGGCGTCAATGAGCTGAGCCTTGGCAATGCCATCGGTATCCGGCAAATCAGCGTCGAAGCTCTGGAGGGTATCGCAAGTGCCGTCAGCCTTGATCAAGACGATGTTGTCCAGGTACATGGTGCCCTGGAGCTGGGTGGCGTAAATGTTGATTCCGAATGCGGTCACCTTGGACTTGTCCTTGAACTTGAGACCGTCTGCCTTGTCGCCATCGGCGTCAACCAGCTTGATGGTAACAGTGTTCAGTACGCTCTTGAAGTCTTCCATGGCTCCCAGATGGAAGTCGGACCAGCTGCTTGCTGCCGTGCTCATGCCAAAGGCGTCGACACTTGTCCAGGCGTAGCCATTGCAACCCTTGGTCGAATCACCGACGCAACCAATGACGGAAACAGGTTCGGTGCGGAGCTGGAAGGAAATTGCTGTGTACTGGGACCAGTCTACGCCACCGTTGAAGTTGAGGCGGACGGTACCAGTTTCGCTTGCGGTGCTGATCTTGGTGTTGTAGGTAACCCAAAGTGCCTTGTCGCCTTCCTTGACTTCAATCTTTTGTGCGGGGGTGTATTCTTCTGCAGCGGCGAACTGAGTGACCATGGCGTTCATGACCTGCTTGTCAACAACGGAACCCAGATCGGAACCGTAAGCTGCCTGACGGCGGATAATGGTAAAGTTGTTCACGTTGATGGAGCCGTTTTCGTCCTTGGCGAAGGTGCCTTCAAAGCCGGTATCCCACACAACGGGAACAAGGCCGTGCTTCTTGGCGGTTGCCACGGTGTAGCCGTACCAGGCGGCGCGAGCCTTCTGGTGCATTTCCAGGTCGGAACCGCTAAGGGTGTAGTGGCCTGCAATACCCATTTCACCGATCACCACAGGGATGCCCTTGTCAGAGAACAGCTTCTGCATCTTGGAGAAGGTCTTTTCGATGTCGCTCTTGGAACCGGTTGCGGAACCGGAACAAGTATGGGCGGCGTCAGCACCGGTGGTCTGGTCTTCCCAATAGTAGTACACCTTGCCCCAGCTTTCGTCGGCGGGCATAAAGGCCAACTGGTAGGGGTAGTAATGGAATTCGGCCATGGTGTAACCTGCACCGGCCGGATCTTCGGGATACTGGGCGCTGAGCAAGTCGGCCTTGTCGTGTTCAGTACGGGGAACCTGCACGATCACGGTACGGGTTTCGTTGTTGCCGCCAGTTGCACGCACTGCCTTGAGGCAAGCTTCGTGGTAATCCTTAAGGATGTTCATTCGGTCTGCACCAAAACCCAGCTGACCGTTGTCGGTGTAGGCGGCGCCAGAACCGCGGTGGTCGTTAACGCCCGGTTCGTTGGCGGAGGCGAAAATCAGGTGTTCGTCGTAGCTCTTGAAATAGTTGGCGATCTGGGTCCAGAACTTGCCCTGGAGTTCGGCGATGGCCTTGGCGTCGGTAGTGCTGTTCTGTCCGTTGCGGTCGATATGGGCGCCGTCGAAAACGTTGTCTTCCAGCCAACCGTTATCCCAGTGGCTGTTCAGCATCACGTACATGTCGTTGGCGATAGCCAGGTCGATTACGTCCTTGACGGTCTTGAGCCAAGTTTCGTCAATGACGCCGTTTGTAGAATGAGTGTACCATGCGCAGGGAATGCGGATGGTGTTAAATCCGGCTGCCTTGATGCCATCGATAATGGTCTTGTTCGGCACAATGTTGCCCCAGTTGGTAGGATCGTTGGGCACTTCCATCGTGTTGCCGATGTTGTAACCCAAACCCATCTTGGGGTAAATATCAGAAGCCTTGGGGAGGGCGAAAGCGGAAATGCTTGCCATGAGGCCAAAGCCTGCAACCAGGCTCAAAAGTCTAGAGACGTTCATCGTTACTCCTTTTTGCGGGAAAATCCCATTTAACCAACCAAAAACCAAACAACCAAGGCTAAAGTTAAATAGGGGATGGCTGTTTGGGACCATTACTTTGATGTGCGTCAAAATAAGCGGTGCAATATCTTCAACAAATGTATATGAAAGTTTACCTTTCCGGTCGGCTGTAAGCCATAAAATGTGTTCCAAATCAAAAGATGAGGTCTACGTCACACCAGGGGCGCGCTATGTAAAAATGGCGAAATTTGCGAAAAATAAGAAATTTGACCTATTTTTCTGCCCATAAATAACATACTTTAGGTTTAACTGGATTGGAAGGGCTAGGATATGGAGTTCCGTTTAGCGAAAAAAGAAGAACTAAAGGAATGTATTAGGGTGTGCTCCGAGGCTTTTATGCCTTACGAGTTCAGCAATATTTACCGCCCCAAGTGCGAAAAACGCTACCGGAGGTTTACCTGGGCCATTCATCGTACGGCGGTGAACATCTATTTCAAGCGAAAAATGCTGTTTGTGGGCGTCGAGGGCGATCGTATCGTCTGTTGTGCCTGCATGGACGCTCCTTGGCACAAGACCATGACTTTGGGGGAATACCTGAAGAACGGGGCGCTCCGGGCGGCATTTCCCGGAGGAATGTTTAACCTGCTGGGTTACGCCAGTATGATGGACCGCCTGGAACGTCATTGCAAAAGCATCAAGGAACCACACTGGCACCTGAGCAATTTCGCCGTGGCGCCTGAATGCCAGCGAATGGGCTACGGATCCCGCATGCTGCAAGAAGGCATTTTCTCTTACATTGCCAAAAATGGTGGCGGCGACCTTTACCTGGTTACCAATTCCCAGAACAATGCCAAATTCTATTCACGGAACCGTTTTAGGGAAATCGTCTACGAGGATTTGCTCCTGAACAAGAAGCATCTTGGAAACTGGACTTTCAGAGCGAAAATTTTGGCGGTTTAAAGCCGACAGAAAACGTCTAACAAAAAAAAGAAGCTGGCAATTCGCCAGCTTCTTTTGGTGAGGAAAGAAAACTTGTCGGACTATTTTACGTTAAAGCGGGTGGTTGTACCGCCCTGTTTTGATATGTAGGAGCCGGGACGCAATTTGCCGCGAACCAGGTTTCCGTTCATGTCAAAAATACGGTTGTCGCCTGTAGGTGCCTTGATGTTGGTAATGGGCTTCGTGCGAATCTTGTTTGTATTCTCGCTGGTGAAGTCATCGACGTGGGTGATGCCTGTGTTCACGTAATCTCCCATGCCGTAGACCTTTCGCAAGGCGTTCAGTATCTCGACATCGAAGACCGCTGCGTCAACTGATTGACGCTGAATGATGGTCATGTTATTTTTGCCTTCGTGGCCGGTATCCCAGGCGATGGGAACAACCTTGTTTTCTAGAGCGGCCTTGGCTACGGCGGTGTACCAGCCGATACGTCCCTTACGGTGCCTTGCATAGTCATCACCTTCAAGAATATTCACGCGGTCATTGGCGCCGTATTCCCCGATAATTACGGGGATTCCCTTGTCCACGTAGTTTTCCTTCATCTTCTTGAAGGCCTTCATGGCATCGTCGGCGCTGCAGGGGGTTCCCATAGCGCCACCCCAGGGGTTGTAACCGCAGTTATGAACGATGTCTGCGCCGGTGGCGTAATTTTCTTCGCCCCAGTAATATTGCGGTTCCACAATGGCGCCCCAGTTTACTGGCTCGCCTACAATGGTGTACGGTGACGGATCATAGTAATGCACTTCGAACATAAGTCGACCATCGATTACATCCTTAGGCATCTTGTTTGCCGGGTAGACTTCTACGGAACGGTCGATGCTAGTGGAAGGTCCTTGAATAATCAAGGTACGGCTTGCGTTATTTCCACCTGTTGCACGAACTGCATTTACGAACGTCTGATGGTAATCCATCAGGATTTCTGTTTCATGTTGGTAGTTGCCGTCGGTCGTAGCGGGCTCGTTCGCGCTGGCAAAAAGCAGATTTTCGTTATAATTCCTAAAGCGGGTGGCGATCTGTGTCCAGAAATCTTTCTGACGTTCGTTAACCTTTTCTTTATCGGCGTCGTTCAGTTTTTCTTCTAACCAGCCGCTATCCCAATGGATGTTCAAGATGGTCACGAGGCCTGCACGCATGCAGTAATCGACAACGGTCTGTACGGAATCCATCCAGCTAGAAGCAATTTCATTGGCGCTGCCTCCGGGGACAATATCTGTTGTGCTGGAGTCGCGACTCATGGCGTTGGAATGGCTATACCAGGCGCAAGGAATGCGGATGGTGTTGAAGCCGGCGGCTTTTACTGTGTCGATATAAGCTTCTGTAGGGAACTTGTTTCCCCACCAGGTGGGATTTACCGGCACTTCCATGGTGTTGCCGATGTTGATTCCCAAACCCATCTTTTCAAAAATTTCTGTGGCGGTAGGAAGCGGTTCTGCCTGGGCAAAACCAAACGCAGCTACAAGAGCTGCTCCCAATACACTCTTTTTCATAATCAACCCTTTTTTTTAACAACAAATACAAAACTATATAAATAAAGGGTGGAACGTACGAAAAAAAACGTCTACCCTTTTTATAAAGGTTGAAATTTACTCAACGGGATAAGTCTATGATGCTTATGGATTGCAGTCGAGGCAAGTCCATTCCACAACGCCGGAACCTTGCCCTCCGAAACGGGCCTTCGTGTTGACCTCGATATCGATGAGGAATCCGAGAGCGCCTGCATTCCTGGTACAGCAACCGTCGCAGTCTGCGTCAGAGCACATATCGTACACTACGGCGTCAATTTCGTGACCGCCTTTACGTAATCGGAATGTCTTTAACTTGTATGTATTCCAGTCCTTTTCGTGAACGGCAATGATGTTGTTTTCGGCCACCCATTCTGGGGTCTGTTGTTCATCTAGACCTGCAAACCAACCTGCCCATTCGCAACCATTATATTCAATGCACTCTTCGCTGCCTTCATCAGGGTAGGATTCGTACCAGGTCAAGTTGGCGCGATTCCACTGAATTTCGTTTGCGGAGGATTCTGGTTCGGCGGGCGTATTGTCGCTGGAGGATTCGGGGACAGAGACTGCCCCGCTGGAGGATTCGGGGGCGGGAACTTCAACGCTTGAAGAAGACGGTTCGGGAATCGAGCCCACGTCTGCAGAAGAATCGTCACTGCAGGCGACGAAAAACAAAGCCGTCAAAATTGCCGGGAGCAACTTCATGTTTGCGGACATGTTATCGTGCCAGCAGAACGATGGCGTTGCACAAAACCAGCAGACCGATAATCAATGCGATGGCGGTCTTGTTAGACATTTTCTTTTGGGGTTCCATAAAATCTCCTTAATGTGCGATTAGCCAGTTTTCGCCAAAGCCTACGCTGGCTACCAAGGGAACTTGAAGTTTCATGGCGTTTTCCATTTCGGATTTGACCATGGCGGAAAGTTCGTCGACGCGGTCGCGGGGACATTCGAAAACAAGTTCGTCGTGGACCTGCAGCATCATGCGCAGAGGCATGGCTTCATCGTTAATGCGCTTCTGGATGCGGATCATGGCAATCTTGATCAGGTCGGCGGCGCTGCCCTGCACGGGAGTGTTTACGGCCATGCGTTCTGCCATCTGGGATTCCATGCGGTCGGAACTGTCGATGCCTGCGATGTAGCGGCGGCGGCCGGTAAGGGTTTCAACGTAGCCGTCGCGGTGGGCGTTGGCCTTGGTGCTCTCGATGAACATCTGAACGCCCTGGAACATGTCGAAGTAGCCGGTAATAAAATCCTTGGCCTGACCCATGGGAATTTTCAGATCGCGGCTCAGGCGGAAGGCGGTCATACCGTAAAGCACGCCGAAGTTCACCACCTTGGCATCGCGGCGCATATCGCTGGTGACGTTTTCCAGAGGTACGCCATAGATGGCGGCGGCGGTACGGGCGTGAATGTCGATGTTGTTGCGGTAGGAATCAATCAGGGCTTCGTCACCGCTTAAATGAGCCAGCATGCGCAATTCAATCTGGGAGTAGTCCACTGCAAGAATTACGTTCTCGGGATCCTGGGGAACAAAGGCCGCACGGATCTTTTTGCCCAGTTCGCTACGCACGGGAATGTTCTGCAAGTTGGGATCGCGACTGCTGAGGCGACCTGTTGCAGTACCCCACTGCACAAAGCTGGTGTGGATGCGCCTGGTTTCTGGATTTACCAGAGTGGGCAGCACGCTGATGTAGGTGCTCTGCATTTTCTTCAGTTCGCGGTATTCCAGAATGGCTGCAATAAAGGGACTGGCGGTTTCGTAGAAAAGTTCTTCCAGTACGGCGGCGTCGGTGCTGCGCTTTTTAACCTGGCGCATGCCTAAGGTGTCGAACAGGACTTCTGCCAACTGCTTGGGGCTGCCGATGTTGAATTCGCAGCCAGCCATGTCGCAGATTTCCTTTTCCAGATTTTCGATGCGGCGTTGCAGTTCGTATTCCAGAGTTTTAAGGCTAGGAACGTCAACGGCGATGCCTACGGTTTCCATCTGGTACAGAACCTTGAGCATGGGCATTTCTTGCTGGTAGAAGTACTTTTCGTAATCGTACTTCTGCAGCTGCTTTTGCAGCGGAGCCCACAGGCGCAAGGTGTAAACTGCATCTTCGGCGCCGTATTCGGTGGCCTGGGGAATGGGAGCGCGGTCGAAGGTAATTTGGTTCTTGCCGCGGCCAATGAGATTCTCGATAGGAATCATCTCGTGCTGCAGTCGCTGCATCACCTGGTTATCCAGACCCAGTCCATTTTCGCCGGGGCTTAACATCCAGGCGGCAATGAGAGTGTCTATAATGTTTGCTTTCTCGATCTGCTGTAATGTCAAATCAAAGGCGCGGGCCAGAACGTGCAGGTCGAATTTTGCATTGTGGAACACAAAGGTGTGCTGAACTTCTGCCGATTCATCCTGGCTAAAAATCTCAACGAACCATTGCTTAACGGCGTTGATGTCGAAGTTGGCTCCCTTGGCCACGGGCAGGGGGAACCCGATTTCGTCGTGATGGTTCAGGGGGATGTAATAGCCCTTGGCTTCATCTGCAGACAAGCATAATCCAACCAACCCGCACTGCATGGGGTCCAGGCCGTCTGTTTCCGTGTCTACGCCAATCAGGGGGGCGGCTGCAAACTCGGCCTTCATCTGTTCAAAGATTTCAGTGGAGTCTACGCAGATGTAGGTGGGGAGAATATCCTTGGGCAAATCGAAATCGACGCGGATTACTTCCTTGTTTTCTCCAGTAGTTTCGTCTGCGGCATTGTCGGCGTCCGCCGGCTTCACAAAACCAGTCTTGCTCGGAACTTTTTCCAGCAATCTCAACAGACTGTTGATTTCGTGCTCCTTGAACATGTCGGCCAAGGTGTCTACATGGATGCCGTTATATTCCAGGGCATCCAAATTTCCGTTAAAGGCTCGCTTGGTCTGAAGCGTTACCAGTTCGCGGCTCAGGAATGCCTGTTCCTTGTTGTTGGCCAGATTGTCGTGCAGACCTTTCTTCTTGATGTTGTCGATGTTGGCGTAAATATTATCCATGTCACCATACTCTTCAAGCAGGGTAATGGCGGTCTTGGGGCCAACCTTGGGAACGCCGGGAACGTTATCGCTGGCGTCTCCCATCAAGGCCAGATAGTCGCGGATTTTTTCAGGCGGAAGGCCGTACTTTTCCAGAACCTGTTCCGGACCGAAGTCAATACCGTCAGCTCCTTTTTCCAGATGGAACAAATGAATCTTTTCGTTCACGATCTGGCTCATGTCCTTGTCTTTACTGATAATCAGCACATGGTCAAAACCGGCCTCGGCGGCAGCCACGGCGGTACTTGCCATCACGTCGTCCGCTTCGTAACCCGGTTCCGACAAAAGGGGAATGCCGCTTGCCTCCAGAGATTCTCCAAGCAGGGGCATCTGGGCGGCCATTTCTTCGGGCATGGGGCCGCGATTGGCCTTGTAATCCGGGTACAGTTCGTGGCGGAACGTTTTTGTATGAGCCACGTCGCGGGCGATGGCGAAATGGGTGGGTTTGTGCTTTGCAAGAATCCTAAGGACGGCGCCCCAGTAGCCATGCATCATGGACACATCTTCGCCAGCGCTGTTTTTAAGCGGGTTCTGGGAATAGGCATAGAACATGCGGAACGCGAGAGCGTAGGAGTCGAGCAAGAGTAAAGTTTTTTCGGCCATGGTTCGAAAGTAGAATGTTCTAACAGAAAGCTCTGTACAAGTTCTTGATGACGTCGCTGGGGAGCATGGAGAATGGCCCCAGTTCTTCGCGGGTCAGGCGGCCTGCCTTTTGATGAATCAGCACACCGAGAACGGCTGCTTCGCCAGTGGGCATGCCCTGAGAAAGCAGAGAGACGATCACGCCTGTAAGCACGTCGCCGCTACCGCCCTTGGCCAAGCCGGAGTTGCGTGCGGGAATCACATATACGCGACCGTCCGGGAGGGCGACGTAAATGGGGGAACCCTTCAGCACGATAGTCAGCTGGAACTGCATGGCGAAATGACGCAAGTATTCCGGGTAGTAACTTTCGTTGGTCGGCAGAGGTCCGAAGTTGCGTTCCCATTCGCGCTTGTGGGGCGTAATGATGGCGTTGGCGGGGCCGCCTTCCATGCAGAAGTATGCGGAACCGCAGGCGTTAATGGCGTCGGCGTCAATGACCACCGGGGTGCTTAAGCCTGTCAGGAACATACGGACGGCGTCCTGGGTTTCCTGGGTGGTTCCGATGCCAGGGCCGATGGCGATGGCCGTCTGCCTAGAGGCGACACTCTGAAGGTGCATCAGGTGCATTACAGAAAGACAATCGCAACTGTCATCTCCAAGGCCGCAGAATACGGGCTCGCTAAGCTTTGCCTGCAGTGTGCGCAAGTTAGACTTGGGTGTGGCCAAGGTGACAAGGCCTGCGCCACTTCTAAGAGCCGATGCGGTGCAAAGGGCTGCTGCGCCGGGCATATTGGAAGAACCGGCGATAATCATGGCGGTTCCCTGGGCGCGCTTGTCGCCGATTTCGTTGCGTTCCGGCAGAAGGTCGGGAATCATGCTTTCGTTGGCCAGGAATACGCCTGCGTCTACCCTGCGGATCAATTCGTCGGGGTAGGGGAGCTGTGCCAAAAGTGCGGTTCCGAAAGCGGCGGCGCCTGCAGAGGTGTAGGCGTCCAGACGGGGGAGGCCAAACTGCAATGTTTCTGCAGCGTGGATGCAGGGGTCGCACATTATGTGCTGCTGGGAATCATAACCGGTAGGGGCGTCTGCAGCCAATACGGGAATTTTCCAGCTGTTGATGGTGTTTACCGCTTGTGCGAAGGCGGGACGTAATTCTCCGGAGGCCCCGTTACCCAGCATGCAGTCGACTATTAGGGTAAAGTGGGGTGCTAGGGGGAGCTGCTCACAGGAATAAAGTCTGCCTCCTGCCGATATAAAATCATCGCAGGCCATGCGGGCTTCGTCCTTGAAGGCATCGGGCTTTGCAAGAGAATAGACCGTGCAAGGAATGCCGTCTTCGATCAAGAGCTTTGCAAGAACAAGACCGTCGCCGCCATTGTTGCCGCCGCCAATAAAGACCGCAACGCTCTTGTGCATTTTTTTCTTTTTTAGAAAATCCAGCACTGTGTCGCGGAGGGCTTGGGCGGCCTCCTTCATCAAGATGTAACCTGCTCCAATGGGGGTGTTACTGATTCTGGAAGCATCGGCAGACGATGCGAAATCGTTTCGGGTGTTGTAGACCTTTGTGTCGTTATCTAATGCCCTCATGGCGTCGTTAGACACGATGGGGAGGCATTCGCTATACGAAAAATCGGTTAGCAGTTTCATGCTGAAAAAAACAACGGATTAGATGAACCAGAAGTTAACGCCGAGCTTGATGCTCATCATCTTTGCACCAGCCATATCGATGGAAGACGGGTGCTTGATTTCATCCATGTTGCTGAATCCACCGCCGATGTAATCGGCGTCGGGGAACAGTTCGGACATGCCCATGTAGAAACGCAAATCAATGCTAACCTGGTCCATTACGAAAACTCCTCCACCGGCCACAATGCCGAAGCTGAAAGCTCCCTGTTCGAAGTCATCCATTTCTTCCTTGACTTCCTTGTGGGTAATCGGGTCGGTGTGGTATGTGGGGGCATCTACGTTGCTGGCGAGACGGAGATTCAGCTGGGCACCTGCATTCACGTAGAAACGTTCTGCTACAACGCCGCGGAACATCAGGGGGATTTCCAGATTCATGCTGGAGTAGGTTCTTTCATTTCGGCCTGCGCTGTGGTTTGTGCTGCTGTAATTGAAGTCCACTTCCGGAACGAAGTACAGATTGTTTACCATTTCAACGCGTGCGGTAAGACCCGCTTCAAAACCGAAGCCTGTGGGGTCGTCAGTGAAGTCGTCATCCGGTTCTTCAAAACCGTACATCATGTCGTAATCAAAAGCGACACGAACGCCAACGCCTGCATCATGACCCTTCTTTGCGGGGGATTCCTGGGCGAGGGCTGCAGAGGCGGCGAGGCCTGCGATCAATAACATCTTTGTAAATAAAGTTTTCATTTTGTTCTCTTTTCGTATGGGTTGAAATTATTGAAAGTGATTAGGTATAGTGACGTTGGGGTTTATTGTCGTGATTTTGTAAATGGTTGCTTTGGAAGAAGTCTTATGATCGTTTTTCCATACAAGGGCGATTTCGTTTATTTCTTCTAAGAACGTATTGAAACCCGCTGTTTTGAAATTTTGAAATTTCTCAAAAGGTACCATAAGTGGATGAGATGTTCCCCTTTCGGGAATCGCGGCCGATTCCCAATTTTCCATTATCCACCCAGAGGAGATTAACTTTGAAATTTGTAAAGATAAGGAGTCTTCCGAAGTGTATTCGATACAGAGACCTTTCCATTCTCTCGCATCGATTGTCTTTTCGCTCAAAACATCCGCTACAGGTATGGTAATGTAGTTTTCGGTCGTATCGTTAGAAAAAAATAGGTCGAGTCCGTCCTTGGTGGAATTTTCTGAATGATTTGTACTTGAGAACTGTAATTGGTATCCTTGTAAGGAATAGTTTAAGCTCTTTTTTGCATTATAAATTTCTTTGCCGCCGCAAGTGGCTGGCTTCAAAAGGCTGTCTTCGGGCACGTTGGCGATTGTGGTAATCTTGTTGATTTTGACTGATCCCGTAGAATTGGGATCATCGAGACTGAATGAAATCACGCTTGAGGAATTTATGATGTTATTCCTATAATAGCCATTGGATTCAGACCATTCGTTCCAATAAAATTGTCTGGACTGTAGTAATCCTTGTGTTGTGGCGTAGATTTTCAATACTTGAGGATGATTGATTTGGTCTTGTTGTTTTTCGGCATCGCGTACAGTAACGGCTAAATCAGCTGTCGCTGAGTATTCTATGCATAGACCGTCCCAGTGTATTATGCTGTATTTATTCAAAAGGGCTGATTTAACTGAATCAAGGTAAAAGAACACTTGATTATTAGAACTATTGATGGTTAGATCTTTTAAGTTAACAATCTCGGCAGCATTATCTGCATCGAAAACTTGTCCCAATTTGTATTTGCCATTTTCGTAAATAGCCGTACCTGTACAGTGTTGCTCCGTGGAGGAGTTTTCCTCCAAACTGACTTTGGCGAGTGTTGTGATTTTAGAGACGGTTATATTTGTTGGGTCTGACTTTTCGTTCTCGAAGGAGAAAAATTTTATCTTGTCTGTTGAAAAATTACCTTTTATAATGTTGTTGCTATTCTTGGGGTCTTCCCATGATAATTTGAATGATTTCTTTTCGCCGTTAGTTATTGGTAGCACTTGTAGTCTGTAGTTGTTTTCAATGCCTAGGTATAGGTTTGCAGGACCATCGGTGGCGTATTCAATGCAGAGGCCTTCCCACGATGTAATGTTCCTTGTTGATGAGGAGTCGTCCGAGGAGGCAATGTCTGTTATTAATGAGTGAAGTTTTGTGCTATAGTAGATTTTTGCGGTTGCTCCGACATCCTTTATGAAACTGACGCTGTCGTTCGCTTCTATCGGATTGCCAAAAACGTTTTTGTTGACGTCTTTATTTGCGTCGTAAATGACTGTGCCCGTACAACCTTCATCGTTTAGGCCAGTCTTCTGCTCGCTGCTGGAAGAGGTGTTTCCATTTGAAGTGCTGGAACCGTTGTTTGCGTTGCTGCTACTTGAACCGGCTGCGTTATCTATTGCGCTGCTGGTTTCGCTGCCGTTACCGCCCGCGGAATTGACATCACCGTTGTTGCTTGTAGAATCAGTGTCGTCGCCGCTTACCACTTCTGCGAAGTCGTTGCCGTCATTATACTTGTCCTGGAAATTTTCCAGATAGTCGGTGCAGGCCGCGAACGCAAAAAGCGATGCGGCTACGGCAAGGTCCTTTGCTACGCTAAAAAACTTCATCTTTCTTCTCCGTCCTAAAAAAGCAGCGTTACGCCTACGCCTACGAGGCCAGCGGCGGCTATGCCAAAACCGACGGCGCGCATGTTCTGGGCGCTCTTGATCTTATCGCAACGGTCGTCGTACTCAGATCGGGTAGACGCTTCCTTTTCGCTTTCTTTTTTTGCCTTGTTGTTGAATACGGCGGCCATGACTCCGCCTCCAATCATCACCACGCCTGCAACGGCTGTAGGAATCCAGGATTTCTTGGAACCGCTGTTGTTCTGTGCGGCGTCTTTGGCGGCGTTCTTGGCGGCTTCATCTTCTTGCTCGTTGACATCTGCAGTGTCCGCTACAGAAACAATCAATGCCGTGGTATCAAGAGAAGCCAACTTCTTTACCACGGGGGCGGGCTTGGATGTGTCGCCAGTGACTACATTGGCGGCAATCTGGCCCTTGACCTTTGCTCGTTTAATTTCTTTTTGATTTCCCCATATCCAGCGTCCCATCAAATCTTTTTCTTGATAGGCAGCTGTAAATTCCACACGTCCCCTAAAATTCTGCAATTTCGCTTGAGTACCCAGAGGCTGCTCCACCTTCTGGTCGCGAAGGTTTACCACGAAGTGAGCGTAATCCATGCCGGAGGGAAGGGCTGCCACGTCAAACAGTTGGGCTCCGCTCAAGAAATAGGCTCCGGAAACGGGTTTGCTTAAATCCTGGTAAATGTCTAGCTTTTCGGAATTCAGGATAATCTTGATGTTGACGTTATTTTTTTCAAGGGAGTCGTTAACGGCATTGACTCGATCGACAAACAAGGGGGCAAATTCATCGCCGGCCTTTCTAATCACCACGTCGCCACATTTTTCCATCCAGCGTTCCACTAGAGTTTTCTGCTGCTTCAGTCGGCTGGGGTCAAAATACAGGGTGAAGTCGTAGGTCGCGTCAAAGGCCCCTGCAAGATCAAGGGGTTCCAGGTCCACTTTGCCGTCCAGTTTTAGCAATCGCTCCCTGGGAACGAGAATGCCGCCAAGTGCAGAAGCGCAAACCTGGATCTGCTCGGTTCGCTCGGCCAGGGTGTTGCCCATTTTGACGGAATTCAGGCGCACCTCGCCGGTCACTTCCATATACATATCTTCGAATTCGGGAAGGTCCACCGAGTAGAAGTGACTACATTCGTCGTCCAGAACGTCGTTGATGGAAATCATGGAACAACGGTTGTTCATTTCTGCGATTTTACTGGCTCGATTCAGCAAATCATCCACTTGAGGGTTGCTTTCGCCCAGCTCTGTCTTAAGGTTTTCCAGGTTCTGCTGGAGGTTTTCCAGTTCGGTCGGGTCCTTAACGAAAATGGATGTGGTCTGGCTAGCAAAAGAGGCTGCTGCCAGTATGACCATAAGTTTTGCAATGTTCAAAAAGTTCATATCCTAGAAACCGCCAAGCCCAGGCGGCTTTAACTAAAAACCGTCTGCTTGTTTGTGTGAATGTAATAAAATAATACGAACACATTTTAGATACTGGGGGGACGTAGGGTGTGTAAAAGTCTGATTTTTAACAAAAGTTAGTTAAAGATAATTTTTTATCAAATTTAGCCTTGACTAATTAGCCTAGGCTTACTAAATTTAGTTCTGGCTAACAAAAAGAGGTAACAATGGAAAACGAACACGTAAAGCTCAGCCAGAGCCTAGAGGATTATCTAGAAATGGTGCACATGCTGCGCCTGGCTCATGGCATCGCTCGCGTAAAAGACATCGCCGCTGCCCTGCAGGTTAAAATGCCTTCTGTGGCAAAGGCCATCCTGGAATTGAAAAAGCTTGGCTTGGTCACCCAGGAACCTTATAGCGGTATTGAATTGACGGATGCAGGTCGCAAGGCTGCTGCCGATGTGCTGAATCGTCACATTCTTTTGAAAGGTTTTTTAATTCGTCTCGGCGTTTCCGAAGCCATTGCGGACAAGGACGCCTGCTGTATGGAGCATATCCTCTCGGCGGAGACTCTGTCTAAAATTGAAGACTTCATGAAGCCTTCGGAAACTGTAATCACAACTGTAAAGAAGTTGAAGGTTGCAAAGGGTAACAAAAAATGAGCTGTAATTGCGGCTGTGGCTGCGACGGAAAAACGAAAAAGTGGAACGTCGAGCCGAAATTCTCTGAACTGAAGAAAGGCGACAAGGTGGAAATTATTGGCTACAACGAAGGCGATGCCCGCTACAAGTCCAAGCTCCTTTCCATGGGCCTTGTCCGCGGCGTCACTTTGGAAGTGATGCAGATTGCTCCTCTGGGGGATCCCATTGAAGTGAGTGTCTTGAACTACCGCCTTTCCCTCCGTAGGGAAGAAGGCAATGTGTTGAACCTGAAGAGAATCTAATACCCGATCCGCGGGATTCTAAAGAAAAGAGAATATCATGTCACCAAAACCGTTTACAATCGCTATTGCAGGTAACCCGAACTGCGGTAAGACTGCTTTATTTAATGCCTTGACTGGCTCGCGCCAAAGCGTAGGCAACTGGCCTGGCGTCACTGTAGAAAAGAAGGAAGGCTTCTTCGACCTGGGCGCTCGCCACATCCGTGTGGTGGACCTTCCGGGTACTTACGCCATTTTCGCAAACTCCGAGGACGAACGCGCCGCTGTCGATTTCCTCCTCACTCGCGAAGCCGATTTGATTGTAAACATCGTCGATGCCACGAACATTGAACGTAACATGTTCCTGACCACCCAGCTGGTGGATATGCAGCAGCCTATGGTCATCGCCGTGAACATGATGGATATCGCTGAACAGCGCGGTCTCCATATTGATCTTGAAGCACTCTCCAAGCGTTTCGGGGTTCCCGCCATTCCTCTTTCTGCGGTGAACGAAAAGAGCATTACCAATTTCATTAGCCAGATGGCCCATGTTATCTCTAGCCCTATTGCCATCCCTGCCGGTCTCACCTATGGTGACAAGGTGGAGAATGTGGTGAAGGAATTGGAATCTCTGGTCGCTCCTGTGGCAAAGTTGCTTGACGCAGAACCCCGTTGGGTTTCCTTGATGTACCTGGGTAACAGTAACAGCTATGCAGACAAGTTTGCTGCTGCCGGTGTTGCCTTGAACAGGGATGAAGTTACTGCAAAGCTTGGCGAAGAATCTGAATTCGTCATGGCCGATGCCCGCTACAGCATGGCCCACGAAATCGCCGGTACGGTAATCGTTGGTGATCGCGCCAAGAAAACGCATTCTGATAAGTTGGATGCAATCCTTTTGAATCGTTGGCTTTCTCTTCCCATCTTCCTTTTGGTGATGTACCTGGTGTTCTGGGTGGCCGTGACCATCGGTAGCGCCTTTATTGATTTCTTTGATATTTCTTTCGGTGCCATTTTTGTGGATGGCCTGGGCTATTTGCTTAGCGATGTGATTGGTGCTCCTGCCTGGATTTCTGCAGTTCTTGCCGATGGTGTTGGCGCTGGTATTCAGACTGTGTCTACCTTTATTCCGGTGATCTTCTTCATGTTCCTCTGCCTTACCTTCTTGGAAGACTCTGGTTACATGGCTCGCGCCGCCTTCGTGGCGGATCGCTTTATGAGATTCCTGGGCCTCCCTGGTCGTGCATTCGTTCCCATGATGGTGGGCTTCGGTTGCGGCGTTCCGGGTATTATGGGTTCTCGCGTTCTTGAAAGTAAGCGCGAACGCTTCCTCACCATATTCCTTGTGCCTTTCATGAGCTGTGGCGCCCGCTTGCCGGTGTACGCTCTGTTCGCTGCGGCCTTCTTCGGAAAGCAGGCTGGAACCATCGTGTTCCTGCTTTACCTGGTGGGTATTGTGTTCGCCATCATTTACGGTCTGTTCCTGAAGAAATCCTTGTTCATGGGTCAGTCCAGCAATTTCGTGATGGAACTTCCTAACTATCATTTGCCGAAGATCAAGTCCTTGCTGATTCATTCCTGGCTCAAGCTGAAGGACTATGTGATTCGCGCTGGTAAGGTGATTACTGTTGCCGTGGCTATTCTCGGCTTCCTCAATGCCTTTGGCTATGTGGATGGCAAGTTTACCGCCGGTAACGCAGATTCCGAAAACAGTTTGCTTTCTTCTGTGGGTAAGACCATTACCCCTGTGTTTGAACCCTTTGGTGTCGAAGAAGATAACTGGCCGGCCTCCGTTTCCCTCTTTACCGGACTCTTGGCTAAGGAAGCTGTCATCGGCACCATGAACTCTCTGTACTCCATGGCTCCGAAGAGTGAAGCGGTGGAAGGCCCTCAGGCTGAACCCGCTGCACCTTCTGAAGCCGCAGAAATTGTCGCTGAGGAAGCCCCGGCTGTTGAAACCGCCCCGGCACCAGAAGGAGAAAGTGTGGCTGTTACCGACAGCACTGCTGCTTCTGCTGACTCCAACGTCATTCTGAGCGAAACCGCATCCCGTGTCATTCCGAGCGACTCTCCTAGCGTCATTCTGAGCGCAAGCGAAGAATCCAGTGCGGAACCTGCCGAAACCGCCGCAGTTGCAGAACCTCCCGCCGAAGAAGAAAAGCCTCTCATCGCAGGTGTTGACGAATGCCCTGCAGAAGAAGAGGAAGATGGTGCTCCTGATCTCAAGGCTGCATTCATTGAAGCAGTTTCTTCTATCCCTGCAAACCTCAGCGAAGTCTTTGGCTCTCTTACGGACATCCTGGGAACCTCTGGCGAACTTGAAGCCCAAAGCGCTGCAGAACTGAAGAAGGAAACCTTGGATAAGATCCAGGAAGCCAAGGTCTTGACCTGCGAAGAATATGCCGCTATCGAAACCTTCGGCGAAGAAGAGGAGGACGAAAAGACTCGCGAAGCTGTATTTGCAAAGCTTGCCGCTGCCGGTATCGAATTGGATGAAGATGCCATGGGTGCTCTTGAAGAAGGCGACCTGAGCGAAACCGCCGACATCTATGCAAACCTCCGTTCCTACTTCCATAACGGCGGTCACGACGGGTTCAATTGGCAGGTGTTTGCCTTCCTGGTATTCATCCTGCTGTATGTGCCTTGCTTGGCAGCCATGGGCGTGGTGGTCCGCGAAATCGGCCTGGGTCTTGGCGTGCTGATGGCGACTGTTCAGACGATCCTTGCTTGGGCCATTGCCGTACTTCTCTACCAGATTCCTGTGGGCGGAAGCACCGGCTGGATTGTCACGGCAGTGATTGTCCTCATTGGTACTGGAATCTTCCTGAAACTCTTCGGCATCAAGGCTAACAAGCAGAAGAGATTCGAAGACTGATGAGGTTCCAGGTTCGAGGCGCGAGGTTCCAGTTTTAGAAATTGTAATGTAGCGTTCGAAGATGGAAATGAGTGTGAATCGAGAAATACAAAAAACGTAAATCGGGGCCGTTGGAACGTGTCTCCTCCAACGGCCCTAATTTACAAACTCGTGGTTAGTCTAGTCTAATAAAGTTTACTTAAGCTAAAAACAACTGCGCGGCGATTATCCATTAGATGATGGCAATGCCCGGCACAGCCTTTAAAGTTTATAACAAAAAGAAAAAAGGAAAAACAATGAAATACAATATTGCATTCGGTTTAATGACCGCCTCCCTCCTTGCAGCAAATACTTTTGCAGAAGAAGCCGCTTCCGCTGAATCCGCTGCAGAATCCAAGGGCCCTGAAGTCGCAATTTCTGGCGAAGTCGAGTTCGATGCCTACACCGGCGATCTATTCAATGACGACGAAGTTACCCATAGCTACGCCTCCACCTTTGATTTGAATTTTGCAGTAAAGTTCAATGATCAATGGTCTGCAGAGGTGCAGTTGGAAGCGGATGGCGAATCTACTGATCCTGCCGCTATTTACAATGGCGCATTCGTTCAGTACACCAAGAGCGAAAATTTTGTGGTCAAGGCCGGTGACTTGACTTTTTCTGAGGGAGCTTTCCTGAACTACTACGGCTACGACGATCCTGCCGACAATGCCGCTGGTATGGCCGAACACGACATCCGAGGAGTTGAAGTTGACTATAATGGCTTTGTTTTTGGCCTTGGCTTTGGTCGCGGCGACAACGACAATCAAGTATGCTTTGAAGAAGATGGTGAAGAATCGTGCGTAGGCGTTGCATACAACGCTCACTTGGCCTATGAATTGGGCTTAGGCGAACACACGGTTCGCCCCTATGTGGATTACAAGTCCTATCAGGAACCGAAACACAATGAACTCCACGCTGGTGTGGATGCCAACCTGAAATTTGGCGGCTTCGGATTCCACGCCGTGTATGGTCTCCATGTGGATGCCCTTGGTGAAGATGAACCGGGTGCAACTCATGCCTTCCTGGTGGAACCCTCTTTTGAAGTGGGTGGCTTTAACATCAAGGCAACCGCATTCTACGCTCTCTTTGACGAAGATGCTCCCATCGATCACGGTGAAGAAATCCCGGAATACTTCTTTGCCTATGTGGAACCCAGCCTGAATTTGGTGGGCGCTCTTACCTTGGGAATCCCGCTGGAATACCACAGCAACACCTTGGATAGCGATGAGGATTTGGGTTCCTTTGCTGCAGGCCTCCGTCTTTACTTTGCCCCTGTAGAAGGTCTTGAAATTACCGGCTTCGGTATGCTGAATAAGCCCCTGGGTGATGACTACGGCGACAATGACGACATTAGCTTGCAGCTTGGTGTGGAAACCGTCTTCGCCTTTTAAGAAAATGCCATAAAACCTCCGCCAGCTCAAAGTTATGTTACCTCATTGAGCTGGAGGGTTTCCCGCCCCGGTAAATGCCGCGGGCGGGATATATTTGGCAAAAAATTAAAGTTAGACTAATCTAATTATGGCTAGAATGTTTGATTCATGTCTCGTTCGGCAATGTGCGCCTACACTAGCTGGCGTAAAGGTGGGGAATTTATTCTGCCTTGAAATTGCCGACGGCCTTCTGTTATGCAATCTTCTTTCCCGCTGGAATAAGGTTTTGAATCCTAAAGGCGTTTTTGTCAAGGTTGTTGCAGAGAAAAGAGGCTGTTATTACATCTATGTCTATAGGGATTGTGCGCTTAGATCTCTTACCTGTTCTTGTGAAATCCAGAATTTCCTGAAAAGATTCGGGTATGCGAAATTCGATGTGGATTCCTTGCTAAAATCGTTTCGAAAGCGCATGATGAAATCTGTTTGTTTTCCCCATGAAGTAGGGGTTTTTCTGGGATATCCCTTGGATGATGTGCGGGATTTTATCGCCAACGGAGGCAGAAATTACAAGCAAATAGGCTGTTGGAAGGTTTATAACGACGTTCAAAATTCCATGCATATTTTTGAGGTCTTTAAAAAATGCAAGGAGATTCTTTGGACTCGATTTGAACAGGGTGCTTCCTTGGAACGCTTGACTGTCGCAAGTTGATTTACTAAAAAAAAGGAAAAATAAAATGAGTAAAATTGCAGTTATTTATTGGTCCGGAACCGGAAATACCGAAATGATGGCGAAGGAAATTGCTGCTGGCGCACAAGGTGTCGGCGGAGACGTTTCAATTTTTCATACCACCGAGTTTTCTGCAGATTCTGCAGCGGTGTTTGAAAAGTTTGCTCTAGGTTGCCCTGCCATGGGTGCCGAAGAATTGGAAGACAGCGAATTTCAGCCTCTTTATGAAAAAATGAAACCTGCTCTTGCTGGCAAGAAGGTGGCTCTTTTCGGTTCATACGGCTGGGGCGGCGGCGAATATATGACTCCCTGGAAAGAGGATGCAGTTGCCGCGGGCTTGAACCTTGTGGATGAACCCTTGGCTGTTGAAAATGCTCCCGATGACGACGCAAAGGCTAAGTGTCAGGAACTGGGCAAGGTTTTAGCTTTGGCTTAAAATAAAAGTTAGCTGGTCTAACAAAGTTAAATTGGCTAACAAAATTAGAGTGTCTAACTTAGTTAAAAACTAACAAGGAGTAACCTATGTCTATCTTCAAAAATGAAAAGTTCTGGTTGGTGGTTGCTGGTGCTGTTGGCTCCGCTATTACCAAGAAAGTGCTCAAGGCAAAGAAAACTCGTGAACTTGCTGTAACTGGCCTTGCTCACGGCATGAAGTTCTCTGCCGATGCCAAGGCTGCCTTCCAGGATATGAAAGACGAAGCTAACGACATTTGCAACGACGCCAAGTCCGAAGCAGGCTTGGACAAGTAATTTTTCTTGTCAAGTCATCTTGTGTAGGTAAGTTTATGAAATTCAGAATCGCATACGATCGGCCGGGGCGTATCCGTTTTCGCTGTGGTCCTTACGCCTTTGAACCTAAGTTTGAAGGCCGTATCCATAAGGCTTGCGTGGGGATTCCTTGCGTAAAGTCTGCGGTAATCCATAGTGCCAATGGAAGCCTTTTGCTGAACTATGGCTGCGATGAATCTGCAGAAACAACTGCTGAAAATCGCCAGATGATTCTGGATTTTGTAACTGCCTTAAAACCGAGGGAATTGCCCGAAGTGGATCCGGATACGGATTACCAGTTGCAATCCCTGGATGACAATTTCCAGAACAGCCTGTGCAAAATGATAGCCCGCCGCTATCTCATGCGCTGGTTTGTTCCTTTGCCGATTCGAACGGCCATAACGGTTTTCCGCGGCCTCAAATATGTGGCTAAGGGATTATCCACTCTTGCAGAAGGTAAGTTGACCGTCGAAGTTCTGGATGGTGCCGCCATTGGAGCCTCCATGCTCCAGAAAAATTATGAGTCCGCAGGTACGGTCATGTTCCTGCTAGGGGTTTCTGGCTTATTGGAAGATTACACCAAGGCTCGCACCCGCACAGCGCTTACGGGCAGCCTTGCCGTAAAAGTGGACAAAGTCTGGGTGGTTAAAAATGGCGTGGACACCTTAGTCAACTTGAAGGACGTGGTGCCGGGTGACTTGGTGAGAATCCGCGATGGTGCCATGATTCCTGTGGACGGTACCGTTGTAGAAGGGGAAGCCTTTGTCAACGAATCTACCATGACCGGCGAGTCCAAGGCGGTGCTGAAGAACGAAGGTAAGACTGTTTTTGCTGGCACCATTTTGGACGAAGGCTCCTTTGTGGTAAAGGTCCGTGCCGTTAATGGAAATACAAAAATCCAGAAGATTATTGAACTTATTGACCATAGCGAAGATTTGAAGGCTGGTATTCAAAGCCG
This sequence comes from Fibrobacter sp. UWH5, assembly GCF_900142505.1. Lineage (NCBI taxonomy): Bacteria > Pseudomonadati > Fibrobacterota > Fibrobacteria > Fibrobacterales > Fibrobacteraceae > Fibrobacter > Fibrobacter sp. UWH5. Next base: position 276,269 of record NZ_FRBB01000002.1, on the reverse strand, counting down.
TGCAGAACATCTGGCGGATAGCATTGTGCCTTTCAGTTTTTTTGGATTTGGCCTGACGCTTTTATTTACCCGAAACATTACCAAGGCAGTTTCAATTCTGATGGTGGATTATTCCTGCGCCATTAAACTTTCTACCCCGATTTCTGTGATTTCTGCGTTGCGCGAGGCGGCGGACATGAATATGACGGTGAAGGGCGGAAAGTATCTGGAGGAATTTGCCTTGGCAGATACCATCATTTTCGATAAGACGGGGACGCTTACCAAGGCGGAACCGAAACTTCAGAAAGTCATTGCCTTTGGTGGTCGTTCCGAAGAAGAAATTTTAAAGATAGCGGCCTGCATCGAAGAACATTTTCCCCACAGTATGGCCCGGGCCATTGTGAACGGTGCCGCAGAACGTGGCATTGACCACGCGGAAGAACATGCGGACGTGAAGTATATTGTGGCCCACGGCATTGCCACAACCCTTAGAGGTGAGAGGGCTGTCATCGGTAGCAGGCATTTCGTAATCGAGGATGAAAAGGTTCTCGTGACGGAACAACAGCAGGCGATCATCGAAGAAGTGGGCGGTGCCGCATCCGTCATCTACTTGGGTATTGGCGGCAAGTTGGCTGGTGTCTTGTGCATTAGCGACCCTCCGCGAGAAGAGGCTGCCACTGCCATTAAGCGCCTTCGTGAAACCGGTATTCGGAATGTGGTGATGATTACAGGCGATAGTCAGAAGGCTGCAGAACGTACCGCTGAAATCCTGGGAATAGACACTTTCTACGCACAAGTTTTGCCCGAAGACAAACACAATTACGTGGAACGGATGAAAGCAGAAGGCAAACGCGTCATTATGGTGGGGGATGGCATTAACGATGCTCCCGCCTTGGCTGCCGCAAACGTTTCTGTTGCCATGAGCGATGCTTCCGACATTGCCCGGGAAACTGCGGACGTTACTCTCCGAGGGGAAAATCTGGAAGACTTGGCTGAGCTTCGCGTTCTGAGCCAAAAGCTGATGGATCGAATTCAGACCAACTATAAGTTCATCGTCACCTTCAATACGGGGCTTTTGCTGGGCGGTTTCCTTGGATTCCTTTCGCCTACAACATCAGCGTTCCTGCATAATGCCTCCACCATGGCTATATGTGCCAAGAGCATGACTAAAATTGGAACTTAACTCTGCATGGCGCAGACGGCTGTGCCCGATTTAATTAAATCATCCCAATTTTCCAAAGCGACTTTAACCACGTCGGGATCGTACATGATTCCTGCGTTCTTTTTTATTTCTTCCTTACAGATGGAAACGTCCATTCCCTTGCGATACGGACGGTCCGAAATCATGGCGTCGATGGAATCGGCGATTGCGATAATTCTTGAACCCAGGGGAATGTTTGCGCCGGACAGTCCATCGGGATAACCTTTACCGTCCCAGCGTTCGTGGTGTCCGCGTACAATGATAGCTACGTTCTCAAATAGCTTTGCCTTCCGTAAAATTTCGTAACCTTGCAAAGAATGGGATTTCATGATTTCCCATTCTTCATCATTCAATCGTCCTGCTTTTAAAAGAACGTCGTCGCGTATGCCAATTTTCCCAACGTCATGCAAGTGTGCCGAAATATGGAATAGTTCTTCCTGATCGCCTGAAATGCCAAGGAACTTGCATAGGGCTTCCACCATTTCCGCTACGCGGGAGGAATGGAAACTGGTGTAGGAATCTCTTGCTTCCAGGGCGGAAACGACGCACAAGATTAAGTCATGGTATTGAGATAAGGCTGACATGTGACCCTCCTTCCGATGACTTAAAGTTAGTTAAAGCTAACTATTTTGTAAATACATTCCCATCATTTTCTTAATGCTGATCGGTACTGGAATTAACGCTCGAAGATGGAAATGAGTACGAATCGAAAAAAATTAGGACTGATGATTTCTTCATCAGTCCCTTTTTTATATACTGACTTGTCTTGTTTTTTTAATTGATTAGAGTCATTCGACTGATTAATATATTTGTTGTTTCGTTTTCGTTTTGTTTAGCACTGAATGCTAGTACATGTTTATTAATTGGATTAAAACCATTAAATTCTTTTTCTAAATCCTTCCATAGTATGTAAGAAATCTTTTTCTCCCCTTTGTCAACGGTGACATTTGCACTATCATTTGTAAGTGTGCCGTTCGTCTCGTAGCTGTGAAATGATAACAAGAAATTTTTGTCTGAAGAATATTCTATACAGAAACCACCGGCTTTGGCTAACTTTGCCTGATCGCCTGGATCATTCACAAGAACAGTGTTGTTTCCTAATAAAGTAATTTTGTATTCTTTAACGGATTCTAGGTCTATCCTGTTCTCTTTAAAACCTAAGGGCGAGAAGTATTCGATATGTTCTAGCGGAAATTCCTCGCCGTCGCATTCGAAATGAACATCGGGTTTCAATGTTGTGATTTTATGAATGGTTATAGAGCTATTACCCAAATAGCTGATAAAATTGATTGATTCTACCTTTTCTATTGAAAATCCTTCTGAGTTGCCATTGTCTTCTTGTTTCTCCATCAAACCTTCATTTTCATCCCATGACCATGTGAATGAATTTTTTTCGCCATTTGTATTAGGCATCTCTTTGTAAAGCAAAATAGGTTTATTACCGCTACTCTCATCGACGACGTTAGCATGTAGATCTCCTGAACCAGTGTATTCAACACAGAATCCACCCCAAGGTTCAATATTCATGGTATTTGGGTATGTTGCCAAAGGCATTATTAACATGCTTGCTTCAGAAAGTTGTGCTGTTACTCCGTCTGAACTTGTTTTGCTCGAATCTGAGCTATACTCTGGGACATACATACTAAATTTTCGACCAAAACTATTAAACTCTGGATCTTCTTCCGCGTCATAAATCACGGAGCCGGTGCAAGATTCGAATGCGCTGCTGCTGGATTCTGTGACAGAAGAAGAACTGCCTGGATCAGTTGCTGAACTGGAACTGTCCGTGCTGTCGGAAGATTCTGCATCGCCGTTGTCCTTGCTGGAAGAACTGAGCTCGCTGTCGCCACCGTTGGAAGAACTGAGTTTGCTGTCGCTGCTGCTGTCGTCGCTGCCATTGTCGCTGTCGCTAGAAATTTCTGCGAAGGCGTTGCCGTTGTCATACTTGTCCTGGAAGTCTTCCAGGTAGTCGGTGCAGGCTACAAGTGCGACGAGGGAGGCGGCAAGGACTGGATTCTTCGCTTTGCTCATAATGACGCGGGCGGGATTGCTCAGAATGACGCGGGCGAGGTTGCTCAATTTCATATCATCCTCTCCTTAGAAAAACAGTGTAACGCCTACGCCAACAAGGCCTGCGGCGGCAATTCCCAAACCTACGGCTCGCAACGTCTGTGCGTTTTCAATCTTATCACAACGGTCGTCGTATTCTTTACGGGTAAGCGTTTTCTTTTCGCTTTCCTTCTTGGCCTTGCTGTTGAAGACTGCGGCCATTACACCACCGCCAATCATGACAGCCCCTGCGATAGCGGGCGGAATCCAGGACTTCTTCTTGCCGCTGTCTGCTGCTGCGTCCTTGGCTGCATCGTTGGCGGCAACATCCTTCGGTGTTTCTTGAACTGCGGAATCTGCTACAGAAGTGATGAGTGCAGTTGTGTCAATGGAAGCCAACTTCTTGACGACTGGTGCAGGTTTTGAGGAATCTCCCATAACAACTTCAGAGGAAATATCTCCCTTCGCCTTGGCGCGTCGAATGTCCTTCTGGCTTCCCCAAATCCAGCGGCCCACCAGGTCCTTTTCCTGGTAGGCGGCAGTGAATTCCACACGGCCTCTAAAGTTCTGCATTTTGCCGTCGGTTCCCAGGGGCAGGTTCACTTTCTTGTCTACTGCACTGACGATGATGTGCGAGAAGTTTCTGCCGGAGGGTAGGGATTCAACATTAAAGATCTGCGCTCCGTTTAGAAAGTAGGAACCCGCAACCGGTCTGTTCATATCCAGATAAAAATCCAGGTATTCAGGTTCCAGCACGATCTTCATGTTGGCTTTGTTCTTTTCTAGAGAGTCATTTATTACTTTGATTCGATCGACGAATAGGGGTGCGAATTCATCGTGTGCTTGACGGACTACGACTTCGCTGCACTTTTCCACCCAGCGTTCCAGCAGGTTTTGCTGCACCTTCATGCGCTCTGCATCAAAGTATAGGTTGAAATCATAGGTCGCGTCAAAGGCCCCTTCTAGATTCAAAGGTTCCAATGCGATTTCGCCATCCATGCGTAACATCTTTTCCTTGGAAACGAGAATTCCGCCCAGGGCGTTTGCGCAGACCTGAATCTGTTCGGTGCGCTCTGCCAGGGTGTTTCCAACCTTAACGGCGTTCAAGCTTAATTCACCTGTCAGTTCCATGTACTGGGCTTCGAATTCGGGCAGGTCCACGGAATAGAAATGTCCGCATTCCTCGTCCAGCACGTCGTTGATGGAAATCATGGAACAGCGGTTGTTCATTTCTGCAATCTTGGATGCTCGGGTCAACAGCTCGTCAATTTGAGGATTGCTTTCGCCTAAATCGGTCTTGATGTTTTCCAAGTTCTGCTGAAGGCTTTCTAATTCGGCAGGGTCTTTCACAAAAATGGATACGGTTTGGCTGGCAATGGAAAATGCTGCCAACGCGCCGATAAATGCCACGACTCTTAAAATGTTCATATCCTAATTCACCAACAAGGTTGAGTTTCCCAAAACTCCAATATACTGAATTACCAATGTAATAAAATAATATGAGAATCCTGTTTGTTACTTCAGCTTTGCGGCGAAGATTTCGAAGTCTTCGGGCGTAGTCAGTTTGTCGTTGGCGGCCGCGCCTTTGACGATGTAGACGGTTTCTCCGAAGAATTCCAAAATGCTGGCTTCGTCGGTGGGGACAAAGTCCAGCGGCTCTGCGGCGATACGCTTGTACAGCGACTTAAGAACGTCGATGCGGGCTGCCTGGGGAGTCTGTGCCATCCAGACGGTATTGCGGTCGATGGTCTTTTCAACGCGGCCGTCTGCTGCGATCTTGATGGTGTCTACGGCAGGCTTTGCCACAAGGCATGCCCCCTTGTTCAACAAGGTGTTGCAAACGTCCAGAATGATTTCCTTGCTAATAAAGGGGCGAGCCACGTCGTGAACGAGAACGTATTCTGCATTGCTGGTCAAGGCATTGACGCCGTTTTCTACGGACTGCCAACGTTCTGCACCGCCTACAACAATTTTCAACTTGGCTCGCATTTCTGGAGTGAGGCAGGAGTTGCTCGTGTCTGCGGCCGACCCGAAAAGTTCATCTTCAAAATGGCTTTTCCAGTCGACAGGTACAGCCATCACCACTTCGGCAATTTCGTCCATCTGCAGGAACGTCTCAAGGCAATAACGGTAAACAGGCTTGCCGCCCAAAAGCATCAGCTGCTTGGGAATGTTTCCGCCCATGCGCTTGCCCAGGCCACCGGCCGGGAGAACCACTGCAAATTTCTTGTCCATGTGACCGCCTATGAAAGGAGATTGGTAATTGTGCGCTTCAAATTAGTTTTTTTACAATCATTTTACGCAAGAATGTGAAACATTTTTCCCTTTAAAAACGTGTATAGAAAATAGCAGGAACACTTTCTTGCTTCAGGCCATAACAAGGCTTGATTTGCGAAACATAACGTGAAAAAGGAAAAAGATGGCTGAAATATCGGTAAAATGTTGTGATGGCTTGCAAAATGCAAGCGAATGTATTACATTGTCGGAAAATGGAGGTTTAATTATGGCCCTTTCTACAATTTCCGCAAGAATCGAAACCAAGGACAAGGAACGTTTCGACAAGTTCTGCGAAAAGGTGGGGCTGTCTACGTCCTCTGCCCTCAACTTGTTCGTCAAGGCGGTTCTCAGGGAGAATCGCATCCCTTTCGAAATTTCCCTTCCGGATCCCTTCTATAGCGAAAGCAATATGAAGTTCTTGGAAGAAGGCGCTGCGGCCATTAAGGCTGGGAAGGGGGTTGTTCATGAACTGATTGAAGTTGGGGGGGATGATGAAGAAGAACTGGTTTGATAAAGCCTGGGAAGATTATCTCTACTGGCAGTCCCAAGACAAGAAAACCCTGAAACGAATCAATCAACTCCTTAAGGATGTTGAACGAAGTGCCGAAGATGGAATCGGCAAACCGGAGCCTTTGAAAGGTAAACTATCCGGTTTCTGGAGTCGTCGAATCGATGATGTGAATCGCTTGGTGTACCGAGTTAATGGAGACGTCATCGACGTGATTTCCTGTAAGGGACACTACGAGGATTAACTGACAGTAAAAAAAACAGATGGTTTATCACCATCTGTTTTTTTATTAAGCGTGTTTGCCTTACATTTTTCTGCCGCGAGTTATTAAGGCAAAAATAATTGCGATTATAATGCCCAGAAAGAGCCATCCGCCAATTGCGCCAAGTCCGGAACTGGCATAAACGTCCTAAATTTTTTATTCGCCCACCTTGCCGTCGTGCAAGCGATCCAGGAAGTCCCTGGTTTCGAGAGCTACGATGCCGCTCAACAGAATCAAGGCAATCAAGTTGGGGAATGCCATGAGGCCGTTGAAAATGTCAGCGCAAGTCCAAACGGCGCTTACGGTCAGGTAGGGGCCGATAAAGATGGCTGCAACGTAAATCCAGCGGTAGGCGAGGATTGCCTTTTTCTTCTTGCCGCCGATCAGGTACTGCAGGCACTTTTCAGAATAGTAGGCCCAGCCCAAGATGGTGGTGAATGCGAAGAACACAAGAGCGATTGCCAGGAAGTAAGGAGCGATGGTTGCGCCACCGGGGAAGAATGCGAGACCGCGGGAGAATGCTTCCATGGTGATGTTCACGCCTTCCAGGCCAAGCTTCGGATCCCAAGCGCCAGAAACCACAATGGCAAGGCCGGTCATGGTACAAATGATGATGGTGTCGAAGAAAGTACCGGTCATGCAGACCAGGCCCTGACGGACAGGTTCGTTGGTCTTTGCGGCGGCCGCTGCGATAGGTGCGGAACCGAGACCAGCTTCGTTACTGAAGATACCGCGGGCGATACCCTTCTGCATGGCGATAAAGATGGTGCCCACCACACCGCCGGTAACAGCGCTGGGGTTGAAGGCTGCGCGGACGATGGTCTGGACCGCTTCGGGAATAGCAGCGAAGTTCATCATGAGCAAGAGCATGCAAGCGAGAATGTAGAGGATTGCCATGACAGGAACGATATAGGTAGAAACCTTGGCAATGCGCTTCAGACCGCCGATAATCACGAAGGCGGAGAATGCGGTGACCAGAACGCCTGCGATGGCGGTGGTGATGCTGACGGAGTTTCCGCCGATGTTCACGAATTCAGCTGCGTTAGGAGTGAGTCGAGCCATGGCGCTGGTAATGCCGTTCACCTGGGTGATGGTGCCGATGCCCATGACGCCTGCACAGACACCGAAGATGGCGAAGAGCACTGCCAGCCACTTCATATTCCAGCCGAAACGTTCCTTGATGCCTGTTTCGATATAGTAGAAAGGACCGCCAAGAACCTTGCCGTCCTTGTCCATCTTGCGGTACTTCACGGCCAGAACGCCTTCGGCGTACTTGGTGGCCATGCCGAAGAAGGCTGCTACCTCCATCCAGAAGAGTGCGCCCGGGCCACCGGTGCCGATAGCGGTTGCCACACCCACGATGTTACCTGTACCGATGGTTGCGGCAAGTGCGGTGCAAAGTGCGCCGAAGCTAGAGACTTCGCCCTGGCCGCCCTTTTCGTTGTGGAGCATGTAACGCAGAGCGTTGGGGAGGTTTACCACCTGCAGGCAGCCCAGACGGACCGTGAGGAGGAGGCCTACAAACAAGATGACGACAATGAGGGGAATTCCCCAAACATAGCCATCGATGGTATCAAGAAAAGCGGTTAAAGCTTCCATATCGATCCTTTGGCTACGCGGATTTGCCAAAAGACAAATTCGCTATGAATAAATTGCAGGTGAAATGTAGAAACATATGAGTCAATTTGTTGATGCTCAATGGGAAACGTGATGGAATTGGGAAAAATATTCGCTAAAATTGTCTGCTCGTGGATTGGTTTTACATTTTATGTAGGTGCTTTGTTAGCCTCGTGGGAGACTGCGAGGAAATCTTGTTTTTTTGAAATTGCTAAATTTTGACATAGAAATTTTTAAACTATGGAGCTGTGACAAGATCTCTTGCGCGGCTGCCCTAAAAAAGGAATACAATATGTGCGATTGCTGCAATAACAAGCGTCCCGTCCGTGTACGTTTTGCCCCCAGCCCCACCGGTTACCTCCACGTTGGCGGTGCCCGTACTGCTATCTACAACTACTTCTTTGCAAAGGCCATGGGCGGCGTGTTCTACCTCCGTATCGAAGATACCGACCGTAAGCGTTATAACGAAACTGCACTGCACGACTTGATGCGCGACCTGAAGTGGCTTGGCCTCCAGTGGGACGAAGGTCCGGGTTGCGAAAAGGATTGCGGCCCCTACTTCCAGAGCGAACGCTTGCACATCTATAACGAACAGATCAAGAAGTTGCTGGACTCCGGCGATGCCTACTACTGCTTCTGCACCGAAGAACGCCTCCAGGAAGTCCGTGCCGAACAGGAAAAGGCCGGCGTCTCCGTGACCGGTTATGACCGCCACTGCCGTAACATTCCTCGTGAAGAAGCTGAAGCCCGCATTGCCGCTGGCGAAAAGGCTGTGATCCGCTTCAAGGTTCCCGAAACTGGCGTTACCGAATTCGACGACATGATCCGCGGCCACATCTCTTACCAGAATGAACTGCTGGACGACCTGGTTCTCATCAAGCGCGACGGTTACCCCACTTATCATTTCGCAAGTGTTTGCGATGACCACCTGATGGGTACCTCTCACGTGCTCCGCGGTGACGAATGGATTTCTTCTACTCCCAAGCACGAATTGCTGTACAAGGCCTTCGGTTGGGAACCTCCTGTATGGTGCCACCTGCCGGTGATTCTCGACAAGAACGGCGGTAAGCTTTCCAAGCGTAAGGGTGCTGCCTCCGTGGGTGACTTCCGCGACCTGGGCTACCTGCCCGAAACTCTCGTGAACTACCTGGCTCTCCTGGGCTGGAATCCGGGTGACGACCGCGAAGTCATGACCATCAAGGAAATGATCGACTGCTTCACCCTGGAACGCATCAACCCCAAGCCCGCAAGCTTCGATGAAAAGAAGCTGCAGTGGATGAACGGCCAGCACATTCATATGTGCGACGACGCCATGCTCCTCGGCATTATGAAGGAAGGTCTGGCTGCCAAGGGCTTCGACCTGAGCGCCGAACCTGAAGCACGTCTCCTGGAAATTGTGAAGAACCTGAAGCCCCGCGCACACTTCGTGCAGGATCTGGCTGACATGTCCACCTACTTCTTCAAGGCTCCGGAAACTTACGACGAAAAGGGTGCCAAGAAGCACTTCGGTGAAGGCTCCAAGGCTCTCTGCCAGCAGGTCCGTGACATGCTGGCTTCCATCGAAGATTTCAAGACCCCGGTCATCGAAAAGGAATTCTATGCTCTGGCAGAACGCATCGGCCACAAGGTGGGCGAACTGGTGGGCGCTCCCCGCTTGGCAGTTTCTGGCGTTACCGCTGGTCCTGGCCTGTGGGAACTCTTCGAACTCCTGGGTAAGGAAGAAACCCTCCGCCGTATCGACGTAGCTTTGCCGCTCATGGGGTAAATTCAATAGGTCGGCGCAAAGCGCCTTTGAGGTGTGAGGTCGCCCCTTTCGGGGCTCTGAGGTTTCAAGGTACCTCATACCTCTAGGAGCGAAGCTCCGACCTCATACCTGACCGCCTCCTACTTTCTAGTAATAATCAATGCGTGTTCAGTTTCCTCATAAGTTGTATAGTCAGAGGCTATTCTGTTGCCGTTGCCAGAAGGTAACGGACCACGATATTTTTGCCCAGGAAAACTATACCACTTATGGGGGCTTGGACCCTCATATTCCTGTGCTGTGCTGCTGTACCCGCTGCACGGCCCTTTTTGTTGCCTTTTCTAACGAATTTTGTTTCTGCCGAAAGGAACACATCAATTCCGACTACGCCAAGATTTTCGGGCATAACCGTGTGGCTCCGGGTAACTGGCTCTACTTCAAGAAGAGTCTTAAGCCTGGTCTTGTAAAAAGTGTCTTCCAGGGCCCCGAAAAAGATATCATGGTTCTGGATTATGGTAGCGGTCCCGAAAAAAAGGTAGAATGCCCCAAGGTGACAATCCAGAAAGAAGAGTCTACGGATGGTTACCGGTTGCTGCCGGCACAAAGTGCCCATACGCTTCTTGGAGATCAGGTCTACCATACCATTCGCGACCAGTTCGGCGTTGCCGTGGGCATGGTGAACGATGGCGAAAAAGACAAGCTGGCTGTTTTGTTAAAAGACAAAACCCTGTTGTTCATTACCTTGCCGTTGCAGGCTCAGAATGCGCCTAACGATAAACTTACCCAGGCGGTGTTGGGCAAGGTAAAACAGGTGTTCCCGCAGGATGCTTCCAAGGTTTCCATTGAAGTGGGGCAGGGTGTGGTTTACCTTAAGGGAATGGTCCGCAACCTTTCCATTAAACGTGCCATGAAGGCTTGCATTAACGGCCTCCCTAAGGTGCGTGGTTGTGTTGACTTTACCCGAATCCAGACGGACTCCTACATCACGGATACTCAAATTGAACGTGCGGTTATCGCCTTGCTGGAATCACCCAATGTCCACCTGTTCAATTATGATGTAAAGGTCCTATTCGGCCGTGTAGAAGTTTCCGCCTATTGCAACGAAAAATATTACTCCAGGGATCTGGAAAATAAGGTGGCTGAAATTTCTGGTGTGTTGGCGCTTCATTGTGCCATTTCCGTGATTCCTGCCGATCAAGTTGAAAATGAAATGCTGTGCAAGGAACTGGAAACGGATCTGGCCTTGCATTCCATTATGCAGGGGGCTGTGGTAAAGGTTTCCTGCGTGAACAAAAAATTCCTGCTGGAAGGTCATGTGCGTTCTGTTATTCAAAAACAGGCTGCGTTCCTGTCTGTGGTAAAGAAGGCAAAGACCGCTTCCATTGAAAACCGTTTAAAACTTCTGTAACTGGAGAAATCCTATGGCAAGTGGTTACGAAAAAATCAATAATATCAAGGGCTTCCTAAAAAGTAAGGTCACTGTAAAACAGCTTGCCTCTTTGTTGAATTGCGGCCCTCGTACGGTATTCCGTCATCTGGATGTCGTTGCCAAGGAAAACTGCGGACTCCGTAAGTTTAAGGAAAATGGCGAAACTTATTATGTTATTCAAACTGACAAGGAGATGAACTTCAACCAGGAAGTGGTTCGTCAACTTGAAAAGGTCAAGAAGAGCCTTTCTGTCGCTAACGCGGCCGACTTGAAGACAATCAAACTGCTGGAAAAGGTGATTGATTCCATGCAGACCACCGATCCCGAAGACTTCAAACCCGATGCCATTTCTACGGACCCGGACTACATTCTGGATTACGGTCCTTTCTGCGATAATAAATTGCAGGATTCCATGGTGAACAAGGTGCTGAAAGCCATTCACGATGGTTCCATGATCCGCATAAATTACACTCACTCCGCCTCTTCTGAAAAACCAGAGACGAAGATAGTGAATCCTATCAAGGTCATTATGCGTATGGATACCCTGTATCTGATAGCCGCAGATGAAACTTATGAAGAAACTCAGGTGTTCAAGAACTTCATGTTCGAAAAAATTTCCAACGTGACGATTACGAATGTTCCCGCACCTAAGCTACCCTTCGATGCGAAGATCCATTATAAGTATGCTTTCGCCAAGTATACCGATTCTAAAATCACTCCTGAAGATGTTTCCCTGTTGGTCAAGACCAAGTGGCTTCAGACTCAGTTTGAACGTTCCCACTTCTTCCCGGAAGCAACCCGCCGTCTCGATAAGAATGGCAATATGGTTGTGGATGTAAAACTCCGCATCACCCCTGATTTTATTACTTGGCTCATGGGTGTTTCTACGGAAATCTCTATTCTTAAGCCGGAAACCCTCAAGAATAAGGTTCGTGAAAGTTTGCTGAAGGCTTTGGCCGAAATGGATGCGTAACCATGGAACATAATCTTTCTGACTACAGTTTTGAATTTCCTCCCGAACTGATTGCCAGCCGCACGGCGGGCAAGGGCAAGACTCGCATTTTGCATTGCCCTAAGGACGGTGGTGAACGTCATATCATGAAGGCTGCCGATATCGTAGATCTTTTCAGGGCCGGTGACTGCCTGGTGGTGAACAACACCAAGGTGATTCCTGCCCGCCTTTATGGAAAGACCATGCACGACGGCGAAGTAGAAACCTTGCTGGTGCAGGCCATGATTCCTGCCGAAGATGGTTCTGCCCGTTACGAGGCTCAGGTTCGCCCGGGTAAGGCTTTTAAGGTGGGCCGCGAATTGATAATCGCTGGCGTTAAGACCACTGTAGAATCTATCAACGAAGACGGTTCCCGTGTTCTGCGCTTTGCCGTAACGCCCGTTGAACTGGAAGCGGTGATGAATGCCCAGGGACACGTGCCCCTGCCGCCCTACATTAACCGCCCCGATGACGAAGAAGACAAGAAGGCTTACCAGACTATTTTTGCCAAGTATTCCGGTGCCGTTGCCGCTCCTACGGCAAGCCTCCACTTTAGCGAAGAGATGCTGCAGGCTCTAAAGGACAAGGGCGTCAAGGTCGCCGAAGTTACACTGCATGTGGGACCCGGTACCTTCCAGAATATTTCTGTAGAGGATTTCACTCAGCACAAGATGCACGGTGAACACTACGAACTTACAGAAGAAAATGCTCGCATCATTAACGAGGTAAAAGCCGCCGGTGGCCGCGTTGTTACCGTGGGTACCACAAGTACCCGCGTGGTAGAAACCATCGCCGACGACAACGGCGTTGTCCGTGCCCAGAGCGGTGTCACTCACGCGTTCTTCTATCCGGGTTATCGCTACAAGATCGTAGACGGCTTGCTTACCAATTTCCATTGGCCCAAGAGTTCCCTGATCTTGCTGGTGTCTGCTTTCTATGGCCGCGAAAACACTCTGGCCGCCTACAAGATGGCTGTAGAAAATCGCCTGAAGCTGTTCAGCTACGGCGACGGCATGCTGATCCTTTAGAATCCAAACGTCACCCAGAACGTCACCCTGAATTTATTTCAGGGTCTCAGGGTCTCTGTGCCTCGGGTCTCAGGGACTCCCTACTTGTCCTTGCGTTGCGGGAGCGTCCCGAAGTAACCTTGCTGCCTTAGGGCGGCAAGAACTTTCAGCTGATTTTCCTGAGTCTCGTTCAATATTTCGTCTAAAACAAACTGAGGAATTCTCTTCAGTGGCTTAAACTCGTTGGGAACGCCTGAGTAGTCGCTCAACTGCCAGGCCACCATCATCTTCTTCAGAAATTCGCTCCAGGGAAAATTGTCCTTGATAGACATATAGAACTGGGCTGGTTTCTTTCCGTCCTTGCCTTCTAAAAGCAGGGATCCGTCGCGAAAGCATGATAAAAGCACAGCCTGCCGTTCCTGATTTAGGGTGGCAGGCTGCGCGGGTATAACAAGGATTATTTTCATTTTTTGAAGCTAAATTGCCTTGGCTTTTTAGGCGGCGAGTTCGCGGCGAATTTGAGAATACTGGTAGCCAGAAATCGAGGTAATCTTGAGGACCAGTTCGCGGGTAACTCCTGCTTTAATCAACGCCTTGACATACTGCAACTTATTTTCGTTTGACATGATGCACCTCTCTCTTTTTTGACGTTGATATCCGTTTTACATGAAGAAAGATACAATTAATTTTTGACATTTGGCTGTCATCTACATCACATTTTCAAAGAAAAATTCTTCAAAAGATTCCGTAAGTTGTTGATACTCAATGAGTTGCCGAAAATGACGTTGTTTTGATATTGTGATTTAAATCATTCCAGTTTAGACTATTCCTTTCAGGACGGGAAATGCCTTGCGGTATTCCTCTTGCGGAGCCGATAAAATGGTCCCCTGGATCACTTTTTCTCCCATTTCTCCCTGGGCGATAACCTCGCCGGTGGGGGAGATAATCATGGAATTTCCGTATTGGTTTGCGGCAGCTACATAAACCTGATTTTCGATGGCGCGGGCTTTCAGCAGGGTGATCCAGTGTTCCTTGCGAATGACGGGCCAGGCTGCCTGAATGGTAATGAGTCTTGCCCCGGCTTTTACGGCGTCGCGGAACAGTTCCGGAAAACGCAGGTCGTAGCAGATGGCGGCGGCGACATTCCACTGGTTTATTTTGAATAAGCTAACGGAATCGCCAGGGATGAAATCCACTTCGGGGAAGAAGGGCTTTCGCTTGTTATAGCAGGCGGCTTCCTCTTTGCGACCGGGCAGATAAAGGCTGGAATGGTTTTGCATCAGGGGGGCGTTCTGACCTTTATTGGGAACTGTAGAAATTCCAGCGCCAAGGACTGCACATCCAGTTTCGTCGGCCAGTGTGCTCAAGAAGTTGGCGGTGAGTCCTGCATCTGCATGGCCGAAGTCTTCTGCATATTTGGCAGGCTCTTCGGGAATGTACCCTGTGGCGAACATTTCAGGGAGAATGATAAGGCCGTCCCTGGGATTGCATTCGTCTAATAGTTGACGGACTTTCCTGAAGTTTGCGGTTTTATCGTTTAAAACCGCTTCCATCTGTACTAAATAAATCTTGAGCATGGTATACCGAAATATAAAATTTCTAATTTAACTAGTATGAGTATTCGACGCCTTATCGTTTTTCTGTCTGTGGTATTTTTTGCTGTCGTAGCATTCGGTGCTACGCCGACCCTAATTTCGGGTGTGGTTCTTGAAGCCGAAAATGACTTGCCCATTAAGGATGTGACTATTACCTATGTGTCGGGTAAGTCCGTGGGTGAAACGAATTCAGATGGCCGATTTGAGTATACCGTAAGCTCCAGTAATGCATCCCTCGTCTTTAAGAAAGATGGCTTTGATAGCGTTGTGGTGGAACTTCAGGATTTTGCCGACCTGTTCGATATGGTGGTTACCTTGAGTACCAACGTTCGTAGCCTGGGTGCAAGTACCATTGTTGGCGGTAGCGCCGAAAAAGTTCAGTGGGAAGTTGAACGCAAGATTAATCTGGATAAGCTTGAAGATGCTGCCGGTATGCGTTTCGACCTTACGGAACATTTGAGTCAGATGCCTGGTATTTCTGGCCAGAAGGATTTTAGTAGTGCTCTTTACTATGATGGTTCCCGTGCCGGTGATGTGGCTTACCATCTAGGTCGTCTCCGCATTCCCAACATGCGTCATCTGGATGTGGGATTCCCGGGTAACCTTTCTGTGATTAACCCTCATACCTTGAGCGGTATCGAAATTCATGACAACTATGGCGAAGGTCCCATCGGTCAGGGCCTGGCAACTTCTGTGCAATACATTCCCGAACAGACCAAGGGCGATTGGGGCTTGAGAGGAACTGCTGGCATTACCATGAGAGAAGTTGTGGTGGATGCTCCGTGGCTCTTCTGGGATAGTTTCCGTTTTGCATTCCGAATGCTGGACGCAGACATGTTGAAGAACATGGGAGAAAAGTTCTTCTCTGAGTTCCGTAAGAATACCGATGATTGCAAGGATTGCAAGGTGGCTGAATCGAACCCCTATGACCTGAGCGCCATGGATGTTTATGCCCAGTTTAACGGCTCGGATTCCGAAGGAAATACCTGGGCTCTGCGAACCTTGTATAGTTCCGACGAATATAGCGTACACCAGGATACTTCTAGACGCATTGATTCTGTGGCCTTTATCGATATCATTGAAGGTGTGCAGTCTTACTTGGTCATTGGCGCCGAATATGAATCCCGTTTTGGTACCAGCTTCCACGCAGGTATGGTTCGCGAACATGTGGGCGACACCTTGCGCGATACGATTGGTTTCCGTAGCCCGGGCAGTACCGACCAGGATATGGCAAAGGCTTTCATCGACAGCTACGAACAGACCCACACAACTCTTAGCGGTGGCCTGGATAAGAAATTCAAAGGTGATATCTATGGATCAAAGTTAAGCGGAGCTCTTCTGTATGAACATCATATTCTTGAACATAAGTATCCTGAATTTGGTGGTGTTCAATCCAAGGATCATCAGACGGGTGTGCTTTCTGGAGCGGGTCGTCTGAACTGGAAGAGCGACTACTCTCAGAAGATTCTTTCTTTGGGTGCTGTTGCCGATGCGGGTGAACATGAAGCCGCTCCTACGGCCTCTTTCGATTATCAGCAGAATCTTTCTAAGACCGATACTGCTTTCTGGCGCCTTTTTGGTAATGCCGCCTACCGCAGCGACTGGAAACCTTACTTTGATGATGGCGAACTGACTGGACGTCTGGAATCGGGTGTTTCCGCTAAGCTGGGCCTTGGTTATAATTCCAAGTACTTCATTGCCCAGGCTTCTGGTTTTGGTCGTTATTATGCGGATCCGCTGCTGCCCTTGCCTAAGGCCTATGCCCGTTATAATGATGTGACTCCGGTGGATTTCGCCTGGGTAGCCGGTGCTTCGGGTTCTGCAGAATTAAAGACTTCTCACCATTTCTCCATGGCGACAAACATCAGCTCTGTCTACGGTGAATATGAACTGGATGGCGGTAGGAGCTTGCCTTGGGAAGCCAATTCCCGTCTTGATATTCTTTCTCACTTCCGCTACTATCCCCGCAAGGACTCTATCGTGTCTGTAATTTTGACTCATCATGCAGCCTTGCATCGTCCGCTGTATTACTATTCGATTACCCCGGCTACAGCCAATTCCATTGGCACTCGAGAACTGAAAGATTATCACCAGTTTACGGATTTCTTCCGCACAGACCTTCGCGTCAATTTGGATTTGATTCCCAAGAAGAGTTTCTTCCGTACGGCCAGGTTCTATCTGGAACTGGATAACATCTTTGCAAATCTGGATGTTGAATTCCTGGGTTCCGACAACTACCGCGAACGTTCTTATGTAACTCGTGATGACCGCAAGAAGAATTCTGCTGACGGTTATGATCTGGTTCCCTTTATGGCTAAGGGCTTGGGATTGTACCCTCAGTTTGGTGTAGAAGTTCAGTTCTAGTTTAGCTTGTTCCGCCTTCTTGTAATTTTGGCCCTTTGTGGTATGGCATTGGCGAATCCTACGGATGTCGCCTTTGTTCCGCCTAAGCCCGAAAAACCTTTGCGATTCTGTTCCGCAGTAAAGCAGTGGATTGCCTTTGCCGAACAGGATTCCAGCCTTGTGGAAATTACCCGTATGAAAGGCTTGCGCATGGATTTACGCTATGCGACTTTTGATAACGTAACGGGACATGACTTGTATTGCGGCGTGCAGCGGGCTTTTGTCCGCAAAGAAGCCTACGAGAAATTGAAGAAAACCATCCGTGTCATGGAACAGGAATTCCCGGGAGCCAAGCTAGTCATCTTTGATGCCGCTCGACCTGTTTACGCTCAGGCAGCCCTGAGGAATACCGTGCGAGGAACTCCATATTCCCATTACGTTTCTTCTCCGGTGAAAGGGGGACTTCATAATTTCGGACTTGCTCTGGATTTGAGTCTTACGGATGCAGAAGGAAACTTGCTGGATATGGGGACTGATTTTGATTCCTTTGAACGCTGTGCGGGTTCTGTAGGGGAGTCTGAAGCTTTGCAAAGTGGTCGTTTGACTCAACAGCAGATAGACAATCGCAATAAACTTCGTTCTATTATGAAAAAGGCGGGATGGGTTCCTCTAGGAAGCGAATGGTGGCATTTTAATGCCTTTACCCGAGATTATACCTACGAAAATTTTGAGAAGTTTGGCATCTAATTTCCCCTATGCTTGCTTTCCTACATACCCTTTAGGGTTGATTTTTGAGTGGTGAGTTGTTGCATATAAATCATATAGAATGTATCTTTTCTATTACATAAGATTTTGAGGGACGCGATATGAATTTAAAAGTTCTTTTTGGAGCGCTAGTACTTTGCAGTTCGGTTGTTTTGGCTGATGATTGGGATTCTGTAGGTTGGGACGACGCTGGTTGGGATGAACCTGCTCCCGCGGCAAAACCTGCTCCTAAGCCCGCTCCGGCTCCTGCCCCGGCACCCGCTCCTGTGGCACAGCCCGCTCCGGCTCCTACCCCGGCACCCGCTCCTGTGGCCCAGCCCGCTCCGGCTCCTGCCCCGGCACCCGCTCCTGTGGCACAGCCCGCTCCGGCTCCTGCCCCGGCACCCGCCCCTGTGGCCCAGCCCGCTCCGGCTCCTGCCCCGGCACCCGCTCCTGTGGCACAGCCCGCTCCGGCCCCAGCTCCTGCACCCGCTCCTGTGGCCCAGCCCGCTCCGGCTCCTACCCCGGCACCCGCCCCTGTGGCCCAGCCCGCTCCGGCCCCAGCTCCTGCACCCGCCCCTGTGGCCCAGCCCGCTCCTGCTCCGGCCTCCGCTCCGGCTGCCGAACAACCTGCTACTTTCGTACCGTCGGTTGCTCCCGTAGCATCAGAACCGGCTCCGCAGAGTCCTGCCCCTGTGGCTAATGTGGCTCCTGCTGGTGCCGCTTTGGATCTGGATAAGTTGACCGCCAAGGATACCGACGACTTTAACATTTATTCCAACCGACTGCAGCTGATTATGGACAGCGTTACCGCCGCCCACATTTTCGTACAGCAGATTGAATCCGATGTCAAGGCTCAATTGCCCCCTCTGGCTCCCAAGGGCGAATTTGAAAAGATGGCTGATTTTGAAAAACGCAGAGCTGTCTACGACAAGGAAGTTAAGTCACTTTCTGAAGCACGTTCCCGCGTTGCAGTAAAGCGTATCGCTGAACTTGAAGAAGCGGCTGATAAAATCAGGAAAATTCAGTCTGGTATGTACTCCGATGTAGAAGTGCGTACCTTCCCCGAAAATGCTCAAGTGGTTCTGTCTACTACGGGTGAGTCCTTGGAAGCTCCCGCTAAGTTCGAAAGCGTTGTTCCTGGCAAGTTGACGGTGACCGTTTCTTATCCCTCTTACGAAACAAGAGTTGTAGAAGTTGAATTGAAGGCCAATACCAAGTTGAAACTTGATGTTGTTCTTGAAGAACAGAGCATTTTCTCTAGAGAAGGTGAAATCAAACTTTCTGAACTTCTGCTCAAGAATTCCACAAAGTCTGAAGAGTATAAGGCTCGTGTGGTTATCATCGAAAATCGTATCAGACAGACTGATGGCGAACGCACTCAGATGATCAACAAGTTTATGGCCACTTACCCCAAGTTGTCTCCCCAGCAGCCAAACGAATCATCCGAAGAATTCGCTCGCCGTAGGGATCAGTGGCAAGAAGAAGGAAACCGTCAGTATAGTGAACTGATTTCCCGTTGTGACAAGTATCGTGAACGTCTGCTTCGCGCCATTGAAGTCTTGAACGACTACATGGTTGCTGTTCAGGCGGAGACTATTCGTGCCGAAGCTCCCAAGGCTCAGGTGACCATTGGTTCTTATGATTCTGAAGCTGAAACCTTCAGCGTGTCTGTGGTGGATTCCTTGGATGTCGCAACTCCGTTCTTGTTTAGCGGTGTGATGAAAATGCCGATTGACAAGGCTGCAACCTTTGATCGTTCCGCTCCTTTCAAGACCGAAGTGGAATATCTGAATTTCCCGTTGAAGACTCAGGCTGGCGACCGCTATATCGCAATGTCCAATCTTTACTTGAGCCGTGGCGGAGTTCCCTTTGACGTGGACGGTTCTTTCTCTGTGAATGAATTTGCCAATGAACCTGAATTTGTCAATTGGAAAGCCAAGTCCGATTCTATTCTTGCTGGAGAATTGAAAACCCGCGGCCTTACTGCAGAATATGCCTACGGTAGCGATATGCCTTCGACTCAGCAGCAGTCTGGCGAGTCCTGGACTTGGCGCGCATGGACCCGAATTGCTGCCGCAGTTCTTATTGCCGGTGGTGTAGGTGTGGGCATCTATGAGAACTCAAAGGCTAATGATGTTGCTAACGATTATAACACTTCTGTGTTCAGCAATTACGAAGAAAAACAGGCTGCTCAGAAAAAGGCTGTAGATGATATCGACCATCATCAGACGCTCCGTAACGTTTTCTATGGCGTTGCCGGTGCAGGTCTTTTGGCTGGTGTGATTACCTTTGTGTTCTAAGTCAAAACGTTTCTAATGAAGAACGGATGCTCCTATAAGGAACATCCGTTTTTTTTGTATGCGTTTCCTATTGAATTTCCACCTTTATATCTACTCCCATAACCCAGGGTTTGGGGGAGTTGACGATGGGCGAAAGAATTCTCCGCACGGGGGCCAGATCCTGTGTCTTGATGTAGAGTCTGGTCCAGTGTACGTTTTGCACAATGGGGACGAAGGCGTCTACGGGGCCTAATACCATAAAGCTCTTGTCGGCGCGGAGGATGTTTTCTAGACGTTCCACCGTATGGCGTAAAAGGTCTGGGTCCTTGCTGCCGCAGCTGATTTCTACCAGCTTGCAGAAGGGCGGGTAGCAGGCGGCTTGTCGGTCGTCAGTTTCCATGGAGGCGAAACCTTCGAAGTCATGGTGAATGGCAAATTGCATCACCGGCTCGGAGGGCTTTAAAGTCTGAATGAAGACTCGGCCTTGGTCGCTTTGCGGGTCGTCGGATTTGCGGGAGGCTCGGCCGGCTCGACCTGCCGTCTGACTCAATAATTGGTAAAGACGTTCGGTTGTTCTAAAATCGGGGATGCCTGTGCCGCTGTCGGCTCCGACGATTCCTACCAAGCGAACTCCGGGGAAGTCGTGGCCCTTGGCAACCATCTGGGTGCCAAGCAAAATGTTGAATTCACCGCTGCGGAACTGGTCCAGAATTTTTTCGGTGGCACCTACGTTCTGGGTGGTGTCGCGGTCCATGCGGATGACTTTGGCTCCGGGAACCCAGCCGTTGATTTCTTCTTCCAGCATTTCGATGGCTCCGCCCACGAATTCGTAGGTGTCTGCTCCGCAGCTGCCGCAGGGGGTGTTTACGGGGTAGAGGGTGGCGCAGTAATGGCACATGAGAGAACGGTACTGCTTATGATATACCAGAGGAATGTGGCAGTTCTTGCAGTAAAGGGTTTCTCCACATTCCGTGCAGACTCGAACCTTTGAATAACCGCGGCGGTTCATCAGGATGATGGCCTGGTCTCCGGCGGCCACGTTTTCGGTCAGGGCTTCGCGGAGGGCGGGGGAGAGCATGATGCCTTTCTGCTGGCGGTTCTTGCCCATGTCTACGATGTCGATGTGAGGCATGGGTGCCTGGGTGGCGCGTTCCTTTAGCGTCAACAGCTTTAGCTTTCCGGTTTGTGCGTTTGTGTAGGTTTCAAGGCAAGGAGTTGCGCTGCCTAAAACCACAAGGGCTCCATGCTTGAATGCCAAGTGGAATGCTAGTTCACGGGTGTGATATCGTGGGGCAGGGTCCTGCTGCTTGAAAGAAGAATCGTGTTCTTCGTCTAAGATGACAAGGTCAAAGTCGAAGGGAGCCAGAATGGCGCTGCGGGTACCAAGGACTACTTTTGCATCACCGCGCATAATGGACAGATAGCCTTCTCGCTTTTTGGGGGCGGACAGGGCGGAGTGCAGAACCACGATGGGAACTTGCAGAAAGTCTTCAAACCGTTTGGATGTCTGCGGTGTCAAACCGATTTCGGGAACCAGGATTAAAACTTTTTTGCCCTGGCTCAGGGCGACTCGGGCTAACTCCTGATAAATGCGGGTCTTGCCGGAACCGGTAACGCCGTGAAGGAGGGTGCCGCGGAAACCGGTGCCGTTAAGATCGGCGACTAGGGACTGCAGTGCGTTATTTTGTTCTAACGTCAGCGGCGGCTGGGCGGTAGATTCTGCGGATGGCTTTACGGTTGCACTAGGGGTGTCTGCCGGCAAGTCTGAATTTTTCGATGCGGCCAGGGCGTCCAGGAACTTTTCAAAATCGGCAGGCCAAAAAACAAATAGCGATTTCATTGGCGTGCTTATATAATACCTGGCGACCCATTCCAGATTTTCCATGTATCGTTCGTTAAAGGAGTATCCGGATTGGTGAGGGTAGGCGGGGCGCACCTGGAATGAGGGCCGCTGCTGGTGTACCTTGGAAACTACGGCCAGGGCAGGCTTCTTGCGTGTGGCGAACTGAACCCATACAACATCACCGCGTTTCAGGGTGACGCCAACAGGGACTCCGTATGTATAGACATCGGGAGCCATGGGGATGTACACTTCGCAGAAGTCGGTCAGCAGCTCGGGTTTGAGCTTGTTATGAACTTCTTCGGGGGCGTTTAGTTTGGGAATTCGTCTTGCCACGGCAACAAAGATAGTTAATAGTGTAAAAAGCACCTAATTTCTGCCATTTTTTTATTGACAAAACTTTTTTTAGTTAGATTATGCTATACACGAGCCCCCAAGGGCTTGTCTACCTATTGGAGAAATTTATGAGCTTATTTGATTTTGTAAAACCGAACTGGAAAAAGTCTGACCCCGCTATCCGCCTCAAGGCAGTAGACGAAGTCGACGATCAGGACATTATTGAAGGTCTTGCCAGCGACGTGGATGTTCGTGTTCGTACAGCTGCCGTCAAGAAGGTGGCTAGCCTGGATACTCTCAAGCGCATCTCTCAGAATGATGCCGACGAAAGTGTAAAGTCCCTGGCAAAGAACCGCTATCTGGAAGAAATCGTCAAGAAGCTGAAGTCCCTGGATTCTGCAACGAGTGAAGATATTGCACTGCTTTCTGAAATTAAGGATACTCACTTCGCCGATGACTTGCTGAAGGCTGCCGCTACTTGCGATGCCATCCGCGAAGAACTGGTGAAGTCTTGCACCAAGGCTAGCGTTCTTACCATTGTGGCTACCCGCGATGCCAAGGAATCCGTTGCCATGGCCGCTGCCGAAAAGGTGACTTCTGAATCCTTTATGGCTGACATCGCCAAGAGCTCCAAGCATACTTCCGTCCGTAAGATGGTGGCCGATAAGATTCGCGCCAAGAAGGAAGCCGAAGATGGTGGCAAGAAGGCTGCTGCTCTGTTGGCTGGTAAGCAGGAGGCTCTGCTGGGTCAGGCACATCACCTGGCTGCCCAGAAGGATCCTCTGGCTGTGAAGTCTCAGTTTGAAGAACTGATGGCCGAAGCCCGCGCCTTGGGCATGGGTGACAAGCAGGCTGCCCTGGATGAAGTTTATGCAAGCTTTAATAAGTTCTGCGATGAAGCCAATGCCGAAAAGATTGCCGCTGAAAAGGCTGCCGCCGAAAAGGCCGCCAAGATTGCCGCTCTTTCTGCTAGCCTCGAAGAACTGGAACAGCTGGTTTCCGAAAACAAGTTGGCCGATTGCGCAGAACGCGTTGACGCTATCTTGAACGATTGGGCCGAAGGCAAGTCCATGATGGATGCCTCCTTGATCAAGCGCTTTAACAACGCCTACTTCAAGGTTCAGGAAGTCCGCAAGCCTGTGGTGGTGGATGCTCCTGCTGTAGACGCTGCTGACGAATCCGCCCGTCCGGAACTGCTGGAACGTCTGCAGGCTCTGGCTGACACCGACGTAAATGAAACTACCGGTAAGCACCTTCACGGCATTGTCCGCGAATGGGAAAAGCTGCCCCTGCTTGAAGGTGAAGATCCGATCCTTCAGTCCTACAATGCTCTTCGCAATAAGCTTTCCGAAAAGATTTCTTCCTTCACTGAATCCGCTCAGAAGATGGTTGAAGAAAACTCCGTCAAGCTGAAGGCCATTATCGAAAAGGTCAAGTCCTTCGACGAAAATGAAGACTTCCGCGAACTGAACAAGAAGGTTCGTGAATGCTACAACCAGTGGAAGGAAATCGTTGGCGAACAGAAGTTCAAGTACCACGACCTGTGGCAGGAATATAAGGCTGCTACCAGCCGTTTCCAGGAAATGCAGCAGTGGGAAAACTGGCGTAACGAACAGGCTCGCGATGAACTGCTGACCGAAATGGAAGCACTGACCAAGGAAGAAGCTAGCCAGAACGTTCTTAGCAAGCTCCGCGAATTCAGCAACCGCTGGAAGGAAATCGGCCCCGTATCTGCAGCAAAGCTTCAGGACTACCGCGATCGCTTCCAGGGTTACTATGAAAAGGTCAAGGAAAACTGCACTGCCTTTATCGAAGAGATGAATGCAGAACGCATTAAGAACCTGGCCGACAAGGAAGCCATTTGCCAGAAGATCGAAGAACTGGTTGCCAATGCTGAAATTTTCTGGAAGGACAAGTTCAAGTCCGTTCAGGAACTCCAGGAATCCTGGAAGAACATCGGCATGGTTCCCAAGGAAAACGTGGCTGCCCTTACCGAACGTTTCAAGGCCGCTACCAACGCTTTCTATGCTCAGCATAAGGAAAACCTGAAGGCTGAAGATGAATCCCGCGAAGCTAACTACGAAAAGAAAGTTGCCCTCTGCCTGGAAGCAGAAGCCATTCATGAATCCAGCGACTGGAATGCAACTTCTAACAAGTTAAAACAGCTGCAGGATGCATGGAAGGCTACTGGCCCCGTACCCAAGAGCAAGTCTGACGAAATCTGGACTCGCTTCCGTACCGCCTGCGATGCCTTCTTTGAAAAGAAGCGTGCTCACTTCGAAGAAATGGATGCTTCCAAGCAGAAGAATCTGGAGGCCAAGACCGCCCTTTGCGAAAAGCTGGAAGGTACTAGCGAACAGACTTCCCTGGAAGAATTGAAGGCCGCCGAAGCAGAATGGAAGTCTTTGGGTATGGTTCCCAAGGAAGCTGTAGAAGCTATCAGCGATCGCTTCAATACCGTTTACAATAAGATTCTTGCCCGCCTGGCAGAAGCCGATGAAACCCTGGCTGCCGCCCTTGCCGAAATCAAGGCCAAGAAGCAGGAAATGATCAACAAGGTTTCTGAATTTGCAGAAAGCGCCGGATCCAACCAGTTGGCCGATGCTGTCCGCGAAATCCAGAAGGAATGGCGTGAAGCCGGTTCTTGCGGCGCCGAAGACATGACTATGTACAAGCGCTTCCGCGAAATCTGCGATGACTTCTTCACCCGCCGTCGTGACCAGCTGGACATTCAGGAACAGGCTCGCCAGAACAACCTTCAGAAGAAGTTGCTGCTCTGCGAACAGGCCGAAGACCTGCTGACCGACCTGAGCGAAGCTACCGTGGGCGCTTCCATGAACAAGGTGAAGCACCTCCGTCGCCTCTGGAAGGAAGTGGGTGCCGTTCCCCGTGAACATTCCGAGAAGACTTGGAACCGCTTTAACTCCGCCTGCGACAAGGTGTTCGCTTTTGGCCGCAAGGATGAACCCAAGGCTGAAGAAGCTGCTGATGCTTCTGCAGAGGCTCCCGCTGCCGAAACCGCAGAATAAGCGGAAACCTAAGGATAAATGCAAAAATTTAAGGATGGTCCTTTGGGCCATCCTTTTTTGCATCTAGCAGAATCGGTGTCAAATTTCTAAATTTGGGCCATCATGAAATTTCCCCCTTGGACATCAGTGGATGAAGCCGCCCGACTTTTGGCAGACGGGCAGGTGGTGGCTATTCCTACCGAAACGGTTTACGGCTTGGCCGGCAATGC
Source organism: Fibrobacter sp. UWH5 (assembly GCF_900142505.1). NCBI lineage: Bacteria > Pseudomonadati > Fibrobacterota > Fibrobacteria > Fibrobacterales > Fibrobacteraceae > Fibrobacter > Fibrobacter sp. UWH5. The sequence goes on along the minus strand of NZ_FRBB01000002.1, from coordinate 250,830 downwards.
ATACGAGCCTAAGGCTCTGGCACAGATTTTTGCCATTAAGGAACGTCCGACCTTTGATCCCCTGATTGTTCATATTTGCGATGTGGAACAGTTGAAGGATATTGCCAAGGATATTCCCGAGGCGGCCTACAAGCTGGCTGAAGCTTATTGGCCTGGTCCCATGACCTTGATCCTTCCCAAGAAGGATTGCATCCCTGACCTGTGTACTAGCGGCCTTCCTTCTGTAGCTGTACGCTTCCCGGCTCATCCCATTGCCCAGGAAATTATCCGCAAGGCTGGTGTGCCTTTGGCGGCCCCTAGCGCAAACCTGTTTAAGCACGTGAGCCCCACAACCGCCCAGCATGTGGCAGACCAGCTGGCTGATCGTGGGTTGGCGGGTATTGTTGATGGTGGCGCCTGCGACGTGGGCGTTGAAAGTTCCATCATATCCGTGGTGACGGAAATTCCTACGGTTCTTCGCCCCGGTGCCATAACTCCCGAAATGGTGGAGAAGGTCTTGGGTAAGGTGGCTATCAAGGAATCTACATCCAAGCCGGGTCAACCCATGGCCGCTCCTGGCCAGTGCGATACCCATTACCGCCCTCAGGTGCCTCTTTATTACGGCGAGGTTCCTGCCGGATTCAAACTTCCGGAACATACTGTGCGTATTGCATTTGGTGATACCGTCGGGCCGATTCCCGCTACCCTTAATCTTTCCGAAAAGGGAGATATGTTGGAAGCGACCGCCAAACTGTATGCCTACATGCATGATCTGGATTTGCCGGAATACGATTTGATCTTGGTGGACCCGGTTCCCAATGTTGGGGTGGGGATGGCCTTGAACGATCGCCTAAAGAGAGCTTCTATAAAGATGCATGGGGGCTAACTGCCCTCCTGGACCCCCTGCTCAGAATGTGCGTTGCACATTCTGGTCGTTGAGTTTCGCTTCAACGATTTTTTGTTTGTCAATCCCGAGAGGACTCGGGATTGACTGTTTTATTTCAACGATTTTTTATTTCTTTTTCAGGATGGCGCGGAGTTCGTCGGCGGCTTTTTGCAGGTCGTCGTTGACGATGATGTGTTCGTACTTGCCCTGAGTTTTAGCAAATTCAACTTCCTTCTTGGCGTTTGCAAGGCGGAGCTGGATGACTTCTTCGGAGTCGGTGCCACGACCGCGGAGGCGACGTTCCAATTCTTCGTCGCTGGGCGGGAGAATCAGGATGCCTGTTGCAGTGGGATAGACTTTGTCAAAATTCACCTTGCCGAAAACATCAAGGTCAAACAGGACTCGATTGCCTTCGGCCAGAGTCTGTTCAACGAAACTCTTGGGAGTTCCATAGTAGTTTCCATGAACTTCATTCCATTCAATCAGACCGTCATTCTTGATCAGTTCTTCAAATTCTTCCTTGGTCTTGAAGAAGTAATGAACGCCATCGACTTCACCGGCACGGGGCTGGCGGGTGGTTGCAGAGATGGAATACTTGATGTCCGGAAAGTCCTTGATGACCAGGTCCTTGAGGGTGGTCTTGCCTGCGCCACTAGCGGCACTCATAACGAATAATTTGTTGTTCATATTCTGCTTTCAGTTTTCTGTTTCGAGCTCGCAACTGCGTTGCTTTCTGCTCTGTTTAACGCGGCTTCGCCGCCTTGTTTAAATCTCAATGCTCGCCACTCATCACTCGTGGCTGTCTACTATTTCTTGTCTTCGATGTACAGGGGACGCTGCTTGACTTCGTCATAGATTCGTCCGATGTATTCGCCCATGATTCCAATGGAAATCAACTGTACACCGCCAAAGAATACGATGGCCGTCATGAGAGATGCCCAGCCGGGAACCGTGGTGGTGGGGTAGAAAATCTTTTCGATAATGGACCAGACGAACAGACCGAGTCCCACGATTGTGGCAAACATGCCTGCGTAGAAACTGAGCTTCAAGGGGGCGGAACTGAATCCAGTAATGCCGTCGAACGCCAGTCGGAGCATCTTCTTTAGGGGATACTTGGATGTGCCTGCAGTACGTTCGGCTCGATCGTACTTGACTCCGATTTTCTTGAAGCCTACCCAGCACACGAGACCGCGGAGGAATCGGCTACGTTCCGGCAGGTTCTTCAGCTGGTCCACCACGCAACGGTCCATAAGACGGAAGTCGCCTGTGTCGGGCGGAATCTCGATGCTGGTCAACTTGCCGATAAGGCGATAAAATGCAAATGCGGTAAACTTCTTGAAAATGGTTTCGCCGGCACGCTTGTTGCGCTGGGCGTAGACAACTTGATAACCTTCACGCCACTTTTCCAGCATTTCGTGAATCAGGCTGGGCGGGTCCTGCAGGTCACCGTCAATAATGACGACTGCATCGCCAGAAGCCTTGTCCAGGCCTGCGCTAAAGGCTGCCTGGTGACCGAAGTTGCGGCTGAAGTTCACGATCTTGTTGTTGGGGTTGCTGGGAAGTAAACCTTCTACAATTTCGCGAGTGCGGTCCTTGGATCCGTCGTTCACGAAAATTAATTCATGTTCCACGTTTTTCAGTTCTTCTTCAAGAACTTCGTATGTCTTGGCAACGATTTCTTCTTCGTTAAAGACGGGAATAATAACAGATAAAAGCATTTTAACCTAACCGATTTAAACTAGGGAATAAGAACTGCATTTACGAAGTCTACGTGAGTGCAGTCCTTGCTGCCCTTGGGGGTCGACTTCAAAGTTAGCTTTTGGACACCTTCAATACGAACTGTTAAGGTGTGTGCGGTACCATTTGTGAAGACCGGTGTAGAATTCAACACCTTTCCGTCACCTTCAATTTCTACAAAAACGCCGTCACTGCAGAGGGATTCGTCATCCAGACCCACTGTGGTGCGGAATAGGGAGTACTTGCCGCCGACATCGTAAGTCGTCTGGGAGGGGGAATGGGTTCCCAGTCCGCTGTCGTAATTTTGCCCGTCAACGGTCATCTTCTTCCCTTCGATGCTTGTGTTGAAGTGAAGATTGCCCCAGCCTTGCTGATGACTTTCATAATTCAATTCGGTTAGCGGAATGGCGCCACCTTCCTTGTTCATATAGTTAATCACCTTGTCTGCCAGTTTTTTCTGCTTACTTGTGTCATTAACTATAAAGCGGAACTGGTTGAAACCGGGCTGCAAGGCCTCCGTCGAGGTGACCTGCTGGAACTCACCAAGTTGGTAAGGCTTGCGGATCATAATCTTGTTGTTCAGAGTAATGATCAGTTCCCAGTTTGCGATGGCTTCGCTAGATTCCTTTAGGGAGTAGGAAATGCTCAAGGTGTCGGTGACGACTTTATTTACGTCTGTGTTTTCATCAACCTCGTTCAAGTTTTTTTCTGCGGGCTGTGCTTCGGTTAGCTTGGGTTCCTGGACGTCAATAATCTTTTGAGTATTGTAGTTCTTGCGACCGTTAAACTTGGCGATTTGAACCCAGTAGTTGTTCGTAATAAGGATGTTCTTGATTCCGTCCATTTCCATTTCGCGCTCGAATACGTCGCAAGTGGTGGGGATGCGGTGTTCCACTGCTTTCTTGTGGTAGGTCTTGCTATCCCAACAATCCAGTCCACGGATATAATAGACTTCTCCCTGGTAGCGATCTATCAATTTCTGCATATTTTCGGAGGACAGATTTCTGGCCCTGTCATAATGAATGGAAGAAATTCCGTAACCGACAAAGTGCCAAGGTCTGCCATAGATAAACATCCTCGGTTTCTTGGGAAGTTCTCCCAGCCATTCTAGGATGGAATGTTCTTCTACGGTCAGGTGATTGCGGTTATACATGATGTTGTTGTTGAAGTCTGCCTTGTAGTGGAACGTCCACCCGGTAAAGCCGAGGGCGACCAGTATCATAATGGCGATCAGAGTGACCGGCGAAGGCTTCTTGTCGCTTAGGCTGTTGGCCAATGCCTGGATCAAGTGGGCTATGGGCAGTGCTGCCACGAAAGCCATACTGGGAATCATGACTAGGCTGTAGCGCTGGTTGATCTGGATGCCGAAATCCCCGGAGACGTTTTCAAGAATCATGTAGGTCTGGATATGATAGAGGAGCAGGAACGCCAGCATTTTCAGATAGAAGTAGCGGCTTTCTCCGGATCCCTTAACGGAATCCCAGACGGCTCTGCATAGCAGGTAGATTCCGCCAACGGCAAACAGATAGTTGAAGTAAGTCAGGAAGGGGTTGGTCAGTTCGCCGTTTTCCTTGAGGGGTAAGGTCATCTCTTGCCAGTTCTTGACCAGGTCTTCAAGGAAGTGGCCGTGGGCGCTGAATTCGCCCCCCTGGAAACCGAAACCCTGGAAGTAGCTGATGGTCAGCAAAACGGGGGTAGAGAATACGGAAAGGATAACGAAGAAGGTGGGGCACTTGGCGCTTTTGGAATCCAACAGTTTGGGTAATGCAAACAGGATGAAGGGCGCAAAGCAGAATACTGTTTCTTGACGGGTCTGGGCGAAGAAGGCCAGAACCAGTGCCAGTATGGCCCAATGCTTGATTGTGTTACGGTCATAGGTCCATTTGAAAACCAGGAGTGCCAGGGCCGAAAGGAAAATGTAGAGGGGTTCCACGGACATGGCGCGGAACTGGAAAAGTACGGTGGGTTGTAGCGCCATTAACAGGGAGGCGAAGAAGGCTAGGAGCGGTTGCCTTGTCCAGGCGACCACGGCCAGGAACATGAGCAGGATGGCCAGAGGAAGCATGGCCAATTCCATGTTGAATATCCAATGAAGATCAGTGCCGAGGAACGGCATGCCGATGAGGTAGAGGAATGCCAGACCCTTGGTCTTGAAGCTGTTGGATTTGGCGATGCAGTTCAGGGAACCGTTTTCGAAGTACCCCTGGTTGCAAGTTCCTGATTCCTGGTTGTAGAACATGTTCTGTGCAACAGAAAGGAAAATGCTTTCATCGCTTTGGACTCGATGGCGGGCCTCAATCTGGGTGCCGGCAAAAATGGTAATGGCTGCTGTAAAGACCAGGATGGCGATGCAGTAAGGTTTCGCCGGAAGGATGGACTTGAGCCAATCGCGCAAATCCTTGTGAAGCATGACAAGCAGGGCGATCCCTGCGGCGAGCTGCACGAGGAACAGGGGCATAGGCAATTTAAGATCCAGCATCTGTATGGTGGACTTGTGGCCTACATTAGGTCCGAGGTAAATGAGAAAGGGAATTATGATGGCTACGATAAGACCGACAATGGTTCCACCATGAGCCAGATTTTTCAAAAGTTTCTTTAGAGAATTCATTCCCTAAATATAAATAAACTGTGCCCGATTTTTTTGCCGTTGCGGCTTACCGATAGCATCAATGGTTGCCTATAATGGCGAAGCTTTTCTGTGGGCATGCTGCCGGTGAATTCTTCCTGGAATAAAAGCTGACCGTTCATAGAGAAAACCTGCAAGGTCTTGACTTGCGTGCTTTCAAAATTTGTCTGCGAAAGCCTGTTTCCGGCAACGTCCTCTTCGGCGATTTCAATCCAGGGGGCGGAACTGGATTCAGGCTCCGGTTCCACTTCCGCTTTGCTGCTGGAAGATACCTGGAGATCGATGATTTCTTCATCCACGGGAACGCTGTCCGAGGGTACTTCCATCAGGTCCTCTGCAGTACCTTCCATCAGGTCGATGCTTCCTGAGTCGGCGTCCATATCCACATTGAACGTGATGTAGGAATAGTTGCGAGATTCGGAAATATTGCTAATGGATACCCCCAGGTCTGTGTTGCCCCAGGTGATGAATTTGTTAAAACTTCTGACTCGCGCACTTCCGGGGAATGGCGTTCTTGTTCGGTTCTGATAGCTTCCGTTTCCGCTGGCTTCTTCGATGTCTACGTGCAGGTGAACGCCCGTATTTACGGCGGCGGAATCCCAGGCATTCTTGTTATAGTCGATATGCCATATGAGCATGCCGTGGGTAGGCAAGGCTTTGTCCCATCCCGAGGAACTGCGGTATTCCATCAAGAAAAATTCGTCGGGATTTTTGGGGCTGGTCACTTGCAGGGCGACGTTGTTCTGGAGGCCACTCAGTTTGACGGATCCTTTTATATTCAATTCCGTAGTAGAAATCCAGCCCAGTGAAAGTCTCTCAAATGCAGATAAATTTGGCGGAACCGTTCCTGCCGCTTCTTTAGTCGTTAGACGGTCGTAGGCTCCGGCGTCCATAAGGTCCCAGGTGGAAGGCGTGAAAATGGTATCGTTGTTTGAATACAGGTCCATAAGACCTAACAGATGGCTGAATTCATGAAGGAACTGCCCGACACCCGATGTTATTTTTGTCGTGGAATCTTGCTGGTTCGTTGCTCCATCCAGTTCGGCGCTGCAGGCGTAGGGTTCTACGTAGTAGGTCTTTCTCAGGGATGTCGAAACCCTGTAGGGACTTCTGAATATCCATTTATGGGGCCAAATGGATGAATCCTGTTTGGAATCGTGGGCGCCGAAGCCGGCAAAGATCATGTGGACGAAGTCTAGGTAACGGTTGTTGTCGTTGTCGTACTTGCTAAAATCAAAATTCTGTTTTTTAAGAGAGTCCAGCGCTTCCTTCAAGGCGTTTTGCGCCCCCATGGTTCCGTTGCGGGATAGTTCTCCGTAATTGGCTACTGTGTTGCTGACAGTGAATGGACCGACCACGTCAAAGTGGGGCTTGAATATGCCAAGGGAATTGTCTACATAGTAATCTCTGGCGCTGCCCTGATTTCCGCCTAGCTTGTATCCTTCCTGGTTGAGTAGACTATCGAAAACGGCCTGGGGATTCTCGGATGAGAATTTCACATCCTGGAATTGGACGAGGACGACTAGGACGTTTTTTTCTCCGGATTTCAGGTTGGGATTTACGGCGGGCATACGGAGGGGCGACGGGGTGGATTGCTCCGTATTGGCGCTATCCATTTTTGCCGGGGCGTCCGGATTGATAGGGTTGCTGATTTGTTCGCGGAGTTTGCTGAGGGCGTCTGATTTTTTGTGCGGCTTTCTGGAAGAGGGTTTGCCGTCATCGCCTACGTAACGGAGTACGCCCTTGCTGTCGCGGGTCATGGGGTAGCCGTCAACGGATTCGACGTAATGGAATCTTTCGTCCCCCTTCTTGGTTACGGTTAGGGTGGTTCCGTCAGGTTGTCTTACCTCGTAGTTCTTTTCGGGGGCGGGTATGCTCCAGACACTGGTCGCCAGGATGAGTGACCATACAAAGACCCAGATAGGACAACGAGACGTTTTCATGATAATGAACATAAAAAAAATAAGATGGCAGAGAAACACTCAAATTTTTATAGAAATGAGGTTTTTTGTTTCGTTTAGTGAACGTCTGTGTACTGCTTGGGGCTGAAATTCCCGTTTTCGTTCACGTAGTGGGATATGTGGCCTTGAGAATTTTATGTAAAAAACTAAATTTGGCTCAAATTTTAAGGGCGGCTCATCGCCTATTATATAGAGAGAGGTAAAAAAGTGCAAGACGCGATCGTTACTAAAGCGGCTGACAACGTTCGAATTCTTTCCGCTGCCATGGTGCAGAAGGCTAAGTCCGGTCATCCGGGTGGAGCCATGGGTGCAGCTGATGCTATCAGCCTGCTTTTCGCAGAATTCCTCCGCTTCGATCCTGAAAACCCCAATTGGGAAGCTCGTGACCGTTTCTTCATGGATCCGGGCCATATGTCTGCACTTCTCTATTCCGAACTTGCCCTCCAGGGTAAGCTCAATATGGAAGACCTGAAGAACTTCCGCCAGCTGAACAGCCGTACTCCCGGTCATCCGGAAGTTGAAGTGGCTCTTGGCATCGAAAACTCCAGTGGTCCTCTGGGCATCGGTCATGCAGTTGCCCTGGGTAACGCCATTGCAGAACGCTTCATGGTGGAACGTTTCGGCGACATCCTGAACCACAAGGTGGTCTGCCTGGTTTCCGACGGCGGTCTCGAAGAAGAAATCGCCTACGGCGTGGGCCGCGTTGCTGGTCACCTCAAACTCTCTAACTTGATTTTCTTCTACGATGCAAACCAGGTCCAGCTGTCCTGCCGTTGCGAAGACGTGATGAGCCACGACTTCAAGAAGCAGTACGAAGCATGGGGCTTCCGCGTTATCGACGTGGCTGATGGTTCCGACATTGCATCTCTCCGTAAGGCTTTCAAGGAAGCATGGGCAGAAACTGAAAAGCCCACTATCGTGATTGGTCACACCACCATGGCCAAGGGTGCCATTGCTGAAGACGGTAAGTCCTTCGAAGGTGCTGTTTCCACTCACGGCCAGCCGCTGAATGCCGCTGGTGCTTCTACCGACGCTACCGTCAAGAATCTGGGTGGCGATCCGGCTGATCCGTTCAAAATTTTCCCCGAAGTTGCAGAAGCATTCGAAGCCCGCAAGGCCGAACTCCGCAAGGAAGTTGAAGCCTGGAAGAAGGCCAAGGCTGCCTGGGACGCTGCAAATCCTGAAAAGGCTGCAACCCTCAAGGAATGGCTCTCCGGCAAGGCTCCGAAGATCGACCTCTCCGGTCTGGAACTGAAGGAAGGCGTTGCAACTCGCGTTACCTCCGGTACCATCCTCGGCCACCTGGCTGAAAATGTGAAGAACTGCATCTGCTCTTCTGCTGACCTTTCTAACTCCGATAACACTCAGGCCTTCCTGAACAAGACCGGTATCTTCCGCGCTAACGACTTCAAGGGCGGCTTCGTCCAGGTTGGCGTTGCAGAATTGACCATGGGTGCTATCTGCTGCGGTATCGCCCTCCACGGCGGTCTCTACCCGATTTGCGCCACCTTCTTCGTGTTCAGCGACTTCATGAAGCCGGTGCTCCGTATGGCTGCTCTCATGGGTCTGCCTGTTAAGTTTATGTACACCCACGACAGCTTCCGCGTTGGCGAAGACGGTCCCACTCATCAGCCCATCGAACACGAAACTCAGATTCGTCTTCTGGAAGGCCTCAAGAAGGCTAACGGTAAGTCTGAAATGCTGGTCCTCCGTCCGGCTGACGCTTTTGAAACTGTGGCTGCCTGGGAAATGGCTTTCGAAAACAACGATAGCCCCACTACCATCATCCTGACCCGCCAGAACGTGAAGACTCTCCCCGGCGATCGCAAGGTTGAAGCTGCCAAGTGCCGCAAGGGTGCTTACGTTGTTAGTGATAACTGCGGTTCCGCCCGTCCGGACCTCACCTTCGTCTCTAACGGTTCCGATGTGCTCCTGACTCACGACGCTGCTGAAGTGCTCCGTGCCGAAGGCCTCAAGGTTCGCGTTGTTTCTATGATTAGCCCGGCCCTCTTCATGAGCCAGAGCAAGGAATACCGCGACTCCGTCATCACTCCGTGGACTCCGGTGTTTGCCAAGTCCAGCGGTCTCCCGCTGCTGTTCGCTCAGGTTGTAGGTGGCTTTGGTAAGGTTTCCGGTCTGGAACGCTTCGGTGCTTCCGCTCCGGCTGGCGTCCTGGAAAAGGAATTCGGTTACACTCCGGAAGCCGTTGTTGCCGCAGCCAAGGAATACCTGGCTGAATACAAGGCTAACGTAGAGGAATTCAAGAAGAATAACTAGCTGTGAGGGCGGCGCTTTGCGCCTTCGAGGTGTGAGCTCGCCTTGCTGCGCAAGGCTTTGGGGTAAAGCAAGTGTGAAATCTCTGTTTTATCTTCGGAACCTCACTCCTCTAGGGCCATAGGCCCGACCTCATACCTCAATACCAATATGATTTGCCCGTTTTGCAAGAAAGATAACGACAAGGTCGTTGATAGCCGCGCTATCGGTTCCTACATCAGGCGCCGTCGCGAGTGCGTGGAATGCGGTCGCCGCTTCTCCACTCGTGAGTACGTGGAACTTCAGCCCTTGACTGTTATCAAACGCAACGGGGAACATGAACCGTTCCAGCGCGAAAAACTTCTTCGCGGAGTCATCAACTCCTGCAAGAAACGTCCTGTCTCCGTTTCTGATATGGAACAGCTGGCGATCAACGTTGAAAACGCCTTGACCGTTACCGAAAATTTCGAAGTGACTTACGATCAGATCGGTAACCTGGTCATGCAGGAACTGAAGAAACTGGATGCGGTCGCCTATGTGCGATTTGCGTCCATCTATCGCGAATTCAAGGAAGTTGACGAATTCGTCAATCAGATCAAAACTATGGATAAGTAAGGAGACCCTGTGGGCTCCTTTTTATTTGTTCTATGGCCGACTTCAAGAATCTTCTGCTGCAAGCCCACGAAAAACGTTCGCCTCTCTTTGATGTGACGGATGCCTATCGTGTTGTCAATGGGGCAGCAGATGGCTTTCCCGGCTTGACTCTGGATAAGTTTGGCGACCGTTTTCAGATTCAGTTTTTTGGACCTGAACTGTTGAGTCAGAAAAAGGCCGTTGCCACGGCCATAGCAGACGTTTTTAATCCCGTATGCCTTGTGGTTAAGGAACGCCTTTCTCGGGCTGGAAAATCCCTCGAAAACGCCCCTATGGAGGTCCTAGTTGGTTCTCCTGCTGATTCCGTGGGAATTGTTCACGAAGGACCTGCCCAATTCAACATCGACCTGCTGGATACGGTGAATCCGGGACTCTTCCTGGATATGCGTTCTGTGCGCTTGGAAATAGGTAAACGCTGTGCTGGCAGGCGTTTTTTGAACCTGTTCAGCTATACCTGTTCTTTCTCTGTTCATGCACGCCTCGGCGGTGCTGAAATCGCTACCAATGCCGACATTAGCGGAAAGATTCTGGACAAGGGCCGCGAGAACTTTAAGCTGAATGGACTGGATTTGCGCCCGGGAGAATTCTTCCGTGGTAACGCAATCGAGTACGTTCACTGGGCTCAGAAGAAAGGCCTCAAGTTCGACGGCATCGTTCTGGATCCGCCCAGCTTTGCCCGATTCAAGGGTGCGAACTTTAACGTCAGGGAACACTTGATGCCGCTGGTTGCAGACTGTGCGACCATCCTGAACAAGGGTGGCTTTTTCATGGTCAGTTCCAACTACAGCGAATTCAATTTGAACGCCTTTGCCCGCGATGTCCGGGATGCGGTGGCTTCTGTACATGGAAACGCACAGACCGCCTGGAAACGTTCCCAGGACATTGATTTTAATGGAAGCGGTAACACCAAGGATAGCTGCCTGGTGGCAACTCTCGTTGAAGTCTAATCTTCCCCGTTCATTTCAATCTTGAGGTCTTTAAGCTTGCGCCATAGGGTGGCGCGGCTGATGCCTAGTTTGCTGCAGACCAGGGTCTTGTTGTTCTTGCAGACGCTGAGGGCACGAAGGATATATCGACGTTCCATTTCCTCGAGGGTAATCAGGTCGTCGTTTTCTTCGACGGGTGCTGCTGCGGGGGCGGCGACAGTCGGCGTTGCGGGGCTGCTTTCGTGGGCGATGGCAATGGGGCTGATCGGGGCGTTGAAAACAACCGTTCCGTAATCGATAGATTCCGTGGCGGCATTCTGCTCAGCAGATTCTTCAGTCTCGCTGTCTGCTTCCCGCTTGATATGGGGAATAGCAACGGTAGCCTCTCGGGAAACGTTCTGGACGTTTTCGGGGAGGTCTTCGAAACGGATGATGCCCCCCTCGGATAGCACGATGGCGTGTTCCAGAATATTTTCCAGTTCACGGATGTTGCCGGGGTAGGGGTATTTGGTCAGGGCATACAAGGCCGCCGGTTCCACATCTACAATATCCTTGCCCTGACTTTCCTTGTTCTTTAGAATAAAGTATTTAATCAGGTTGGGAAGCGCAGCCTTTCGTTCGCGAAGGGGCGGCAATTGCAGATGGAACGTGTTCAGTCGGTAGTACAGGTCTTCGCGGAAATTTCCGCTGACCATGCGGTCTTGCAGGTTCCTGTTGGTGGCGGCGATAATGCGAACGTCCAGGTAGCGGGCTTCGGTTTCGCCTACCCTGCGAATTTCATGACTCTGCAAGAATCGCAGCAACTTGACTTGGGTCGCAGGAGAAAGTTCGCCCACTTCATCAAGGAAGAGCGTGCCTCCGTTGGCGGATTCGAACAAGCCCTTCTTGTCGGTGGTAGAGCCGGTGTAGGCTCCCTTCTTGCTACCGAACAATTCACTTTCCACAAGGTTCTCGGGAATGGCTCCGCAGTTTACGGCTACGAAGGGCTCGTTGGCTCGCTTGCTGTAGCGGTGTACCACGTTGGCCAGGAATTCCTTGCCGGAACCGGATTCGCCGGTGATGAGGACTGTGCTGTTGGTAGGGGCGATCTTGTAGACCGTCTTCAGAATCTTTCGCATTTCGGGAGTGTTTCCCAAAAGGCTGTCCAGCACCTGAGACTCCATGAGCTGGTTGTTGGACTTGTTCTGAAGCTGAGCCTGGATTTTCTGTGCGGTGCTTTCCAGTAGCGAAAGCGTTACGGGTTTCTTTAAGAAACTGTTGGCTCCGCGGGTGATGGCGCTGGCTGCTCCCTGCCAGTTGCGGTCATCGCACAGTACAAAAATTTCAATTCCCGGGTGGCGTTCCTTGAGGTAGCTCACCATATCCATATTGTCTTGCATCAAGAAAGGAACCTCGATAAACGCAAGGTCTATCGAACCTTCTTTTGCAATAGGCATGAGTTCGCTCTCGGTACTGCAAGTACGCAGGTTGGTGCCTGCTACAGACCAGGAACGCTGGATGTCGCTGATAAATTTCTGATCAAAGTCAGCGATCAGGATGTTCATGGACTACTGAACCTAAACAACCGATTAGGCGTGAGCCTTGATGATTTCTTCTACCTTGGCGCGGAGAGCCTGCAGGTCCACCGGCTTGTTGAAGGTAGCGGCAACATCGAAGTGCTGTGCGGTAATCAGATAGTCGTCGGCTGCAGTTCTGCCACCACCGCTAACGGCGATGGTACGGTCGCTCATGTTCAGGCGACGGAGGTCCAGGATGACTTCGTAACCGTCAACATCCGGCATGATGATGTCGGTGATGATCACGTCATAAGTCTTGTTCTGGTAAAGGGCCTTGGCGTCCTTACCGTTAGAGGCTGTTTCGACGGAATAGCCCTTGATTTCAAGAGCGGATTTCAACATCAGGTTGAACTGTTCGTCGTCATCGATAACCAAAATAGTGGACATATTAGTCCTCCTTCTTCGTTTCAGTTTCACTTTCTATATACAAAGGCCAATATAGATTAAAAGTTGTGCCCTTACCTAAGGTTGTATGCACAGTGAAGTACGCATTTCCCTCTTTTAGCAGTCTTAGGGCCGAAGAAAGGCCCAATCCCAGGCCTTCGCCCGGTGCCTTGGTGGTAAAGAAGGGGGCGAATATGCGTTCCAGGGTTCCCGAATCCATGCCGCTGCCGGTATCCGAAATGTCCATCTGGGCGTATTGTCCTGCCGGTACGGGGGGCGCATAGGGGGTAATCAGTTCCTTTTCCAGAATTGCCTGGTGGAGGGTGAATGTCAGGGTGCCTCCGGTCTTCTTCATGGCGAAAATAGCGTTGTTGGCCATGTTGCTTATGATGCGGTCCAAAGAGGCGACGATGCCCTTGATTTTTAGGCTGTGGTCCAGTTCTCGGCTGTTCAGCGTAATGTTGGGCGGAAGAGTCAGCGAAACCTTCTTAACCACATCTTCGATAATCATGTAGGGAGAGAACACCATGGCCGGCGTTGCAGCGCTGGCGTTTCCGCGGATGGCGTTCAACAGTTCTTCTAGGGATGTCTTGCCTCGCTGGGCGGCCTTCAGGGCTTCGGCGATGAACATGCTGGCTTGGTGTCCTTCGGGAAGCATTTCCTGGGCAAGTTGGCAGAACCCAATCTGGGAACCGAGAATGTTGTTGTAGTCATGGGCGAATGCACCGCACATAGTACCCAATTCTTCGAGGCGGGAATGGATGAACTTCTGTTCGCGGAGCATGTTACGTTCCTGTTCCAGTCTGCGCTGTTCCGTCATGTCCACCTTGATACACAGGGTCTTGTAGGGGGCCTTGCCCTGGATAATAGGAATGTACATGTTGTCGAAGAATCCGTAGGATTCCCCATTCTTGGCCAGCGCGTTGGCTTCGTCCTGGGTAATCTCCTTGCCGTCCTTATCTTCGATGGAGGGGTGTACGCGGACTTCGCCCAGTTCTCTTGCATCCCGTTCAAAACTGGTAATGTCCTGAGCGTCATCGCTGGCGCCTTCGCGGGCACCGTTCTTTTCTAGATCCAGCTGATTCTGTTTCTGGTAGACACCCAGTTCGTTCTTGTACCACACTCTAAAGGGGAGCGCGTTAATCAAGGTGTTCAGGACGTTTTCCTTTTCGGCCTTGATGCTGGCTTCTCTATTTAGACGGTCCTGGTAACGGACGAGGTCGTGAGTGTATTCCACATACTGGTCGTTCAACGTCTTCAAATTTTGCTGTAGGAGCAAGGTCTTTGACTGGTCTACAAAAAAGGCGATGTTCAGCACGGTGGTCAAGGTCTGACTGTTCTTGAAGAAATGAATCTTGAAAGAGTGCGTCTCGCCGTTGATGGTAATGCGAATGTCGTTGTAGACCGTTTCCTTGAAGAATTCCAGACTGGGCGGGAAGATACTCTTGATGGAACGACCTTTCATGTTGGTCGTGGAAATTCCTAACAACTTAGCGGCGCCCTGGTTGGCATGCTCGATTTGTCCGTTGTCATCGAAATAGATGATGCCTTCTTCCATCTTGCTGATCAGCTTGTTAACTAACCAGTAGGAACTTTTATTTTTATAAGATACCGAGGTGTAGTATTGACCGCAAAGAAGAGTGAGGAATACCGCCATGAACTGGTTCCAGATCATGAGCTGCGTTGTGCCCGGTATGAATTTTTCGGGGCCGGTATAGACTCCCTTCAGCAAGGGAATGATGATGTCGAAACAGAAGGCCAGAGCCGCAATGATAGCGAAGGACACACCCATGTAAGAACTGGTCTTGGCCGCCACGACGTTGATGGAGCTGAGTCCGTTTCGTCCCAGTTGATAAATGACGGCTATGTAGCTGGGCAACAGGAAGACCATGTATATAAGAACGAATGCAATGAAAATTGGACGTTCCTTAAACGGCTGGATTTCCCAAAAAGTCAAACTGGTCAAAGCTTCGGGAGCAATCGCTAGCAATAGAGTTAATGCTAGGATGATAATAGTTCCGATGGTGTTGGATAGGGTGCGGAATTTTTCGTGCTTCTTGAACGATACCTGTTCTCCAATATGGTAGCATTCATTACCGACTCTAATCCAGGCGAGAGCCTGGATCCCGAATACAATCTGGCGCCCGATATGAGCCGATGAACCGGGTTCCATGATTCCGCTAAAAAAGAGAATGCCGATGATACTACACAGGTTCCAGACGATGTTAATCAAGATTAGACGACGGAGCGGCTTCGGTATCAGCTGAACCGTCATCTTGTTTCCGAGCATTGTCGGAAAATAGCAGGATAGCACAAGTGCTATTGCCGATAGAATTAACAAGTATGGGGAATCTGAGTAGATAATCTCGGACATTTTATTTTGCTCGTTTTACACCAAACTTTTCGGTTTTGTCGTAGGAATCCTTGTAATTGAATCTGCTGATTGTCTTACTATCCTTAGACAGGTTCGGTGTGAAAATGTAGTCTATCTGAGCCTTGAATATGTAGGCACCTGTTCCCACAGAGCGTCCATTTTCAGACTGAAGGCCTGTTACTGCCATATTGGGCCATTCCAGGTAGAGTTTTATCTTGCCGGCAGTTGACAGATGCTTGTCGGGAGTCAAGACGTACCGAACCAGGGAACGGTTAACATAGCTGCCCAGGTTGGAGTAGATAGGCATGTTAAGTTTGAATGTGAGTGCGTCCCATGCTGCAGATTCCGAAGTGGAGGCTCCACGGGGGACTTCCATCTCGATTTCCCAGATGGCTCCACGGAGAAGATCGGGACTGATTCCTGTTTGAACGATTTGACCGTTCTCTATAAGGTCTATTTTTTTTGTATTTACGTCAAGTGCATAGAATCTTATACCGGACTTTCCGGGAAGGCTCAAGTCGGTAGCAAGGGGTCTTGTCACCTGTTCGCGGAGGTGAATGTCAAACTTGATGGTCGGATTACCAGAACCAGAAATAGGAATCCAGGGGTTGTTCAGCGAGGGGGTGTTTCCGTTCTGGTCCACCAGGGCGCTGAATTCCTTGGGCTGCATACGGAGCAGACTTCCGTCGTTAATGGTAATCTTGTCATTCTGCAGGTAGATTCCCTGTATATGAGAGTTTCCGCCGAGCAGCGCGCAAGACTGAATCGTGTTTTGATAGATTGCCGAATCCGTGTCACCATTTTTCTGACGGTAGAAAATTTGATTTATGTCGTGGATATTTACCGGTTCACTAATTTCGATGTCCAGCAGGTCAAACTTGTCTGTCCTTGTGAGGTATGCGGACACGAACACGGGACCGACAGAATCCTTTGCGAGAATTTCGTTTGATTCGTAGGATGCGTCTGAACCGAGGTGCTGTGCAACCTTACCTGCATTGTTCATCCCGATGGTTCCTCCATCATAAGGACCACTTGTGTTACCGTAGCTGAAGGGAATAGGGAGATTCAGGCTTGCGTAGAGACTGTCCGGAGTGAAGGTCAGGGAGGTGCCTGCAACCCACAGAGTTTCCGGCTTTGCCTTGCCGAAGATAATGGATATCTGGTCAGGAATGTGTTTTCTGTCCATGGCTCGGGAGTATTGCAGGTCGATATGTTCTGCAGAGCCGTCTTCGTCTGCGTCGGAAATCACTGCATACTGCAGCGGGATTGGCAGTAACTTCAGAGTTATGGGGAGGATGGGCTGTCCGCAGACTTCAGATACCTTGTTGCCGCTCTTGTCGGTAATGGAACTGGTGGTCAACAGCTGGCCGAACATGCCTTCTGTTACGGCGGAACTGCCATCAGCGTTGAAGGCAATTTCGAATTCCCAAACGTTCAAGGAGTCGTTGTAAAGCTGAGAGAACAAGACGGTGGGGGCCTCTGCCTTAGTCGACTTATCCGTTGCGAAAAGCTGGATGGGCCAGATTTCGCCGGGGGCCGAAATCGGTTCGCTGAACTTCATGTACACCTTATCCGTTTTCGCGGTGTCCATACGTTCCAGAACGGAGATTGACAGCAAAGTGGGTGCGATACCGTCTAGGTATTGAGCTTCCTCGTTCTTGATTTCTCCCTTATAGTTAGAGAGGAGGGCTATGTATCCGAAGGGATTCGTGTTCGTTGTGGTGTCGCTGATATTGAGAGCGAGGACAATGTCCTTTCCGGATTGGCTGACGATATTGGTTGTTGTAAGGGTATCGGACTTATAAAGGTATCTGACCTCGATGAAGGAGGCACTGTCGTCGTAAGCCTTTGACAGGGTGATGTTCAATGCGTCTGGCTTGTTGTCGCAATCGGTGTCTACCATCTTGGCCACTTCGATAATGGGCCAGGGCGGCAGATCCTGAATGAATAGTTCCGCAGAGGCTGGCTGGTACTCAATCTTGGAGCCGCCACTGCTGCGGGCATACATTATGGTCGTGTCTGCAATGCTGGAGGCGACATAGAATGTGGCTTCTCCATTAATCAGGGTGATGCTGGTAATAGAGATTGTGGCATCATAGGTGGCATAGAACTGAACCGTATTGTTGTCTGTAGTCAGTTCCAGCGTAATGCTAACCGTATCCATAAGGGCCATTGTACTGTCTAGCAGGGATACGTGAACTTCGGCCTTGTGGGCTCCATTTTCGCCCTTGTAGGTAACATACTGCTTCTTGTCAAAAACAAGATAGCGCTGTTCCGGCGGGGTTGTAATGGTGTCGACTTCTACGTTGGTCCTATAGATGGCGCAGGCGCAGTCATACTGATTCTGGGAACTCTTATTGGCGCCATGGTTGTGCCAGCTGACCCATTCTACGTAGTTGTTACCGTAACCTAGAATGGAATCCTTCTTGAAGATGAAGGAGTCGGTACGCGGAGAGGCGTCGTATACGAAGTCCTGGGAGACTCCATTCATCTCCAGGTCATCCAGGAAGCCTGTGGGGCTTACAGTGCTGGATCCCACATAGGAGATTGCGGAGTCAACTGTTTCAACAGAATAATGGGGGCTGATAAAGGGCGAGGTGAAATTCAGGGCTACGGTGCGGTTGACCTGGGGACCATTTTCCGGAGTGTAGTCGGGGCCATAGCCGTAGATATGCTTGCCGTGATAGTAAACAACGATGTAGGGGTCTTCCACGTAGGAAATAACCTTGTTGCCGTTGGCATCGGTTTCCACCGCTTCAGTTTCCTGGGCGGTGAAGTAGGGAGCCTGTGTAAGGTCTACGCCTGCGAAATAGGCCGGGTCGCTGCTTGCTGTATGGGGAATGAGGGACCAGCCGCCATCAAAGTCCTTGAAGGTGGCTCCGCCATCCATAAACTTGACCTGGAAAATCATCTGGCCCGAAACGCTCAAGGTATCCTTGATGGTAATGGGCAGGTAGTACTCGCCATTTGTAGGAGTGGGGTTTCCGAAAGAAATCTCCTTGATCGATTTCATGGTTCCATTGCCATTCCAGTTCTGGGTAAGGGGAGTCCAGGTGATTACCTGGAAATTTGACGACTTACCCAGATAGAGTCTGACTTCAAAATCATGGAAGCTGATGGAATCGTTGTTGGATATAGAAATGAAGAATTCATGGCAGTCTTGCCAGTTGGTGCATTCTGCCTGGTAGGAACTGGGCTTGATATATATTTCCAGGTCGGCGTAGGTGGCGTAGGAATCCGTTGTGAAACTGTAACCTGTGCCGCCGTTGTTATCGGTGGTGATGCCTGAAGAAACGGTAAAGTAGTATGTCGTGCCCGGCTGTAAATCGGTAAGTTTTGCTTCGTGGAACAGAACAGCTCCGCCTTCTGCATTTTGAGCTTCGTTCAGGGCGCTCATGGAGGTGCCGTAATTGACAACGCCATTCATGCGGTCAGAAGACCACCAGTAAATCTTTGCGCTCCTATTGTCGACCTGGCAGATGGTTACGCCGCTGATCGTTGTGGCGGCCTTGGTCATGGTAAACTGGTACCACTGTCCATGATTGTCATCGGTGGTCATATTGCGCTTGGTGTCCATACCTTCCAGGAAGAAGTAGTAGGTTTCACCCAAGGTCAGACCTTCCAAGGTAATGGCGCCGCCCTTGGTTGCCTTTGATTGCTGCACGGACTTGGCGGTAGAAAGATCGGGGGAGGTGTTGTAGAATACGGTTACCAGGGCGACTTCGTTTGCGTCCCAGCTAATAATGGCTTCTGTGTCAGAAATCGGAGTGCCTGCAATGTTGCTGAACAGCGGACCTTCTGCATCGATGGGCAAGGTTTGTGCCAAACTCTGAGCCGGGAAGAGAAGCTGTGCAGAGAAGTCAATGCAAGTTTCTGTAGAGGTGAATTTGCTCCAGTCTTCAATCAATGTCTTTGTGGGTTCACGTCCTCCCATGAGGGCGCCGATGGGGCACTTGTACTTGTAGGGCATTGCGCCTGCATTATATCCATCGGGGTTGGCGGCTCGGTTATGGGGGTGCTGTGGGTTCTTGTCGCCAGCGCCCAGTAGCAGAGAAATATCCCAAGGGTTTGCACCTAATGCATAATACATGTTGTCAAGAGAAACTCTCAGGTAGCGTTCATCCTGCATCAGTTCGTAAAGAAGGAACACAGCGACGGCCGAACCCATATTGTAACGGACAACACCCCAGTCAAAGCCTGGCCATACCAGGTTGTAGGGCGGTGTTACTTGAACCTTAGTCTCGCTTTCTCTGGGTTCTCCTGCGGATCCCGGATAGGTGACTGCGGTGGAATCGCCGCTAGTGTTTGTTTGGATCTGCTTGCGGAAAGCGGCCATGACTCGCTTTGTGAGTGCATCTCGTTCCGTTTCAGAAATGTTGTACTTGGCTGTAACTTGCGGATCGTTAAGAATCAATTTCTGGATCGAGAACAGGACATAGGCAAAAAGATTCTGATAGTCTGTTGCCCAGGAATTGTTGAAACCCGGACCTGTTCCCAGATAACCAGCTTCAAAGAAGGCTAGGTCATATACGGCATGGCTATTGACATTCAGTTCCTTGTTGTTGAACAAGTCATATTTATAGGTCGTGTCTCCGGTTGCGTACCAAAGAGAGGTGGCGGCCGCTGCCGCATCGTCTTCGCAGAGACCCATGCCGGAGTAGTAACCCTTACCATTAAACTGGATTGGATCGGTAGGATCGGTCTTGTAGAAAGTGGCCTTTCCTTTTCTAGCGCAGGCTTTTTCTAAAAATTCCCCTTCCTTTTCGCTTCCGTATTTTATGAATGTGGGCTTGACAATCTTGGAATAGATTGTCTTGGCTGCTTCCAGGAGGGAATCCGAATAATCGGGGTCGTAGACTTTATAGCCTGCGGCAACGTTGGCCAGGGCCGCTGCATAAACGCCGGCAACGTTCGTTCCGATGTCCTTGAGAACCAGTCGATCAGGACCACCTTTTGCCTGAGACTGTTTGTCCTGACGTTCGGGCAAATCCCAGAAGGCATGGTCAAAGTCACTCATGCCCACGGTATGATACATATCGCCTTTTTCAATGAGACCATCTTCCACAGAAGCGTTATAGAGCTTCATGATGTAATCGGTTCCGACTTTGGCCTCGTACAGAACGTCGGGAATGCCATCGGTAAACACCGTGTCGGCATAGGAGTTCCCGTAACGGTCTTCGGCCTTGTCCTGGTAGGTGAGGTAGACCATGGATAAAACGTATGAGGCATAGCCTACGGTTTCTGCAACCTTGAAATGGTCACCGCAATCGTGCCAGCCACCTGTCAAGTCATGGCCTACTCTGGAACCGTCCTGCAGATGGCATGCTCCATGGAAATGGGATTTCGTATTTCCGCAACGTTGAATGCCGAAGAACTTCAGAGAGTTTTCAAGAATGGCGTTGTATATAGACGGATGGATATGGAAGGTCGCTGAAGTATCATTTCCCACCACGACAAAGTATTCGCCAGGTGTGGTAGGGGATAACTTGGTGAAGTCTGCCCTATAGAGACTTTCTGTATTGGTTGTTTCCGTCGTATCGCCGAATTCATAAACGCTTTCAAGAGAATTAAAAGCTCCGTTAATCCAAATGTTTGGCTTGATGGCGTTAGAACGGATTAGGCTTAATGATCCGCTAAAGGATTCTGCCCCCGTCTTGGCGTCAACGACAGAGAACTTGGTGGCCTTTGGGTCGGCCACATAGGCGTATTTGTAATCCTGCGGTCTAAAACCACTTTGGTTCAGACGAATAGAACGTCGGCCGTAAACGTTGACTGAGTCCTGGTAGCGACGGTCATGGACCTTGTCGGTCCTGTCAAGGTTTGGAAGGTCGGCTGCAATTACACTGGATGCCGCCATGCCTAAAAACAATAAAATTCCAACTAGTTTCTTGAAACTTTTACTCATAAAAAAAACTCCTACCCGTTTCAAATAACACAAAAGAATGTGGTCTTTCTGGACCACATTCTCTCGCTATCATAAGTTTTATAACACCTGCATCTTACTGCTTGATTCGCCTAAACCCGAAGGTCTTGGTGAAGGTGTCAGAACCGCTGATGTCTTCTCTGGTGTCGCCAGCTTCCTTAACTTCCGGGAAGACCGTGCTAGAGGCATGGGTCTTGAACTTGGCGATGTAAGGACCAGTACCAATCTTCTTTCCGTCGGCACTCATGGGGTAATCTTCAGGAGCGCACCATTCCAGATAGAAGGTGATTGTGCTACCTGCAGAGATGAAATCCTTGAGGTACTTGGTGGAATCGGCATAATGGGTGTTAATGACATAGGCACCGATGTTTGTAAAGATGCTCAGGTCAAAGCCCAAACCGTATTCACGGGTGTTGCCGAAGGGCAGTGCGACTTCGATTTCGAATACAGGGCCTGCGCTCTTGTAGTTAGGAATCGGAGCGGAACCTACCTTGTTGAGTACGTTGTCGCCTGCAGCCAGGATGATGGTCTCGCCAGCCTTGTTCTTTGCGGTCAGACGGAAGTTTTCGCCCTTTGCAAAAGGTGTGCCGCCGTAGTAAACATCATAATTGTTTCTGGACTTGGTAACCGGTTCGGTAGAGACAATTGTGAACTTCACGTTGGATACAGATCCGGTGACGGGGACCCAGGGAGTTTCCTGTCCCGGGAAGTTTCCTGCCATATCTCTGAGAGTGCCGAGGCTTATGTCAGAAACCATGCGGAGGGAGTCGCCAATCCAGATGGCTGCTGCTTCCTTATGCATGTAACTCAGACGGATCGAGGAAGATCCAGAAGAAAGAATCATTGCGAGGGTCGGAGTATTCATGGGGCTGTAGAATACGCCTGCGGCACCTTCGCGGCTTCTTTCCACCACGCGGGGCTGATATACGGTGTCAATCGGTTCAGAGAAGGTCAGATTGACTTCATCCTGAGAACCTCTTTCCTCGTCACCGATGTCGAAGCCTCGCCACTGAGCAGAAAGGAGAATCGGGGCGCAGTTATCATGGAGGTCTGCAGTATTGTCGGAAATCTGGCTTTCAATGGGGCCGAGACGGGGACGCACGGTACCCTTGTATTCGTTGGTCTTGGGATCCTTGTTGGAACCGTAGGTCATATTCTTGTAGATGCCCTTCTCAACAGCCACACGGATGATGGAGTGGTAGAGAATAGAATCCTTGGTTCCCAGGGTGTCGATCTTCGGGACGAAAGTGGAATCCTGCTTGGTTTCGTAGGTAGAGCAGGTCTGCTTTGTCATTGTAGAAGTGGTATCGACCTTCAATACGGTACTGTCGGTGGGCGCGAGCGTAGAATCATTGGCAGGATAAGTGTAGTTCCAGGTAGTATCTGTTTCTACAACAATGATATCCTTGAATTCAACACAGGTCTTCTGAATGCTACCCTTGATCCAGGTACCGTTTGCGGAGTCCAGCTTTGTGTCGTAGATCGTAACGGTTCCTGCTTTGATTTCCTCCCTGGTCCAGCCGTTAACAGGCATAGTGAATGCCTGGTATACTGCCGGGTTACCCCAGTATACATCGATGGTGTCCGGGATGTCCTTGTCGCGGAGAGCCCTTACGAATTCCACGTAGATCTCATCGGGCTGTCCATCGCCAGTAACGTCAGTAATCTTTGCGTACTGAACGGGAACGGGGCGAACGGCTTCGATGATGGTCACGGGGGCGCAAGTTGCGAGCTTATTGCCAAACAGGTCTGTAATGTTGAAGGCCTGGGGAACTTCAGCCTGCTTACCTGCCTTGACTGCGAAGTTTTCGTTTCCTTCGATAACGTACTGCCAGCTCTTGCCGTTGTCATCCGTCTTTGCCGAGACAACCTTGATGGAACTCAAATCCACGGCAGTCTGGTTTTCGTATACGGAGAGAGGCCAGCTCTTGGTATCAACAATATTGACCGGTTCAGAGAATACCAGCTTCAGGGTATCCTGAGCATTCACATGATCTTCGTTTTCGAGGATAGAGACGCTGGTCAACTTGGGCTTTACGCGATCGGTGAGAGCGACTTCTGCAGAACTTGCAGTGCCCTTTTCTCGCATGTAGACAATCACCTTGCCGACGGGGTTAGCACCAACCAGGGAGTCTGCGACGGAGAATGATATTTCCTTGCCTGTAACCGTTGCTGTGGGAACTAGGGTGAATCTATCGCCTTCGGAGGAGCCTTCAGATTCCATAACCACAATCATACTATCCATGATGATGTCGGTGCCGTCAAAGGAGGCGTTGTCGAAGCTTACGGTCAATGTTGCACTTGTCAGGGCATCGCCAGTCAAAGTACAGACATTGTTCTGCACGACTGCTTCCTTCGGGGTCGGCTTGGTGGCTTCAGCGTAGAACCAGGCAGAATCGCGGTCATCTTCATCTTCTGCGTCGACGTATTTCACCATGATGGTGTCGCCGCCGTAGAACGGAATGTGGGGGAGGCCTCCTTCGCTAGCAGAGGCGTTGAGCATATCGCTGCTGAAGTAACCGAGATTTTCGTCAGTTCTCTTCAGGGTTACAATTGCGGAATCCTTTGTGCGGGAATTATGCACAGAAACGGTTACCGTTGAATTGTTGCGGTTGTCCTTGTCGCGGAGTTCGATATGGAACTTGTTGGAACCATCGATCGGAGCCGGACTAGAGACGGAATTTCCATCCTGGGCAATGAGCAACAGTGAACTCTGAGTGCGGTCACCCTTGCTGAACTGGATGTAGTAGGAACGGTTGATAAAGGCGCAACCACCGTTTTCTACGCAGTAGGAACATGACGGATCCGGGCCTGCAAATACGGTAATGTCAACCTTGTTGGTACCGATGGTCAGCTTGACCGGAATATCCAGGGCATAACGACCGGTAGAATTGTCGTAAATGGCTGCCTTGGCCAGCTGTTCGTTGGTCAGCGCGACACCGTTTACCCAGATGGAATTCACGTAACCGCTTTCGGTGATGAATGCCTGACCCTTGACATGCATGGTGCTGGTGGTAGAGTCAATCTGGATGTAGGAACCGTTAGATACGTTGAAGGGGGCGTCAAAACTCATCGTGATTTCGTAGTTGGCGCGCTTGTTAATCATTTCGTCGTAAGAGGGGCTAAAGCCAGAAATGAATTCGCCCTTGCGGTAAACTGCAATGTAGGGGTTCACAGGAGCCTGTTCAATATCGCCCTGGTCCTTTTCCCAGGAAGGAACACCTGCGTAGTCGGCACCGTCAACTTCACGAGAGTGGGCCGTCCAGGTCCAGTCCTTGGTATTGGGGATGAGGAAGCGCTTCTTGCCAGGAGTACGCAGTGTTTCGCACATGTTGTTCTGATAGATACCAGAAGAGAAGCCTACGTCAACACGCATACGAGAAGAGGACTTGATGAGAGTTCCGCCCAGCGGGATAGGAATGTACCAGTCGTATTCTCCCGTTGCCGGGTTGTAGGTGTCTTCCAGCTTGACAGGAACGGCATGACGCAAGTAATAGCGGAGAGAGTCGTCAACGTTTTCGCCTGCGGCATTTACGCAAGGTCTGTTGAAGCCTGCTTCATCGTAAGCCTGGCAGATATCGGAGTCGATCAGCAGCGGGCAAGTACCCGGCTGGTTGTTCACGCCAGGAACAGCTTCGATTTCTTCGGGCTTTGCAGTCACGTAGAGGCGCAGTTCGATATTGTCGAATTGACGGTCTTCATTATTGATAAGGTTCAGGTTCAGGAAGTCCATTCCACCGAATTCATACTGATAGACGCTGACATCAAAGTTGTAGCGGGTAACGGGGGTGGTGAACTTGAGGGGCTGACCCTTGTCGTCGTTGCAGCGGATGGAACCGTTACTTTCGACGCAGTAATAATAGGTAGTCTGTTCTTCCAGGTCGCCGAACTTGACGTAATGGAAACTGGTGGGAATGCCGGAAACGTCAGCGTTGCCGACGATGTCGCAACTTTGGGCTGCTGCACCCGGGCACATCATCTGGTCGTAGGGTTTGACTTCGGTATCCCAGTATACCTTGGATTCGTACTGACCGTTAGGAGTGTACCACATGACTTCGGCGGTATCTGCAGTCAGGTTACAGATCTTGACGTTCTGGATATCGGCATCGCCCGGAGGGCTTACGAGCGTCGTGAAGGAGAAGGGGGTGCTGGTGCTGTCTACAAGCCACTTGGTGGTGTAGGCTTCACTACGTGCGTTAATGGAAATGACCTTGAAGTAGTAAGTGGTTCCGTTCTGGAGTTCAGTCAGGTTGAATTCGTGAGTGACACTGTTGATGGTGTCCTTGACCGGAGTATTGAAAGGACCAGTTTCGTTGGTGCTGTACAGAATCATTGCGGGGCCGCGGACATCCTGGCCAACCTTGATGATTGCGCTGTTATAGCCGACGTAACGAATTTCCACATTGATTTCGGAAGGTGCGCGGTTGCGATCTTCTTCCTTGATGGCGGCAGAGGCTGCGGCAAGGAACATTGCGGTTGCGTCGATACAGGTTTCAGACTTGTAGTAGTCTTCCCAGCTCAGGGTAGACGGATCCCATTCGTTGTCGCCTTCGGGAGGAACACCGCCGAACAAGGCGCCTACAGGGGGCTTATAGGTATAACCAGCACCCGGCATGTTCTTGCCTTCGGGGTTTGCTGCACGATGATGGGGGTGGTTGTCGCTCTTGTCGCCCACGCCGATCATAAAGGAAATATCCCAGGGGTTCACACCGAAGAGGTAGTTCAGCTGGTTGATACCGAGCTGCTTCATCTTTTCGGAATTCCAGTTCTGAACGCCCTTCTGGGGAAGTCTAACTCCTTCCAGGTCCTTGGTTACGTCTGCGTATGCGAACACGTCAAAGATGTTGCCTGCCTGGTAGCGGTTGTAAATCCAGGCCATCTGAGTCTGCATCTGGTACCAGAGGTCGCTTGCAGAAACGTTCTTGGTTCCATCGCTGGGGTTCGGAATAGGAATAGAGGTGGAGCCTGTGCCGGAACGGGCTGCTACGTTGTTAGCCAACATGAAGGCGACGTTTTCTGCATACCAGAGACGTTCGTCGTGAGTGATTCCGTAATGGGTAGAAATACTGTCGTTCTTGAGGAGGAGCTTGTAGAAACCGTACAGGGCGTAGGTCTGAACGTTTGCCCAGTCGGTGTTACTGCTCTTACGCATACCGTCACGCTTGGCTGCCATCCAGCCACCGCGGAAGAAGCCTACGCCAGGTTCCTGATCGGTACCGATGGTCTTGTCTTCTACGGCATCGTTAAGGTACTTCATACCGGAATCGGGGTAGGTTCCATAATGCAGGGCTACTGCTGCGATACTGATATCGTCGATGTAGGAGTTGCTTCCGCTATAGGCGGGAGTGCC
The DNA here is from genome assembly GCF_900142505.1 of Fibrobacter sp. UWH5. Classification (NCBI taxonomy): domain Bacteria; kingdom Pseudomonadati; phylum Fibrobacterota; class Fibrobacteria; order Fibrobacterales; family Fibrobacteraceae; genus Fibrobacter; species Fibrobacter sp. UWH5. Next base: position 224,221 of record NZ_FRBB01000002.1, on the reverse strand, counting down.
CCATTCGCCCTTTTCCTTGTTGTTGTTGAACTTCAAACCATTGCCGTAGGTCGGCTGGTCCAGAGCGAGAGCTCTTGCGAATTCATAGATAGCTACGGCTGCCATCTTACAGGAGTCGGCGAAAGCCTTGTCGTAGAAGGCGTATTCCTTACCGAGAATAGCGAGACCTGCTGCAATTTCACTAGAAACGTTGGCGCCCAGTTCACCCAGACGGACGTCACGTTCATGAGGACCTCCTCTACCCTTCAAGGTTGCGGGAAGGGCGTCCTGGTTTTCCGGTCTGCCCCACCAGCCGTGGTCAGCGCCGAAGTTACCCACAGAAACAGGCATATTGTCTACAATGCCGCCAGCTACGCGGTAAGCTCTCAGGAAGTAGTCTGCACCATGCTTGGCTTCGCGGAGAATGTCGGGAATACCGTCGGTGTTGACTGTTTCGGCGTGGTTGTAGGCGTAGTTGTCATCGTCGCGATCCGGGTTGCCGGCGGCGGTAATGGCAAGAACCATGAATGCATAAGCCTGGGTGTAAGATTCCTTAAGATGGTCACCGCAGTCGTACCAGCCACCTTGGAGGTCGCCTTCCTTGGGGGAGATGGGGGTTGCTGCTGCACCAGCGGTAATGTTGTTGACCACGGGGCCACCACCATCCTTGGTATGGCTGGGCTTGTGGAACCAGGATTCAGAGTTACCGCTTCGGTTGACGCCGTAGAACTTCAGCAAGGCGTCGCGAACCATGGAGTAAACGCGGGGGCTGATGATGAATGTTGATGAGTACTGCTTGAGGACCTTCACGCGGTAGCGGGTGTCCTGGGCGAGGCCACCGGCAAGCTGGGTCAGGTTACCGATACAGACCTTGCCTTCGGGAGCGTCGGCAGAGGATGTATAGCGGCCCTGGTTGGCTGTTGCGGCGTCGGTACCAGCCTTAATGTTCCAGGAAGAGGTCGTTGTCAGACCAGACGACATGAAGGTACCACCCTTGGCCACTTCGTTACCATCCAGGTCAACGACGGAATAGGTTTCGGTACAGTTTCCGTCAGAAACGTAGTAGAACTGCATTTCCGGATCGTCGGGCAGGTAGCCTGCCTGGTTAATACGGATACGACCGATGCGGAGGTTTTGCGCGTCGCGGAATGCCTGGTTCAGGGAGTCAGGAATCAGTCCGTTGGGAACGAAGTCCTGAGGCATGGAACCGACTGCGGGCACAGTATTGTGCTTCTTTGCGTTGGGCACGTACTTACTAAAACTCTGTACGGTACCGCCTTCATCAGTAGCGGCGGTATCCCACGTCATCGGCCAAATAGGTCGAATCAGATCGTACGGGGTCGGTTGCTCCTGTTCTACAGCGAACAACGCTGTCGCTAGCAACAATACGGGTACAACAAAAAACGGCATAAAGCCTCCTTTAGAAAAAATCCCATCAACACGGGAACAAGATAGCCTTTTTTTCGTGACTTGTTTCACCGAAAAAAAATTACAAAGACTAAAAGGTGAAAAAACGTGTTTTTTATCTATATTTACATGCATGACTGTGTTTGGCAATCTTACAAAAAACTTTTCTTTAGTGGCGGCCGGTCTTGCCTTTGGTTTGGCGGCATGTGGCGAAGATGCTACAAGTGCTAACGAACCTTCTCACGAAGCCAATGTTTACTCCAGTGCCGGAGTAGATGTTGTGACCAGCTCCAATTCCGACGCTACCCCTGATTCCGGTTCTGACGTTGGTCCGGCCTCTTCCGCTGCGCAACAGCAGGCAAGGTCCTCTTCCGCCAAGAAATCCGAAACCGCAAGCTCTGACGAAGTGCTTAACGAACCCTCTGGCGTCGTGAACGGATCCTGCTCTCCTTCTACAGACGTTATTCAAAAAGGTGAAATTGCCACTTGGTCCTTCTATCGTGAATCCGGCGATGTCTTCGATGCGATCATGTCTCCCTTCGTCTGGAAGTTCCCGGAACTGAATAAGACTGTTTCCGGTAACGGCATGAATTCCGTGAACATCACCTATACCGAATCCGGCATCTATACTGCGACCCTGAATGTCGATGGTAGCGAAGTGCAGTGCGGTTCCTTGCAGGTTCAGGGCGTGCCCATTGTGGTGAAATCCTGCTCCGCCGAAAAGGCTTCTGTCAATGCTGGCGAAACCATGAGCTGGAATGTGGTTGCTGAATCCGAATCCAAGATTACCGGCTATAGCTGGAGTTCCGATGATGGTGCTATTTCTGGATCTGGTGCCTCGGCTTCTATGACCGCAACTGGCGAAATGCATAAGAAGTCTGTTAAGGTTTCTGTGTCCGTCACCAACGAAGACAAAACCGTGCAGACCTATAGCTGTGACCCGGTTACCGTGGTTGACCCCAATCAGGTTGATGTGGTTATGGCTCACTCCATGGCAGACTCTTCCAAGGCCTTCCCGGGTGGCGAAACCATCGTTGCCCAGTATCCGCCTCAAGCTGTTAACTGTGGCCTGGTCTGCGGTGGTAGCGGAAATGGAATCCTTCTGAATATCGATGGCGAGGAATACACCATTGACTACTCTGCAAACCTTACTCCTGCTGCTTGTACCGACGGTTCTGCCGCCGGAACCAAGATCACGGTTAGCGCTTCCATGAACGTACTTTGCTACGTCACTTACTAGTATATAGGTGAAAGCGGAAAGGTAAAGCAAACCTTATGGACAAGGGCCCGGTGTTAAACCGGGCCTTTTCCGCATAAAGAAAACCGCTGTCATGCAGGAGGTTTCGTTAATGCTTCCTGACGCTCATAAAATAAACGTCATAATGAATTGGCGAAAAAAAGCACCTCCCTAGCGGATCGTGGCCCTCCTTTGTCTCATCTAGCGAGATTGGGCCAAGACGCAGGCACTAGACCAGTCTTTTTATGCGAACGGTCAAAAACGCAAAAACCTGCCTTTGGGGACAGGTTTTTAGCAGGGGAGATTTTAAGGGGGGGGGGCGTAGCCCTCCTTTGTCTTGTACCGTGAATAAGAAAAGACTCCGTGATAAGCGGAGTCATTTCTTATGAGAGTGAGCATTGACGCAGGTACTAGACCAGACGTTTTATGCGAACGGTCATTAATCCTTGCCGGTGAAGATGATGACGAGGACGGATGCAACGAATGCTGCAGAGACAATCAGGAATTCCCAGGGATTTTCCATGATGGTGGTCTTTGCAGAACCCATGGATTCGGATTCCATCTTGGCGCGTTCTTCAGCTTCAGCCTTTGCCTGAGCTTCGGCAGCCTTCTTTTCGGCTTCAGCCTTAGCGAGAGCAGCAGAATCAACCGGTGCGGGTTCTGCCTTAGTTTCGAGAACTTCAGCCTTTGCAGTGTCAGCGGCAGGAGCGGCTTCAGCAACCGGTGCGGCTTCAGCAGGAGCTGCTTCAGCGGCAGGTGCGGCAGCGGAATCAGTTGCAGCTACGGCTTCGGCAGGAGCAGCTTCAGCAGCGGGAGCGGCTTCGGCAGCAGGAGCGGCGGCAGCTTCAGCAGGAGCGGCTTCGGCGGCAGGAGCAGCTTCAGCCTTTGCCTGAGCTTCGGCAGCAGGTGCAGCAGCTTCGGCAGCGGGAGCGGCAGCTTCAGCCTTCGGTGCTTCAGCGGCAGGAGCGGCTTCAGCCTTTACTTCGGCAGCGGGAGCCGGTGCAGCGGCGGGTGCAGCAGCGGCAGCGGGTGCTGCAGCTTCAGCAGCGAATGCAATTGCAGAGGCAAACATAGTTGCCAGCATCAGATTCTTCATCTTCATAGGATTCCTCTTTATTTAAAAACTTTAACATTCCAAAAAATAACTCATATTGAGCCGTTTTGATGAGTTTTATGAAAAAAAAGATACAAAAATACCTCAAAAACGTCACCAGACCATCAAATTTTACCTTTGGAGAGCGGCCTAACCGCATTTTGATGCTGTCGGCGACTGGCGGAGGCGGTTCAGATAAAAGTGATGAGCGGTGAGTGATGAGTGATGAGTGGTGAGTGATGTGCTGAGGGGGGGGATCAGATATGAATAGCTTATAGTTTAAAGTATAAAGAATAATGCTCGCGCCTCGTACCTCGCACCTCACACCTCGTACCTCTCTGCGGCACTTCACTGTTCACTATCCACTCTATAGTTAGCGCTCCCGCTCCCAATGTCCGAACTGAATAGCTTATAGTTTAAAGTATAAAGAATAATGCTCGCACCTCGTACCTCGTACCTCTCTGCGGCACTTCACTGTTCACTATCCACTCTATAGTTAGCGCTCCCGCTCCCAATGTCCGAACTGAATAGCTTATAGTTTAAAGTATAAAGAATAATGCTTGCGCCTCGTACCTCACACCTCGTACCTCGTACCTCTCTGCGGCACTTCACTGTTCACTATCCACTCTATAGTTAGCGCTCCCGCTCCCAATGTCCAAACTGAATAGCTTATAGCTTAAAGTTCAAAGTATAAAGAATAATGCTCGCGCCTCGTACCTCGCGCCTCACACCTCGTACCTCTCTGCGGCACTTCACTGTTCACTATCCACTCTATAGTTAGCGCTCCCGCTCCCAATGTCCAAACTGAATAGCTTATAGTTTAAAGTTTAAAGTATAAAGAATAATGCTCGTACCTCGTACCTCGTACCTCGCGCCTCGTACCTCGCACCTCGTACTTCTCTGCGGCACTTCACTGTTCACTATCCATTCTATAGTTAGCGCTCCCGCTCCCAATGCCCAAACTGAATAGCTTATAGTTTAAAGTTTAAAGTATAAAGAATAATGCTCGTACCTCGTACCTCGTACCTCACACCTCACGCCTCACAGCTGTTTCTTTTCGCTTTAATCTTTCCGCTTTCCGCTAATATTATGTAATTTTTCCCATGTAACTTTAACCCTACGGGTAATTACGAGTTATGAATTATAAAGTATGAATTATGAGAGGAATAATCGCAGCTGCGCTGCCTGGTTAAATCTTGTAATTCGTAATTCGTAATTTGTAATTGCCGAATTCATGAGGCATATTTATGGCATTTAAGTACGAAGCTACCGTGCAGCACACCGGTGACACTACCGAATACGTCAACTTGGGCAAGGAAGGCGTTGACCTCGCCGAATTCGAAGGCAAGAAGATTTTGAAGGTTTCTAAGGAAGCCCTCACCAAGATCGCCCAGGCTGCTTTCGAAGAAGTCAGTTTCCGTCTCCGTCCGGCTCACACCGCCAAGGTGGCAAAGATCCTCCAGGATCCCGAGGCATCCGACAACGACAAGTTTGTTGCTCTCACCCTCCTGAAGAATGCCTGCGTTGCTGCCAAGGGCGTGCTCCCGTTCTGCCAGGATACTGGTACCGCTATCTGCGTCGCCCACAAGGGTCAGCAGGTCTGGACTGGCTGCGATGATTTCGAAGCCATCTCCGAAGGTATCTACAATGCCTATACCACCAAGAATCTCCGCTACAGCCAGATCGCTCCTCTGACTATGTACGAAGAAAAGAACACCGCTTGCAACCTGCCTGCCCAGATCGACATCCATGCCGAAGAAGGCGCAGACATGAAGTTCCTCTTCGTTGCCAAGGGCGGTGGCTCTGCCAACAAGACTTACTACTGGCCCATGACCAAGGCCCTCCTCACCCCGAAGAACCTTGAAAAGTTCATCTCCGAAAAGGTGAAGACTCTCGGTACCGCTGCTTGCCCGCCGTACCATCTGGCCATCGTTATCGGCGGTACCTCTGCCGAAATGAATACCCACACCGTTAAGCTGGCTAGCTGCGGTTACTATGATGATCTTCCGACCACCGGTTCCGAAGGCGGCCGTATGTTCCGCGACGTGGAAATGGAAGAAAAGGTTCTCCACATCTGCCAGAAGACTGGCATCGGCGCTCAGTTCGGCGGTAAGTACCTGGTCCACGACGTTCGCGTGATCCGTTGCCCCCGTCATGCTGCAAGCTGCCCGGTTTCCATCGGCGTTTCCTGCTCTGCTGACCGCAACATCAAGGCTAAGATCGACGAAAACGGTCTGTGGCTCGAAAAGATGGAACACAATCCGGAACAGTACCTGCCGAAGGGCGAAGCAAAGATCGCCGCTGCAGTGGAAATCGACCTTGATCGTCCCATGAAGGATGTCTGCGCTGAACTGACCAAGTACCCGGTTGCAACTCGCCTGAACCTGAAGGGCACCATGATCGTGGCTCGCGACATGGCTCACGCCAAGATCGCAGAAATCCTGGACAAGCAGGAAGCCGGTCAGGAACTTTCCGACATCGAAAAGAAGGTTCTGGAAGTTGTTTCCAACCACCCGATCTACTACGCCGGTCCGGCTAAGACTCCGGAAGGCATGCCCACTGGTTCCTTCGGTCCTACTACTGCAGGCCGTATGGACCCGTACGTCATGCGCTTCCAGAGCAAGGGCCACTCCATGATCATGGTGGCTAAGGGTAACCGTTCTCAGGACGTTACCGACGCTTGCCAGAAGTTCGGTGGCTTCTACCTGGGCTCCATCGGTGGTCCGGCTGCAATCCTTGCTGAACAGAACATCCTGTCCAACGACATCGTGGCCTTCCCGGAACTGGGCATGGAAGCAATCCGCAAGATCACCATTAAGGACTTCCCCGCCTTTATCTTGGTCGACGATAAGGGTAATGATTTCTTTAAGGGTCTGCTGTAATTGACGACGCGCGAAAGCGCGGTGTCACCCCGAGCGAAGTCGAGGGACCTAGCATAAAAACAACCCCGTCGGAAAAATCCGGCGGGGTGTTTTTTTAGAGTGTCATTGCGAGCCGAAGGCGTGGCAATCTTTTAGAAGGCAAACTTAAATCACTTTCTCGGTCACAACCCGCCATTCGCCGGGCTGCAAATCTGCCAGGGGAATGTTTCCGATTTTTACGCGGACCAGACGTAGGGTAGGGAAGCCCACTGCGGCGGTCATGTGACGGACTTGACGGTTTTTTCCTTCAATGAGAGTCAGCTCTACCCAGCTAGTGGGAATGTTGGCGCGGAAACGGACCGGCGGATTGCGGTCCCAGATCCAGTCTGGTGCTGGCACGATGCGGGCCTTGCAGGGCTTGGTATGATACCCCTTGATGTCTACTCCGGCGGCGAGGCGTCGCACGGCTTCTTCGGTAATTTGTCCGTCAACTTGCGCGAGATAAGTGCGAGGATGTTCGAACTTGGGGTCCAGAAGTTTCTTGATGAGCTTGCCGTTATCGGTCAGCAACAAGGCGCCTTCGCTGTCATGATCCAGGCGGCCAGCAGCGTACACTCCGGGCGGAAAGCCGAAGGTGTCCAGAGCGGGGTGACCCGACTCCGGCGTGAACTGGCTTAATACGCCAAAAGGCTTGTTGAACAGGATGACGGTAGACATTGACTCAAATATAAAAAAGCTGAACTCATAAAAGAAAAAACTCCGTTCGATTCTGAACGGAGCTTTTTTATTGGTGGAAGAATTCTAACGAATGGAGATAATGTGGTTAACGCGATTTATACGGACCATGTATCTTCCAGAATTGGGAATGTCGGTTACGATCCGTTCGCTGTTAATCATGCCGACTTTTAGTGGGCGGCCTTGCATATCGAAGATGGCGAATGACTTGCCCTTGGCGCCTTCGATGGTGACGGCGTGACCATTTGTAGTGATGGTGTGTTTGAAGTTTGTGGTGGCTGCGATGGCCTGGGTTTGACTTTCTGCGGAACTGCTAGTCGGTTCTGCATCCTGCTCGCTGCTGGAGAAATCTTTGACGGGCTCGCTGCTGGATGAATCTTCTTTGGTTACGCTGCTGGAACTTTCCGGATTCTTGTTGTTTTCGTCTTTTCCGTTTTCGTCGGTCTTGCCGCTTTCTGTTCCTGCAGTAACGGTGATTGTTCCGCTCTTCGTTGCGGTGGAGTTGCCGCCTGTGGTGGTGATGGTGTACTTGTAACTACCTGCGGCTGCGTTTGCAGAAACGGTTCCCGAAATGTAGAAGTCGGAACCCTTCAATGTTCCGCTGACGCCCTCGGGCAATCCGGTGACGGTTGCACCGGTGGCGCCTGCAATGGTGTAGTAGAATTCATCGATGGCGCTGCCGGCGGCGACGGTCTGGCTGGAGTTGCCTGTGCCGTGTTTTGTAAGGCTTGCTTCGCCAGAGACGGCTACGGAACTGCTGGAGATGTCATTGCGGGAGCTGGAAGAGTTGGTGGCGGTGGTTGAAGAACTGATTTGAACTTCGGAGGATGAACTTGCCGGAGTGACGGTTCCGCTGCTTCCTGGGTTAGGCAAGGTGGCGCCTGCATACTGTTTAATGGAATCGCGGAGGGCGTAAGCTTTGGCTTGGGTACTTACGTCCGTAAGGCCCATGGAATAGCTGGGTTTGAATGCGGTGCCGGTGCCAGCTTGCTTCTTCTTCACGTTTTCTTCATAGTTGTTGATCATTTGGGCTGCTGTGATGGTGCCGTCGCTGGTGTACAAGTCTAGAGCCTTCTGTACGTTCAAGAACACGTTGTTTTCGATGCGGATGTCGGCTTCAACAGCGGCGCGAACGCAGTAGCTGGCGTCCTTGCTATCGAACAGGTTGTTGGCTACGTGGACCTTGCCGAAGCGCACGCGAGGCATGCGTTCCACAACGCCGTCTGCCCACCAAGTGTGATGGAAGGTGACGTTGAGATGGCCTCGGTCTGAAGTTTTTGTCTTGCTGTTGCCAATGAGGTTGCTGAACTGATGGCCTGTACTCTTGTTAGTATAGCTGAACTTGGTCCAGGAAATGGTCACGTAGTCAGAAGCGTTGGTGATGTCCAGGTTGCCGTCGTGACCGTCATAAATGTCGACGTGGTCAATCCAGACGTTCTTGGATTCGTGATTCACCTGGAGGCAATCTTCGTCGTCATCGTCGTGGGCGCCGATGCCCTGGAATTTCAGGTTGCGGATAATGACGTTCTTGGATCCGCTAAGCTTCATGGCGCTGCCGGTGGTGGGTTGGGTGATGACTGCGCCCTGGTAACCGTAGATGGTTACGTTGCTACCCACGTTGATGGGGCCTGCGTAAGTACCCGGCTTTACATAGATAATCTTGTTTCCCGCCTTGGCGTAATTGGCCAATTCACTGGTGGTGCTGACGGTAACTTCGCCGTAGCCCTTGCCGCCGGTGGTGCCGCCGTTCTGGGTGGCGAAACCGGTCATAGGAAAGTCCGGAGAAGTAACTGCCGTTGCGACGGTGGCGAGGCCAAAGGCCATTGCTGTGAAAATTTTGGAATTCATACCCACATCCCTTTTTATAACACCTTGATTTTGAGACAATCGTTTTTACTTAAAGTTTAATGTTCTCAAAATCTTTCTTATAATTTAATCCTGGAATTAAGGCGTGTCAATAGGGAATGGTGAATATTTGTTTAAATTTTACACAAAATTTAAACAAATATTTTGAAAGTTTAATTTTGTGTTCTCAAAATTTGTTGAATATCGTGTTTTTGAACGTTCCTGTATAACAGAAAAGCCCCCGTGCTTGCGGAGGCTTCTAAAAAATGAGATTCGGCCTGAATTTGTTTTTTTACAGAGCCTGGTAAATATTGAAAATTGCCAGGATCTTGCCCACGATAGCGGGGAGGCCCGGGCACAGGAAGCAGAGGATCACTCGGGTCACACGGTTCTTCCACCAGCGCTTGACCTGCCAGATGTCGTCGGTAAGGGTTTCCATTTCGGCCACGCGGGGCGGACGCATGTAGACCTGGGTAAGGGCGGTAAAGAATCCAACGCCAATGAGGGGCGTAAGGCCTGTGAAGGGGGCTGTTATCAGGGCCACCAAAATGGTCAGAGGGTGACCTCCGGCGATAATGGTTCCCAGCATGGCTCCACCGCCGGTCAGCATGGCCCACTGGAGGCTCAGTTCTCCAGCCTTGGCGGCTCCGGCGTGAATACCCACGGCGATAATGCTTGCAATGATGGCGATGGGAATGGCCCAGCCGATAATTTTCCAGATGGGTGCGCTCTTGGGGATGACACTGATGGATTCTTCGCTGGGGAGTTCCTTGTCTTCTTCGATGATGCTTGCGATGCCGCGCATATGGCCTGCGCCGACTACAGCGACAATCTTGTTGCCGGGGGCGTTCTTGATCTTGCTGGCCAGGAACTGGTCGCGTTCGTCGATGAGGACCTGCTTCACTTCGGGGAAGGACTTGCCGAATTCCTGCATCATTCCGTTCAGGGCGTCCTGTTCCTTGATCTTTGCCAGTTCCTCTTCGCTGACTTCGGTCTTGTCGAAAATGCTGGCGAAAAGACCGCCCAAAAGGCTGAGCTTGCGATACCAGGGGGTGCAGGCCCAGGTGCGGCGGAGGGTAATCTTGATGTCGCGGTCTGCCAAGACCAACTCGTGTCCGGCGTTTTCGGCCACGTCAACGGCTTCTTTCAGTTCGGAGCCGGGCTTGACGCCAGTCTGTGCGCCCATGCGCTTCTGATAGGAGCCCAGCACCAGGTTGGCGATAAGGGTGCCTAATTGCTTGTTCTTGATGACCTGTCGCAGGTCCATCGTTTTCCAGCGGTCGGGGTCCTTGATAGACTTGAGACGGCCGTCATCCAGTTCAACGCAGACGGTATCCGGTTTTTCGGCCTCGATGGTCTCGCGGACGAGGTCCTTGGAGGCTTGGGAAATGTGGGCTGTGCCGATAAGGATGATTTCCCTGGGGGTGCCTTGGGTGTTTTCCTTGTTTATACGGTAGATGTCTGCGCTTTCTGTCATGGTGAATGCCAATGTAGCAAAGAGATGCGTAAAAATTTTTTTGAAATTTGCAAATATTTCGTAAAAGTGTGTATATTTAGGCGGGATTTTTAAATTTTTTCGGAGGAATGTCCTATGAAAAAAATTCTGGTGTGCTTTGCAGCTTTGGCTGCTATGGTTCTGTCTGCCTGTAGCGGAACTAAGGCTGACGATCCTGAAGCCTTGGATAACGCACTGGTTGCATTTACTTCTTGTGTGCAGGGTTCCCGTTGGCAGGAAGCTCTGGAGTATGTGACTCCGGATGAAGCCGATGCTATCGCAACCTCTGACGGCTACGAATTTAAGGAAGACTACAAGGTCGCCGCACGTCGTCTGCCCCTTTCCACCCTCCGCCGCGCCGGTCTGGAAGTGGACTCCAAGGGTCGTCTGGTAGGTATCAAGGATGCCATGGACGAAGCCAACGAACGTAACGTCATGTCTGCAGAACAGGCCAAGGTCGGTACCAACTTGAAGCAGATGGAAGACGAACGCATCAAGCGCCGCCTCGAACAGGGTCAGAAGATTATGCAGGAAGAAGAAGAAGCTGCTAATCAGGAACAGGAAGAAATTGTCTATTCCAACAAGCTGACTGAAGAAGAAAAACGCAAGTACGGTAGCACCCGCGATCTGCAGGCTCCCGAGGAATTCTCTGACGAGAATACCCAGGCCGCTGAAGAACAAATCTACAACGGCGACTACGACAATCCGTAATTGGAATGCAACGAATTTAAGAAGCGGGCTTCGGCTCGCTTTTTTTTATGAGTGGCAGATGGCGGGTTTACTAACTAAATAGGGGTGGAGGCCGATTTGGTTAGTAAAAATGTGAAAAATCACAGGGTGCTTTGGAGTGGAGGTGGTATCGCTACTGACCAAATGGACAGTAAGATGGCTTTGGGTTAGTAAAGATCCTTGGAAATGGGGAAAAGGGAGTGTGGATAAATTAATTTTTTACTAACCATTTGGCTTTTTTAGGATGGATTGGTTCGTAGGGTGTAATGGAACTACCTTCCAAATGCGCGAAAAAATGAGTTTTGGTTAGTAAAAAAGGCGTGGGGTATGCCTGTGGTTTGATGAACTTTCTATTTTATCGGATGATGAAAGTCAAACTGTTTAAAACACTTGTTTGCCCGTTGGCGCTGTTGACCCTGCTCCTGGTGGGGTGTGGTGACTTGACTGCGGGGGACCCGGCGGCAAACGGATATCAGTTCAACAAGAGCTTTTACTATTACTATTCCGAGACCTGCAGGTACGATGCCATTGGCGCCTATGACTGCGGCCGCCTGGAATCCATCAGCCCTTCGTTCAAGGTGAGGCTCCGGATCGATTCCGATGATTTTGCAACCTTGAATCTGGATGGGACGTACTACTATTATATGCCTAGTGAATATGGCCGCGGTTACGACGATGACTTTGGCGGTTATTACAGTTTTTATGAGGATGAAGACCGCCTTGATGTCTATAAGAGCGGGGAATTGATGGCATATTGGGGCGATGATGGCTATGTCACGTTCTATTATTATGATTTGCCGTACTAAAAGGACGTTTTATTCCCTTTTTTTATAGATCGGTTAGCGGGCTCTACTTGAAGCCCCTTTTTATTTTTTCTAAATTACGCGCCACTCATGAGTACATCCGAAAACTTTGTTATTGCACTTGATGGTGGCAGCGGTACCGGTAAGAGCACCACTGCAAAGCTGATTGCCAAGAAGCTGGGCATTACCTACCTGGATACAGGGGCTATGTACCGCGCTGTGACTTTCGCCGCCCTCGAGAAGGGACTTCCTGCCGAGGAAGGTCCTGCCATGGATGAACTCCTCAAGAATTTAAAGCTTAGCTTTGACTCCGAAAACCACATCCTCATCGACGGCGTGTCTTACGAATCCGACATCCGCGGTATGCGCGTTTCTTCTAACGTGAGCATCTACTGCGCCCTGCCGTCTGTCCGCCGCGCCATGACCGACAAGCAGCGCGAGATCGGTGCCGTTTCCAGTTGCATCCTGGATGGCCGCGACATCGGTACCGTGGTTTTCCCCAATGCCAAGTACAAGTTTTTCCTCGTCACCGACGTGAAGGTTCGCGCCGAACGACGCCTCAAGGAACTCCTTGAACGCGGAGAAAAGGTGACCTATGAGGAAGTTCTGGAGAACCTGGTCGAACGTGACCGTCTGGATTCCTCTAGAGCTACGGCCCCTCTCAAGAAGGCCGACGACGCTATTGAAATTGACACTACACAAACCTCAATTGAACAACAGGTTCAAAAAATTCTCGACTACGTAGGTGTAGTGGCGTAGCTTGAATTTTTTTAACCGCAACCAAAAACAAACTAATATGGCAAACACAATCAAATTCGGTTCTCAGGCTGACCTCGACGAAATCCTTGCTGCACAGGCTTCTTGCACTGCTGACTTCCGCAAGGCTAACGCTGACATCTACGCTGGTATGGACTGCCTCGAACAGGGCAAGCTCGTTACCGGTAAGATCTCTCAGGTCAACGATCAGGAAGTTCTCATCGACGTGAACTACAAGTCCGAAGGCGTTATCGAACGCGGTGAATTCAAGGACTCTGACTCCCTGGAAATCGGTTCTGAAATTGAAGTTTTCGTAGAAAAGCTTGAAGATGAAGACGGCCGTCTCATCCTCTCCAAGCAGAAGGCTGACTTCGTTCGCGTATGGGATCGCATCCATGCTGCATTCGAAAACAACGAAGTGGTCAAGGGTACCCTCACCAAGCGCATCAAGGGCGGCGTTGTTGTCGACCTCTTCGGTATCGATGCATTCCTCCCGGGTTCCCAGATCGATCTCCGCCAGATTCCGGACATCAATGCCCTCATCGGTCAGGACTTCGACCTCAAGGTTATCAAGGTTAACAAGGCTCGCCGTAACATCGTCGTTTCTCGCCGTGTTGTTCTCGAAGAAGAACGCAACAAGCAGCGTGGCGACGTTCTCGAAACCCTCGAAAAGAACCAGGTTCGCAAGGGTATCGTCAAGAACATCACCGACTTCGGTGCATTCATTGACCTCGGCGGCGTAGATGGCCTCCTCCACATCACCGACATGAGCTACAAGCGCATCAACCACCCCACCGAAATGGTCCAGCTCGGCCAGGAAGTGGAAGTCATGGTGCTCGACTTCAACGACAAGAAGGAACGTATCTCTCTCGGCATGAAGCAGCTTAAGCCGCATCCCTGGAAGGATATCGCTGAACGTTACCCCGAAGGCGCTATCGTTAAGGGTAAGGTTGTTTCCATCACCGATTACGGTGCATTCATTGAACTGGATTCCGGCGTTGAAGGCCTCATCCACGTTTCTGAAATGTCCTGGACTCAGCACGTCAAGCACCCGTCCAAGATCCTCACCGTTGGTCAGGAAGTCGAAGCTGTCGTTCTCAAGGTTGAAGAAGATGCAGAACGTATCTCTCTCGGCATGAAGCAGCTGGAATCCGATCCGTGGGATACCATCGAAACCGAACTTCCCCCGGGCGCACGCGTGGTTGGTGAAATCCGCAACATCGCTTCCTTCGGCGCATTCGTCGAAATCAAGGAAGGTGTTGATGGCCTCATCCACGTTTCTGACATGTCCTGGACCAAGAAGATCACCCATCCGAACGAAATGGTCAAGAAGGGTGACAAGGTCGAATGCGTCGTTCTCGCTGTCGATAAGGAAAAGCGCCGCATTTCTCTGTCCATGAAGCACCTCACCGAAGATCCGTGGGATTCCATCGATGCTTCTTATCCGGTTAACGCAGAAGTGAACGGCAAGATCGTTCGCATGCTGGACCGCGGTGTTGTTGTTGAACTGGGCGAAGGCATCGAAGGCTTCATCCCCGTTTCCAAGCTGACTGCTGAATACATCAAGGTTCCTGCCGATGCATTCAAGGTTGGTGACGAAGTTCCGGCTGTTGTTACTGAAATCGATCAGAACAACCGCAAGATTTACCTCTCTGTTGTCGACTACTTCAAGAGCCGTGAATCTGCTGAACTGAAGGCTTGGATGGACTCTCATAAGCCGGGCGAAAACGGCACCACTATCGGTGACGCAGCTCCCAAGGCTAAGAAGTCCGCTAAGAAGGAAGCTTAATAGCGAAGGGCTGTGAGGTATGAGGTCGCAAGCCTTCGGCTTGCTTTGAGGTGACTCAAGACTCATGCCCCATTTCTCAAAACACATAGCTTGAGGAACCCCGTGGTTAACGCCGCGGGGTTTCTTTTTTTGATTTGGTGAAAATTTGGACTCCAATTGCGGGAAAAATTATGGTTTGGAGTCCATTTATTTACGTTGTTTGTATATGCGAGAGTGCGATTAAGGTCAATATGGACTCCATTTAGCGTATTTGGGGAAATTTGGAGCCCATCTGTTAGAAAAATTAATGGGGATAATTGATTTTTTACGTTAATTTATTCTAAATTATGGACTCCAAATAAACATGATCGCTCGGTTTGGAGCCCATTTATGCCCGAAACGGTCCTTTTGCATTTAAATTCGACCTGATGTTGTTAGATTTTCTGCAGGATTTAAGTTTTAATTTTTCTACAATTTAGGACATGGATTTAGCTGGAAAGAAAATTCTACTTGGTGTTTCTGGCGGGATTGCCGCCTACAAGTCCTGCGAACTTTTGCGACTGTTGCAAAAGAAGGGGGCCGAGGTGCGCGTCTGCATGACGGAGGCTGCAACTCAGTTTGTGGCGCCCCTGACGTTTGCTAGCCTTTCCAAGTGTCCCGTGTATTTGAAGAACGGGGCGGTGGAGGCTCGTCCTTTCCAGCATATTGATTTCCCCCGATGGGCCGACATCTACCTGGTGGTCCCCGCCACGGCCAATGTAATCGGTAAGTTCGCCTACGGCATTGCCGATGATCCTGTAAGCCTTTGCTTTATGAGTTGCACTTGCGAACGTTTTGTGGCGCCTGCCATGAATGTGGCTATGTATAATTCGCCGGCGGTCAAGCGCAATCTGGAAACACTTCGTCATTTTGAAAATACCTGTGTGCTGGAAAGTCCCGCTGGCTTTTTGGCCTGCGGCGAAGTGGGGCAGGGAAGGCTTCTGGAACCCGCGCAGATTGTGGATTTTTTGGAGGCGAGAGAGGAACGTCGAACGGAGTGCGAAAAGTCTGTGGCCCAACTGCAGGTTTCTGACGCTCAGAAGTTCCTTGAGGAGTCTGCCAAACTTGACTTACCTGGTGCCTGTAACCTGTCGCCTGAAGTCTCGACTCGCCGAGTTCTGATTACTGCCGGTCGAACCGAAGAAGCTATCGATCCGGTCCGTTATATTTCTAATCGCAGCAGCGGAAAGACTGCTGTCGCCTTGTCTGCGGTGTTCCTGGCAAATGGTTTTGACGTAGAAGTGGTGGCCGGTCCCATGGAAGCTGAATTCCCCGGTGGCGTCAAGGTGACCCGAGTCAAGAGCGCTTGTGAAATGCATGACGCGGTTCTTGCCCGCCAGCCCCACGTAGATGCCCTTGTCCATTGTGCGGCCGTGGCTGATTACCGCCCAGCCAATCCGGCTAACGAAAAAATCAAGGATAGCCGCAGTCAGCTGGTTATCGAACTGGTTCCCAATCCCAACATCTTGCGGGACTGTTCCGCTGCCCGAAAGCAGGGACAGGTGATTGTCGGTTTCGCCCTGGAAACAGATCATTTCAAGGAACATGCTGCCGAAAAATTCCAGAAGTCCGGAGCCGATGCTCTCCTCCTGAATGCGCCTGTGGCTTCGGATAGCGGCTTCGGAAAGGATAACGTGCGCTTTGCCCTGGTGGAGCACGACAAGCCTATTCCGGAACTTTCCATGGGCAGCAAGGTTTCCCTGGCAGAGACCATCGTCAATTTCTGTATGTCCCGTCTGACCCAAAATCGAGTTGAGGGGTAAGCATGTCTGAAGAATACAATTTTAGCGCTCTACGCAATTATCTGGCCGCCCAGATTGACCTGGGTGATGCGGACTTGCTGATGGATGAACCTTGGGCTCCCGTGAAGAAGGCTGTTGCCCGTCCTGCAGGCCGTAACCTGCCGCCGATTCCCAGACCCCAGGCCGCCCCAGCCCCCGCAGCGGCTCCCCGTCCGGTTCCCAGGAACTTGCCGCCTACATTCCCCAATGCAAGGCCCGCTTCTCAGGAATCCATGGAAGACTCTTCGGAAGGCTTGTCTATTCCAAATATGCCCATTCCCGACAATACCGGACTTACGGGCAGTTTCTTTGGGGATATTCCTGCAGCCCCTGCACAGGCTGCTGTTCCCGCTCCGGCATCTCGCACCGTCAAGAGAGCCGCTTCCGCTTACGAATCAGTGCTGAGCCTGAACGACTTTTACGAAGCTATCAAGTCCGAGGCCTTGTACGCCAAGGAACCGCAGGTCTTGCGTTATGCCGGACCAGCCAATCCCAAGTTGCTGTTCCTTTTGCAGGCTGCCAAGCAGGGCGAAACTACTGAGAATTTCTTGACCACTCCTGTGGGTGAAATGCTTGGACGCCTTTTTGTTAGCCTAGGCTATGATGTAGCGGATATCGGCATCACGTACTTCTTCAAGTCTACGGATCGCCCCCTGGCCCCCCTATTGGACGCGGCCCTCAAGAAAATGTTGGCCAAGGAAGTTTCCTTTATCAAGCCTGAAATCATGGTCACCTTTGGTCAGCCCCTGTTCTACAAGGTCATGGGCAAGAACAAGAATTTTGACGAATTGGCTGGTACCGCCCAGGACTTCGAAGGGGTAAGAACCGTAAGCCTGGTGGACCCCTACGCCATGGTGAACGATAAGCAGATGAAATGGCTCACCTGGAAAATTCACATTCCCCGCAGTGGTTTGTTCAAGGCAAAAGTCTAGGAATTGCATTGCGATCCTTTCAAAAAAACACCGTTTTGATACGATGAATAACGGCTCCCTGAAAATGGGAGCCTTTTCAAATTTTATATTTCAAAATGGAAAATTATTATGTCAGAATTTGATAACGAACAGAACTTCCCTGAGCCGGAATTCGATCAGGGCTATTCGGAACCGAACTACAGCGAACCGGAATATACGCCGAAGAAGCGTGGCTCCGATTCTGGAAAGTTTGAAGGCCGTCAGGTCCCTATGGACCTGGATGCGGAACGTTGCCTGCTGGGCAGCATCTTGCGCGATCCTGAAGTGATGGGCGAAGCCATCATGATTATTAAAGATGAAGGGTACTTCTACCTGGAAAAACATCAGCTGATATGGACCGCCTTGTGTACGTTAAATCGTAACGTTACCCCTATTGACCTGGTGACCTTGGCTTCTGAACTGGAAACCATGGGCAAGCTGTCTTTGGTGGGCGGTCGTGAGTATCTGTTCGATTTGATGGAATCGGTGGCGTCTTCGGCAAACGCTTCCTGGCATATGGAGCTGCTCCGCAAGAAGGCTTCTTTGCGTAAACTCATCGATATGAGTTCCACCATTATCAGGAATGCCATGGATCCGGCTGCCGCTCCCGACGAGGTGCTGCAAGATGCCGAACGCGATATGTTTGCCATCGCCGATGATCAGGTCCGCGATTCCCTGAAGCCTATTAACCAGTTCATGACGCCTCTCCTGGAACGTCTGAATAACCGTAAGGATGGCATTACCGGCATTCGAACCGGCATTACTGAACTGGATGAACTGACCAACGGTCTACAGAAGTCCGACTTGATTATTCTGGCAGCCCGTCCTGGTGTGGGTAAGACCTCTTTCGCCATGACCATTGCCGCAAACGCCGCCATCAAGTTCAATCAGAACGTGGCCTTCTTCAGCCTAGAAATGGATGGTGTGCAGTTGGCTCAGCGTCTACTGAGCTCCCAGGCTGGCATCGACCAGAGCCGCCTTCGTAACGGCCACTTGACCAACGACGAAAAGCGCCAGCTTATTGCCGCTGTGACTCCCATTAGCCAGGCTCCTTTGTACGTGGACGACAATGCTGACCTTGGCATTATGGAACTGATGAGTAAGGCCCGCCAGCTCAAGCGCAAGAACAAGCTGGATCTCTTGATTATCGACTACTTGCAGTTGATGAAGACCGGCAAGGAAGAAAACCGTGCCGTGGCTATCGGCGCCATTTCCCGTGGTCTTAAAATCCTGGCCAAGGAAATGCAGATTCCGGTTATTGCCTTGGCACAGCTCTCCCGTAAGGTGGAAGAAAAGGGCCGCGAACGCCCCCAGTTGTCCGACCTTCGTGAATCAGGCTCTATCGAACAGGATGCCGACATGGTTTGGTTCGTGGAACGTAAGTTTGTCCAGACTCATGCCGAAGATGACCGCAACAAGGCGGAACTAATTGTGGCCAAGCATCGTAACGGTTCCGTTAAGGATATCAGGATGACTTTCATTCCCGAATATACCACCTTCTACGATGCCGCACCCGATGATATGGGTGAAGGTGGTGATGGTGGAGCCTACGTCTATGATGATGGTGGCGATATGGGGGGCGGCGCTCCCGACTTTGCGGACTTTTAAGGAGAATTTCTGATGCCTCTGCTCCTTCGTCCTTTTGCCTGGATTGGCGAAATCATCGTAACCGGTATTTCCAATATCGGTGAGGTTGTCTGCATTCTGTTGAATACGCTGAAGCAGCTCCGTTACATCCACAAGAATCCTGACCTTATTGCGAAGCAGATGATTTCCATTGGCGTATCGTCTCTTCCGTTGTTGTTTGTGACCTCTCTATTTACGGGCATGGTGGCTACGGTTTGTGCAAAGTTCGAATTCCACAATTTGGTGGCCGATAAGTTTGTCGGTACTGCGGCCTGTAAGATGGTGCTTATCGAACTGGGCCCCCTGCTTACTGCTATTGTGCTTTCTGGCCGTGTAGGTAGCGCCATTGCCGCAGAACTGGGTTCCATGAAAGAAAAGGAAGAACTGGCGGCGTACACCGTGCTCGGACTGGAACCGTACCGTTACCTGGCGTTGCCTCGCTTTGTGGCCTTCTTTACCATGATTCCCTGTCTGACCATTATTTCTAATGCCCTGGCCATTATCGGTGGTTGGATTGTTTGCGTGTTGGGTCTGGATATTACGACTTACACCTATGTGACGGGTATGCAGTACTTGTTCGATCCTATGGATCTTTGGTCTGGTGTGTTGAAGTCCTTTGTTTTTGGAACCCTCATCTTCTTGTTGGGTTACTACCATGGCGTTAATGCCAAGGCCGGCGCCCGAGGTGTGGGTCTTGCGACCATGAGCGTTGTTGTGTCCAGTTGCCTTATGATCTTGATTGCTGACTTTGTCCTGGATGCATTCCTATTCTTCTAGAGCAGGTAGATTATGCCCAATGTGAAGATTGACCCGAACGATATCGCTATCCGCCTGAAGGGCCTTAAGAAGTCCTTCGGACCTCAGGACGTGCTTTGCGATGTGAACCTGGATATCCGCCGTGGCGAGACCATGGTGATCATCGGTAAGTCCGGTGGTGGTAAGTCTGTGATTCTGAAGCACATGATCGGTCTGTTGCAGCCCGATGGTGGTGAAGTGACTGTGGACGGTGTGACTATCAGTACGCCTAAATTTTTTGATACCCATACCATTCGTCGCAAGATGGGCATGCTGTTCCAGATGGGCGCCTTGTTCGACTCCATGGATACCGGTGAGAACATTGCCTTCGCTCTTCGCGAACATCATCCGGAACTGTCTGAAAAACAGATTCAGGATGTGGTGACCGAAAAACTTCAGATGATCAACCTGGTACCGGAATTCCGAACCAAGATGCCTTCTGAACTTTCTGGCGGTATGCGCAAGCGTGTTGCCCTGGCCCGCGCCATTGCCCTGAATCCCGAAATCTTGCTGTACGATGAACCCACAACCGGTCTGGACCCCATTACCAGCGACGTGATTAACGACTTGATCCTGGATATGCAGAGCAAGCTTGGTGTGACCTCCGTGGTGGTGACCCATGACATGGTGAGCGCCTTCAAGGTGGCTGACCGAATCGCCATGCTTTACAATGGACGTATCATTGAAGTGGGTACGGTAGACGAAATAAAGAACACCAGTAACCCATATGTGCACCAATTTATTACGGGACAGCGTAAAATCTCTGTAGAAGAGGATCATCAGGGGTAAAAACACCCTTTAACCTGTAACGTTTTGACTTAGAATAATGTATTTTTAGAGGAAAGAGGTTTATTTATGAACAAGAAGATTATTGCTGGACTTATGTCTGCTGCTGCAGTAGGTACCTTCTGGGCTTGCGGTAGCGGTAATATCTATGAAGCTGATTCTGATGATCAGGTTATTTCCGCAACCTTTGTTAGCCCCTCTAAGACCGATGCCGAAAACGACTCGATGGTTGTTTCTGGCCTTATCAAGGTCTCCAAGGAAAAGTGCCAGGCAGACCCGGAATGCGCTGCAGCCTATGTGCCTTACCTTAGCGGTCAGGAAGTTGTTGCTCCCGCATCTTCCGCTAGCGAAGTTCCCAATAATGGCAATCAGCCTCTGGTAGACGTTTCCTCTTCTTCCCGTGTGATTGGTGGCAACCCTGTATCTTCCGCCACTATCAATACCGGAACTGATCCTGTCGCCAGCTCTACCTCTGGTGGTGGTAGCACTATAACTGGTCTGGGTACCTGTGCCGAATCAACTGGCAAGACCTCCATTACCAAGGGTGAATCTGTTCGATTCAAGGTGACTCCTAATGGTGCTGCCCTGCCTGATCCTATGGCTATTGTTAGCGCCACTTATGAATGGCACTATAACAGTGGTACTCCCGATGGTTCCGGCGACGGCAAGAAGACTAGTGATAACATCACCTTTACCGAGTCCGGTGACGCAGACGTTTCCGTGACCATTTATGCAGGTGGAGAATCTGAAACTATTCCTTGCCCGCTGCATATTAATGGTGACCCCATCACTGGTTGCGAATGTACCACACCAGAAAAAACTGTTGACTATACTGTTTCTCCGGAAGTGGCTTGGACTGCAGGCGGTTGTATTTCTGCTGGTCATACCCTCAGCTACTACTGGGATGATGCTGAAGGTACTACAACCTTTGCCAAGACTTTTGCTGAAGCTCAGCCGGGTTTTGCTCCCAAGCTTGTGGTCAAGAGCGACGACAATTCCTTGGTTGAAGTGACTTGCCCCGCAGTGAAGACTACCAAGGGCGCTGAATACGAACTTGTGTTTACCGATACTTTTGTTGAAAAGGAAGATATCACTGTTCCTAATGAGGCTTGCATTGTTGTGAAGGGAACCTGGAATCAGGGACATAATCCTCCGCTGAAGATGCTTTGCGACATTGTTAATGCTGAAGCTAGTTGCTCCATGACTTTAACTTATGGCACGGAAACTGAAACTAAGACTGGTTCATACTCCTTAAGCAACGTGACCTTGGAAATGACACCTGCTCTTACTCAGGGGGAATATTCTGCTCCGAGTATGGTTTGCGTAAACTTTACTGGTGGTTCTGCAGCTAAGTGCAAGTTGGGCATGTACTAATTTTAGATAAATTGGTTTTAAAAAGACCGGCTCCTCTGGAGTCGGTCTTTTTATATCCGGTTAGACGTTTTCTATTGCTTTTGTAATTATATTTTAACTATAGAAGTAGAAAACCCCGCTGTATAGAATTGACTAAAACCAGGAGGGTCCATGTCTAGAAGTTTTGTAGCTTTGCCGATTGTATTGGCCGTATGGGGATGTTCTGATTTTACGGAAGATCTTTCTGACGGAAATTATCAGAAAAATTTTGTCAGTTCCCTGGATGAACTGACGTCTCATTCTTGTACGTCCAAGAACGAGGGGGAAATCATTATCATGAGTAATCCTGACAAGGTTTCCTTTTCGTACCAGTGTGAAGATGGAAAATGGGTTGGCGATGAGGGCGATGAAGTCGCTGTGAAAAAGTCTAGCGATTCCAAGGCGTCTTCCAGTAGCAAGGCCAAATCATCCAATTCGGCTAAGGAGGAATCTTCTTCGTCTGTATTGTCTATCGACGATATCAGTTCTTCTTCTAGGGTTGTATTAAATGGAATGAGTGAGCCTGCCTTGGGCGTCTGTGCCCCTGTTGATGGCAGTACCACCATTGGTAAGGGAACTTCTGTTGCTTTCAAGTTTACGGCAGACGGTTCCCTGATTGAAGATCCGGCTCTTTTGACTACGGCGACTTACGAATGGGATTATGGTGATTTTGAAATTTCCGAAGATTCCGAAAATGGAAGAACTAGCAGTAAGGTCCTCTTTAGTTCCGGTGGAGATCATAAGATTCATGTGATCGTTTCTATCGGCGATAAGGTGCAGACTGTAGCATGTCCCGTTCATGTGAACGGTGTGCCGATTTCTGGATGCTCATGTAATTCTGATGCTAAAGTGGTGAACTATCAAGAAACTCCCGAAGTGACTTGGTCTGTTTCGGGTTGCAGAACCGAGGCGGCTTCCCTGACTTATGCCTGGGATGGCAGGCCGGCTGGCGATGATGTCAGCTATACCAAGACTTTTAATGAACCTCGGGCTAGTTATGCTCCCGTGCTGACGGTCAACAATTCCGACAATACCCAGATGGAAGTACTGTGTCCTGGCGTGAAGGTGACTGAAGGTGCTGAGTATCAGATGGATGGACATGAAAGGGTGGAGTTTCCGGCGGGAGATTTTAGCGTGCTTATGACGGCGCCGAAAGAACGTTGTGCCGATAGTTTTGGAGCCGATTTTTACTGTAGCTTCGAAGGCGGAGACTATTCTATCATGGTCGTAGATGGCGAGGAATACGAAGTTTCGTATTTTCATTCGGTGGATTTGCCTTGTGATAAAGCCACGGGGGATTATAGTCTTTCGCTTCGGCTGAGTGCTCCTGCTTTGTGTAGTTTGATGATGTGAGGGGTTGCATGAAGTGGCGGTATGGAATAGCGGCTGTTTCCGTGGTGCTGGGGGCTTGTTCTGAAACGACCCTTAAGGCGGACGAGTTTGAGGAATATTCCTGCCAGACGGAAAGTTCTTCATCTGAAGAGGAGCCTTTAAGCAGCTCCGTTTCGGAACTTGTCTTTGTCCGCTCTTCTTCCAGCCTGCAGGATAATTTAACCAGTAGTTCCGCTGAATTTTCTAGCAGTAGTTCTAATATTGAAATCCCGATAGAATCCTCGGCTGCAGTTTCGTCTAGTTCCCATTCGGTGTTCCGCATTACAGGTTGCCTATGCGAGGCTGCCGCCACTGAGGTGGATTTTGAGACGAATCCCTCTGCCTCATGGTCGGTAAGCGGTTGTGAATCTGACGCCTCTATAGAACACTATGAGTGGGGCGATTTGTCTAGTAAGGGCCCCTTGGCTCTATATTACTTCTCCTATGTTGGGGAGTCTGTGGCGCCTAGGGTTGTCGTATATGATAGCGATATGAATTATGTTATTGTCAGCTGTCCTGAAGTCCGAGCTGTAAATAAGGATGGTTTGTAGGCGTTATCCTAAACTTCGTTAAAAATACATTTTTCTTACTTTTTATTACATTCGTAGTTATATTAGAGGATGTGTAAAGGGTTGAGGTGTTTTAAATGAAGTTTATCCAGAGTTTCCTGAAACGTTTTACGTCATACGTTGGAGAATATGGCAAGTCAAATCTACCGTTGCTGCTGCTGGTGGTGGGCTGCGTGTTTATGTTCTTGCCCTCGATGTTCCCGGACTTTAAGGTTTTGTATGTCCTGGGTGTCTGGATCTGGCCGTTCTGCTTTCTGTACTATTGCCGTCTGAGTGAACATCGCTTTAGCCAGGCCATTCTCTATATATTCTTGGCCGTGGGCCTGTGTGTCCGTTTTTATGGGGTTCTTGGTGTGGGGCTTGAAAAAGAGTGCCTGGTATTTACGGCTTTGCAGGCTTGTCTTTTTTGGGTTCCTTTTGCATGGGACGTTCGCTATTGTGTTAAGGAGGCTCCCTTTGTCAATACGCTGGTTTTCCCCACGGTATACGGTACCTTGAACCTTGTTTTTTCGGCTTGCGATCTTATTCCCCTGAACAACTTATCCTATGCCCAGTACGACAATAGGGCCATATTCCAGGTTTTGTCTGTTGTGGGGGAATTCGGACTTACCTTTCTTATAACTTTTGTGGGTTCCGTAGCCGTATACGTGATTATGCATTGGAACCGTGATGGTGCCAAACGTATAGGACTTGGCATGTTGCTAGCCTTGGTGGCCATGCATGCCTGGGGCATTTTCCAGATGGCTCATGATGAATCGTCTGATACGGTGCGAATTGCCCAGGCAATTGGGCCTAAAGTCGATCAACGCAAGGATGGTAGCTGGGAAACCTTGAGTTACGAACGTTATCTCCGTAGCTTTAACACGCTTGCAGAATCGGCTTACCGTGAACGTGCGCAGATGTTGGTTTTTAGCGAGGAGGCCTTTGCCGTTGCAGATTCGAGTGAGGGTGATTTTATTGCCAATGCCTCGGAGTATGCCCGTAAATTCAATATGCCCATCTTGCTGTCCCTAGGTGTCTATGATACGGATAACAGCCGAGAAGGGCTCTTCCAGAACAAGGTTGTACTGATAAATAACCAGGGAAAGATTTTATACGAGTATAACAAGCATAAACCTGTTCCCCTGGTAGAATCCTTTAATCTGGATGTGGGGCGTGAAAAGCTACCTGCGGTCCCTCTGGAAATAGGGGGGAAGGCCCATATTGTTTCTTTTGCCATTTGTTACGACGGCAATTTCTCGGATTTTCTTAGACCCCTGGATCCCAAGGTTCAGTTACTCTTTATTCCGTCATGGGCTTGGGATGGTATAAATGATTTTCATTACAGATCCTTGGCGGTTCGCGCGGTGGAACACGGTGTGAATCTGGTTGTGACTTCCTATGATGGCGTTTCGCTTGTCAGCGACGAGTACGGCCGAGAGGTCAATCGGAGACCGTTTAAGGATGTGGGATACGATAGGCTGTTTATCTCTGACGTTCCTACGTCTGCCCATGAAACAGTGTATGCCAAAAACGGCGGATTTTTGAACTACGTCTACTTGATTCTATCGTTGATGTTCATTGGGCTTGGTGCCCGACGTACTAAGGATGGAAGTATCGAGGAACAGGCTGGTGCCTAGTCCTGCTTGTTGTCGCCCTTTTTCTTGTTGGGCTTGACAGCGTTCCAGACCATATAACCGATAAATAGAACGCCAAAGGCGAGAAGTGCAATTCCCAACTCGGAGTTGTACTTTTCGATGATATCCTTCTGACCGTGAGCCAAGTAGCCAAGGAAGGCCAGCACGCAGTTCCAGATGGTTGCGCCCAGGAATGTGAAAATGGCGAAGGGCAGAACCTTCATGCCGGCGATGCCTGCGGGAATGGAAATCAGCTGACGGATCACGGTGATGAGACGGCCGACAAAAGTGGAAATGACGCCGTGTTCACGGAAATAATCTTCGGCTTTCTGAACCTTCTGAACGTCCAGAAGCAGGAAGTGGCCCAGGCGGCTGTCTGCGAATTTGTAGATAATGGGACGGCCCAGGAACTTTGCCAGATAATAGTTGATGAATGCGCCGATCATGGCGCCGATGCTTGCGAAGAGCACGATCAGTACGATGTTCAGACCGGAATCGGGCTGGAGAGCCTTATAGGCTGCAGGGGGAACTACCAATTCAGACGGGAACGGGATGAAAGAACTTTCTACGGCCATGAGGAGGGTGATTGTGCCGTAGTTCAGGTGGGCGTTGTACCAGTCGATAATCAAGTTGTAAATCATGGTAGGCAAATATAGAAAAGCAAACTGTCTAGATTATGACAATAAGAAAAAGCGCAGCCATAAGGACTGCGCTTTTAAATTTTTTAGAACAAGTTAATTACTTCTTTTTCTTGCCCTTGGCTTTCTTGGAAGCTTTCTTGTCTTTCTTGGCTTTCTTATCCTTCTTGTCCTTCTTGCCACTCTTCTTGGACTTGGACGGTGCCGGTTCTTCTTCTTCTTCCTGTTCGACAACTTCCTGTTCCGGTTCGGCCTCAGGTGTGGTGTCGTAGGTTTCGCCAGTCTGGTATTCGATCACAGAAGATTCGCCAGAAGCTCTCTTGATGGCTTCCTTTGCTTCGTTGACGTATCTGCCGTCGGGGAAACGCTTCAGGTAGATTTCGTAGTCCTTGACGCGGTTGCCTGCCTTAACCAGTTCGAAGATTCCGGTTTCGGCTTCGTCGCGGAAGGCTCCGTTGGGATTGTCATTCAAGTAGGCGAGGAATGCCTTGAAGGTGTTCTGTGCCTGGATGACGCGGAACTTGTCGTATTCGCTGAGAGAGCGAAGCTTGGCTTCAACTTCTGCACGGCGCGGAGAGTCCGGATAGTATTCGATGAACATCTGCAGCATTTCGGGGTCGTTGCTAGCCATGACCTGATCGAAACGGCCGTCTTCCTGGCGTACCTGGTATTCCTTAAGTTCAACCTTGCTGGAGTCCATGGTGGCGTAGAGCTGTTCCTTGGTGGCCAGGTCTGCAGGGTGGCAGAAGGCCAGGTAGCTTTCGAGCACGTCGGTGAACTGAGTACGAGTAAATGCTTCGCTCATGTCGGGCAGGTTGCCGTCATCGTCAAGGTAGAAGCGGTAGTCGCGTTCAATGGCCATGCAGTCCCAGTCAGACAGGGTGTCCTTGACTTCGCTGTTCTGACGGAGTACGTCGTCGCGGTCATGGAGCTTGAAGCGCATCTGGCGGTCACGGCGGCTTTCGCGGCCGAAGTCCAGAGAAATTTCCAGGCCGACGCGTACAGGCCATTTGTACTCAACCTTGGTCATGGTCAGGTCGGAGTAGGGAGACGGGCTTGCACTTGCATCCTTGGTACGGGCTGTAATGTCTTCGTAGGGCATGAATTCCTTGCGGACATTCAGGCCGATCTTCAGGTCCACGTCCTTGAACACTTCGGTGATGCGGTATTCCAAAGCGCCAGAGACAAAGGCCGTATTGAGAATTTCGGTGTGGGTTTCGGTGTTGCCCAGATAGTCGTCATAGAACGAGAAGAAGTGGAAGCCGAAGCCGCCGAGAACGCGGAGGTCCAGGTCGCCGACCAGGTTTACGGAGAAACCGGCGAGGAAGGACGGAGCGTAAGTCATGAAAGACAGTTCGCGGTCGTTCTGTTCGCCCTTGCGCTTGCCACCATTCACTTCATCGGGAACGGTGTATTCGGGACTATCTTCGATGGTACCGAACTGGATGGAGTTGACTTCCACACCCAGCCAGATAGTAAAGGGAATGTCTGCCTTCCAGAAGGGGGTGATGAGGGGAGACCAGAGTGCACCGGCAGAGATGGGCACTGTCATGACTTCAGCATCGATACCTTCGTCTAGGATGCCGTTTTCACCCTTAAAGTTCAGGAAAGCGGGCTCACCCTGCACATAGAGCTGGGTACGCCAGTTGGAACGTTCAAAGTCTGCGGCCTGTGAGGCGGCAGCGATAAAAGACAAAATTGCAAATATTTTACGCATCAGTGTAAATCTAATTTTTTATTACAGTTGTCGTGGGGCGATTTTGAGGATAATGGCTAAAAAGTGAGTAAAAAACCTACTCCAAACATTAATATCCCAGTTCCAATTAGGGATCCGCCGACAGTTAACTTGCGGTCGCCCTTCTTGACCAGGTCATGGTTCTTGTTCACCTGGGCCTGGTAATGGCTGCCATTTAACGTCGAGGGAATGTTTAACTGGTCTTTGATGTGGCGGGCATCGTCGTAATCCTGGTTGGCGAGATAGGATAGAAGTGCTCCTGCCAGCAGGGGGGCGATGGACGAACCCATCAGGACCTTGCCTATGAAGTTCTTTTTCTGTTCCTTGACCCATGCATTCTGGATTTCCATTTCAACGGGGGTTGTAATGGGTTGCAGGGTGACATTTACACTGGTCGGGTCTGTGGGACTGGCATAGAAAGAAACAAGTGTGTCCTTGAAGCCCTCTTTACGAATTTGAATAAATGAACTGCCGATGTCGTTTAGGTCGAATTTGTTGGGGGATTTTCCAATGGCGTGTGAGGTGGGGGAAATGGGTGAGGATCCTGCGTAAATGTAGGCCCCTTCGGGAATGGTGAATACGCGAAGTTCCGGTTTGACCTTCTTTAGCTTTACAGAAAGTTTTGTGGTGTCATAGGGAATCGGTTTGATGGTCTTCTTTGCGCCCCAGATTTGGCTATTGACTTTCCAGTAGGCGTAGATATC
Organism: Fibrobacter sp. UWH5; assembly: GCF_900142505.1. Taxonomy (NCBI): domain Bacteria; kingdom Pseudomonadati; phylum Fibrobacterota; class Fibrobacteria; order Fibrobacterales; family Fibrobacteraceae; genus Fibrobacter; species Fibrobacter sp. UWH5. The sequence goes on along the minus strand of NZ_FRBB01000002.1, from coordinate 195,511 downwards.
AACTTTTTCGGTGTCCTGGAGGGCGAATGTGCAGGGTGTCTTACAGATGTCGTCCTTGCCGGGGATGGTAATTGTGGCACCTTCCGGTTCCGATTCCAACTTGACGTAGCTGACGTTTCTTTTCTTGGTGGGGAGCGGTTCTCCCTTGAGTTGTTTGATGAAGTTGGAAAGTTTGTTGTCGGTAATGGCGTCGCCTAAGCCATTGAAAACAGAGAGGTTTACGGTTGCGGTAAGGGGCTTTGCCGTTGAATCGGTCAAGTCGAGATGTGTCATGTAGAGTGTCAGGGAATCCTGGCTTGCGCCGGCAGAGATGCTCCCCTGGTATACGGAGGCTGCTCCGTAGAGTGCCAGCGAATCCTTGATGCAGGCGGAACTTCTGCAGTAACCGAATTGAGTCCTGTTGGCGACGACAAGGGGTGTTCCTGATTCCTTGATCAGCTGGAGTAATATTGGAGAAAGCTGTGCATCGAGAGCTGAATCAATGGATCTTTTTTCTAGGGCTACAAAGATGTGCTTTCCTGCCACGGAGTCCAGGAAGGTGGGCTGTCTTTGTTCTTCGGATTGTTCGGTGGACGCCTCGGTAGATTGTTCCGGGAGTGCTTCCTGGGAAGAATCTGCCTGGGTGGCTGTGGTGTCTGCGACTTGTTGGGCTTTGGGATTCAATAAGTCATTGCCCTGTTCGTCAACAATGCTCTTGAATCGGTTCTTGGCAATCTTGATAATGGTAAACTGTCCCTTGATGTTTCCGCCAAGGAGGACTGAATCCTGTTGGATGCCGATAAACTGGGCGTATTGAGTGACGCCAGAAACCAGGTCGACCTTGGCTCTAACGCCGTGATCCTCGGCAGCGAACAGGAACGTGATGCCTGCAGTCAATAATAGAAGAAGAATTTTTTTCATAGAAATGCCTAGAACGAAAGGATGAATCCTAAGGTGAGCAGAGTGGCGCCTGTTGCGAGGCCTGCGATAGTTGTCTTGCGTGCGGTTTTTGCCTTGTCTCTGGAATCACGGAAGTCCTGTTTTGCATTTTCATAGGACTGTGAATGTATCCGAGTTTTTTCTAGAGTCTTCTTGGCATCTTCGGCGCGGGATATCTGGTAATAGGTGACAGCACCTGCAATTCCGCTAACGAATAGGGGGATTGCCGAGCCGATCATCATCTTGTATCCGAAACTGCGACGACCCCTCTTGGCGACAATGTCGTTTTGTTCCTTGATCAGATTGTCGTCATAGGTGGGGTGCAGGGATACGATCAGGTAGGAAGTGTCTTTTGGAGAAAGTGTAACTCGGATGGTGGTGTCGGTGAATTCCGGACGGAACAGGTGCAATAAAACTTCTCCCATGAGAGCTTGTTCTTCGGATACGCTGACAAATGCTGATGAAACATAGTCGGGCTTATCTGCAAGGTCTGGCCTGGAGGTGCCGATATAGATATCTGCATTGCTGGGGATTGTAGATACATGCAAAAGCTTTTGAGCATGAGCTCCAGTAAACAATGCCAGAATGACGAGTAGGGTCGAGAGTATGGTTTTCATCTTAGAACCCCTCCCTAAGGAATGGCCCGCTAATGACGACCTGTTCGTTGATGTTTTCTAGAACCCAGTATGTATTTGGGAACGGATTGTTGGCGTAGTCTTCGCCTTCGATAACAATGGAACAGGAATATTTACAGGGGTTTGGTATGGCGAGTAGGGAATTCCGGAAACTGTAGGTTAGATTGTCTGACCCTGATGTGACCCGAATCTTTGCGGGATTTACTCCAGAACCCATATCGATGACGTTGAAGTAGATTGTGTCTGAATGGGCTGCGCTAGTTTTGTTTGGTGCCAGTTGCGGAGGAATATCATCCGTAAAGTAAATGGTGCTTGCCGTAATGGCTGTACTCTCGGGAATGTCTACTTCTTGCTTGTTTGCTGTGTATTCCGGTCTGCTAATGTCGCGGGCGTAAATGTGTAGACCTGTCTGGGCCTCCACGGGAACCTGAATTTCGGAGTGAGATTCACTATTCGTAACGACTTGCAAGGTGTCGCCTGCAGCATTGGTCAGGATGATTTCTGTGTTGACCGTCTGATCGTAGGGGAAACCCCTATAGATGACCGGAATGGTCAATAGGGATTGCTCTTCGGTTTTAGTGGTAAAACTAAAGACATCTGTAGTTGTCGTATAGCCCTTGCCTGCATCGTTTGTGACGAGCATGCTGACGGCCCAGTAGACCGTGTTACTTGGAAGGTCTTCGTTTACGATGCCTTTGAGGCTGATATTGTTGTTGCAGTCTGTGGTGCCTATGGAACTGGCCCAGATGTCATCCTTTTCATCGCTGGCGTAAATGGTGCAGTAAGCTGTTTCCCATGGATCCAGCCCCTCGGTCTTCCAGCGGAGGGGAATGCCCTTTTCGTTGTTTCGTTCTACTTGGTTATAACCGTTAGCGGGATATTCCAGCTGAATTCTATTGGGTGTGTTGACTAGAACTTCAAAATGAGTGCGAACGGTGTCTCCGTATAGGTCTACTGTTTCAAGGAATCCTTTTTTTATTCCGGATGAAGTGAAGGCGTATTGGAACGATTCTATGTTGAAGAACTGACCGTCAAGTTCCCAAAGCAGACTGGCGTATAGAGAACTAGCCTCGTTGACGGGTTCGTCGTTGAGGGTGTACCCTGCATAAAATTTGTAGGTCTGGTTTGCTTCCAGATAGATGGTGTCGCCGATGACGTAGTGGGAACGGTTGTCGTTCGATAAACTTGCTCCCGATGGTAGCACGTACACCTGTTGGCTAAGAACGTTCTCTGGTTCTCCGATAAGGGCGTCGCTGCCACATGCGACCAGCATACAGGCGAGAAGCGGTAAGAAGGATAGCTTTCTCATTATGGATCCTCTCTGTATGTTTTGTCGGAGTACAGATAAAAGTACCGAGTGCTCTTGTTTCCGCTCTGATCGTAAACTTCAATGGATAGAATTCGGTAGGTCCATGTGCTGGAGATGGGCATTATCACCTTAAGGGTGTCTCTACTAATGTTGTAATCCAGGATGATGTTTCCGTCAAGCTTTGCAGAACTTGTGGAAAGTACGACGTTGCCTCCGCCATCCTTTAAGATGAAATTCAAAGTGTCCTGGAGGAGGAGGGTATCTTTATTGTCGATGGAAGAAATTGTTGGGGGCGTGATGTCGGCGAACTGCAGCGAATCAAGGCTGTATACCTGATTTCCCTTAAGGGAAATTTCCCTTATAATTGGCTGTAAGTCGGGAGTGTCGCTGGCAGATACGATGAATGTTATTTTGCCTGGGGTGATTGGCTTGATGTAGAATCTTCCTGCGGAATCGGCGTGAAATTCCTTTGCCCTGTACAGAGTGTCGCCGGAATTGCTGATAATCGTGACTTGGATAGATTGGGGAATCTGTTTAGACGGGGGAATGACCGTAGCGAGAATTCCACTTTCGTTCGAAAGGCCGGCGGTATAGAACTCACCCTCGATGGATTGCGAGGATTTCATATCCAGTTCGTTGTAGGCCGATACAGACCAAGTGTATTTGGTGAGTGGAGCAAGGCCTTTGTTGTAGCTGAAAGTCGATGAACTTAGGATTGTGTCCAGAATGATGCCGTTGTCTTTTTGGGATGTCGGGACGGCTTCTTTTAAGACGAAGTGGTAATATGTATCCCAGTATCGGTCTTGTTCTGTGGTGTACCAGGAAAAGTTGATGTCTTCGTTGGGTGGAATTTCCTGGGTGCTGTTTGCCGGAATGATTTTTTTCAAGTTCAGTGTGGGAGGAATGGCTGCATAGAGGGTGATTGTGTCGCTGATGGTATCGCCAAAGAAGTCTACCAGGACGAATGCGACTTTATGCAGGCCGGGTGTCTTGACTGAAGCCTTGAAACTATACTCTGTGGCAAAGGGAGTTCCGTCAAGGGTCCAGAAGATATCCTGGCTGCGAATGGCTTTAGATGGATATACAGAAGACAGAAAAATCAGGGAATCGTTGGGGGCGACAGTGTCGTTCTTGATTCGAACGGAAGTTTCGTCAAAGGTCTGTGTGATGAAGGCGTCTACCCGGACTTCCTGGTGGTCGCGTTCGTCAAAAATATAATTGTCGGAATCGGTGCAGGCGACAATTGCGATTGCAATAAGGGCGGTGAGGAGGGAGGCTATTTTCACTGTTTACCTCCGGAAGATTCTTTAACGTAGAACGTCCTTATGGAAGTGGTATCGCTATCGCCCAGGGGATCGGTCACAATGACTCGGAAAGAGTGCTTGCCCTTTGCAAGTCCCGATTGCCTGATTTCATTGAGTTCACCCACTGCATAATTTGTGTGGTCGATTGTAATCACATGTTCCAGCAGCTGGTTCCTGTCGTTGTCGCTACTGCTCCACTTGAAAAGAAAGGCGGTGTGGCGATCCCCGATTAGAGTGTCTCCGTCGGAGGGAATGGTTGTCTCGCTCAACATAGGGGGTGCATTGATAATAACTGTGAATTCCCTCTCGATGGAATTGCCGTCTTGATCGTGAATGACGACCTTGTTCGGGATGCGGTTAGGATTTGTCTGCCCTGCTAGGGCATTTTTTGAGGATATGGGGAATGTCCGTCCACTATCAATAAGTTCCTGATCGTTATACCAGTAGTAGGAAACATCATCTTTATACTTGCTGGGTCGAACCTTTGCAATTAGAGCCGAGGACTCATTGGAATTGATTTTTCGAAGGGTGGAGTCCTGCTTGCCGAATTGTTCTACGACGACAGACGCGCCTGTGATGACCGAAGAGGTGCTTGGGGCGTCGGGAATGTCTAGGCATGCGACAAGAAGTGCTCCCATGAGGATGGCGGCACCTGCGTTAAATAGGGCGAAAAGTAGTTTTCCCATACAAAACATTTTAGCAAATCTTCTATATTCCTGTTTATGAGTGAAGAAAATTTTGAGTACAAAAATGCCATGGATCGTCTGGAGTCCATTTTGGAACGGATTGACAATTCCGAAATGGAAATTGACGAATTGGCTGGCCAGGTTCAGGAAGCGACAGAACTGTTGCGCAAGTGCCGCCAGATTCTCCTGAAAACCGAACAAAATGTACAAGAGGCTTTGGCTAGCCTCGATGGCGAAGTGGAAAAATAACAGATGTCTGAATCTGCTAATGGAATCCCGTCTTCTATCCCCGCCCTGGAGGTGGATGGCCTGACTGTAAAGTTCCCCATTCGCGGGGGCGTTCTGAGCAAGGTCCAGAGCTACTTTACGGCTGTGGATCATGTCAGCTTTACCTTACCCCAGGGAAAGATCCTTTCTATTGTGGGGGAGTCGGGCTGTGGAAAGTCTACCCTTGTAAAGGCCCTTGTGGGCCTGAATCCCATTGCTTCCGGAAGTTTCAAGGTCTTTGGCCAGGAAGGGGGCCGTGCCGCAGGTGGCAAGGGACTCCGCATTTCGGACGTGATGCAGATGGTTTTCCAGGATCCCTTTAGCAGTCTCAATCCGAGGCAGACCGTTTCTGAAATTTTGACCGCGCCGGTGGTGGCTCGGGGAGCATCCTTTGAAGAAGCCGAGAAGCGGGCTCGTGAACTGTTAGACCGCGTGTCGATTCCCAATGGAGCCCTGGACAAGTTCCCTCATGAATTTTCCGGTGGCCAGCGACAGCGCCTGTGCATCGCCCGCAGTCTGATGGTGCAGCCTAAAATTTTGCTTTGCGACGAAGTGACAAGCGCCCTTGACGTTTCTGTGCAGGCGCAGATTCTGCATTTGTTGAATGACCTGCGAAATGACCTGGGGCTTTCCATCGTGTTCATCAGTCATGATATGCAGGTGGTCCGTGCGTTAAGTGACGAAGTCCTGGTCATGTACTTTGGCAAGGTGGTTGAACGTGGCGACGCCGACGTTGTCTTGACCAATCCCCAGGATGATTATACGAAAAAATTGCTGGCTAGTGTGCCTACCATCAAGCGAACCTAGAATTTGATTTATGGCTAATTTCCGTAGAAAAACAGAATCCCGCGAAACCCGCTTTTATGAACTGCGGATCGAAAAAATGGTTCAGGGTGGCGATGGCATGGCCCGTTTGCCCGATGGCCGAATTTGCTTTGTGCAGGGAGCCCTGCCTGGGGAATTGTGCAAGGTTCTGCTAACCTTTTCCAAGAAAGATTTTACCCGCGGAAAGGCTATCGAAATCATAGAGGAATCTCCAGATCGCGTAAAGCCGTTTTGCCCCCATTATGGCAAGTGCGGCGGATGTAGCCTGCAGCACCTGGATGCATCAAGGCAGATTGAATATATGGAACGTGTGGAACGGGAAAACTTTAAGCGCCTGGCTCATACGGAACTGCCTGCCGATTTTAGAATTCACTTTGGTAAACCTTGGGAATATCGCAATCGTGCCCGCGTAGTTTATTGCGGCGACCGCGGCAAGGGCGAAAGAGGAGCTTTCGGTTTCCGCGGTCAGGAAAGCAACGATGTGGTGCCTTTCAAGAAGTGCCCTGTACTGACACCTGCCCTGAATGAATTCCTGAACGGTGCCGGTCGGGAACTTTGTGCCGCTAACCGCGATGCCCGCGAACTGAACATCTTTGATAACGGTGCGGGCGAAGTCAGCTATTTCTATCGCGGTATGCCCAAGTCCGATTTTGAAAAGAATGCGGTCAGCGTGGTGGATATTTGCGGCAAGAAAATCGAGTCCGATGCGTCGGTGTTTTTCCAGAGTAATTTAGGATTGTTGCCGGAACTGGTGGAAAGCGTTCGTAAGGCTGTGGAGGCTGGTATCGCCTCCGGAGAATCCAGCGATGAATGGCTGATTGACCTGTTCAGCGGCGTAGGCTTCTTTGCCGCCCTTTTGCAGGACAAGTTTAAACGCGTGACGACGGTGGAACGTGAAGACGGTTGCCTTAAGCATGCCAAGGTGAATCTGGCGGGTACCGCCAACTGCGAAAATGTTTCTGCCCCCGCCGAAGACTGGCTGGCCAACCATGTGGTGGATGTTCCTGCTACGCTTATTGTGGACCCTCCTAGAACAGGACTTCCCAAGGAGGCGCTGGAGGCCATTATTGCCAGTTCCGTAAACCGTCTGATTTATGTTTCCTGCGACCCCGTCACCTTAGCCCGTGATTATGCCAAGTTTGCTGTGGCAGGGTTCAGCTTGAAGCAGGCGGAAGGTTTTGCCTTCTACCCACAGACTCCCCATATGGAAATGATGTTTGTACTGTCCCGCTAAAATTTTTATTACACAATTAGATGTTCCATTTTTGCTACTTTACCTATAGTAAGAAAAGAGGTGTTATGAAAAAGTTGTTCCTTGCCATGATGGCTTTCGCTCTTGCAATTTTTGCCGGATGCACTACCGAAGAACCTTCCATTGTCTGTGGCCGTGACTGGAATGCCGGCTCCATGGTTGTTGCCGATACGACCAGTGAATTTGATTTGGCCGACCAGATGGTAGTGCAGTTCAAGTATGGCAAGAACTTCGACTTTACCAACTTGAAGGTTGCCTTTTACGAAGGTTCTACGGCTCAGAAGGGTGCCGAAATCTGGTCTCGCGATGTAAAGGTTACCGAAAAGATGGGTGTGTATACCTTGCAGGGTAAGTCTAGACATGGTGGCATGATGCTGGCCCGCGAAATGTGCAAGCATCGCAAACCCGGTTCAGTCATGATCGAGTTTAGCGCCGATGGCCGAGTGCTTGCTACCAAGGATATTCAACTTGTAAAGACCCGCTAATTTTATGAAGAAGAGTAATTTGATCCTGGCGGGTTCCGCCATTGCCTTGAGTGCAGCCCTGGTGGCTTGCGGTGATTTTCCCGTGACCATGAACTATACGCTTTCGGAACCGGTTAAAATGGAAATGATTGCCGAAAGCTATATCACCACTCTCGATGAAAAGGGTGACGAACGCGTTGGTACTCATACCTTGACCAATGTGAAAATTCAGTATTCTACATCGGGCGATACCACCAAGGTTCATAGGGATTACGTCATCGACAATTCCAGTGGCTACCTGAAGAACTATTACCCGACGGCTCTGGCCTGGCGTGCAAAGTCTGTGGACTTGGCTGCCATCGATCGCAAGGTCGTTAGCATTGACGGTCTGAACGAAGGCTACGATAGCATTGTGACGAAACTGCCCATGCCCAAGCTGTGGCACGAACAGTTGCTGAATCCTGAATTTAAGCCTCACCTGGCCCGTGCCGAAAAGCACCGCTGGGAAATGGATCACCTGCTGGTGGGTGAAATTCCTGCCAAGGGAAACATCACGCAAAAGCTGAAGGATGAAGGCCGATTGAATTTCGCCTTGATCCAGGTTGATTCTGTGGTTGTCCGCGGTTTTGAAAATCGCGACCATCGTCGCTGCCTGGATTATGTGGTTTACTTGCAGGAAACGGAAAGCTTCCCCTATTTCATATGGGAACAGCATGTCAATTCCAAGATCGTAGACGAAAAGTTCAAGAAGTATAACAAGGGCCTTAAGGCTGAATACCAGACCCGCTACGAAATCATGATTGACCCCAAGACCGGTATCCCCTGCCTTTCTCATGAAACCAAGGTCGGTACCCATACCATGGTGAATCCGGAAACTCGCGATACGGTGACCTTCACCAGCCATATTACCGTGGAACGTATGTTCAATACCATAAAGCCTGGCGAAGAGGGTAACGAGTAATGCGTCGCTTGGTTCCTGCAGCTTTTGTCGCGGCCTTGTTGGCTGGTTGTGCTAGCCATCCCTCGCCTCAGCAGACGATGGTAGACGACCGCCACCTGGTTTACGTGGATATGTATAAGGCCTATAGAAAGGCTGAAGAAGACTATCTGAACTTGCTGTTCAATATTGAACGCATGCCGGAGGAAGAAGAACTCTGGATGATGAAACGCGAAAAGATGCTGGAACTGAATCAGCTGAAAGAATTTATGCTGAATGCCCGCCAGGAACTGGATGAAGCCATGCGACTGTGGGAAATGCATTTGTTGGATGTTCAGGCTGATTTGAAACAGGCTCAGTTAAAGGCCTTTAATCCCAACTTCAAGGGAGAGGATGCCCAAAGGACAAGTCCGGGACAGTTATTGCCTAACGAGGCCAATCAAATTCACAAGTAATTTAAAAAGACCTTCGCTGATGCGGAGGTCTTTCTGCTATTGTGGGTATTGGCTACTGCCAAGTGTTGAGGAAGCCCATGCCAACCGCAAACTTGATTCGGGTGGGGGCGATGCATTCGGGAATGATGGGCAAGTCGATAGGATTCAGCTTGCGGCCTCCCTCTAGATTTTCGTCTTCACCGATGCGACTGAGGCCGCGGGCGAATGTCAGGCTGATATCCAGGGGAATGCTATAGAACAGCTTGTTGCTCCAGCGGAAACTCAGGCCTACGTCGCGATCCCAGAATTTGCCCTTGGTCATTTTGTGAGGATCGAACCATCTGCCGTTCCATGCTGCACCAATCTGGGCGAACAAGTCGAAGTAGAAATCGCGGGTGCTGAAGATCCATGCAGACTTGCGCCAGTCGCTGTAGATGGGGAACAGGTAGTGGACTTCGGCCATGGCGGTTCTGGTGCCTGCCAGGGTATAGTCTTCGGAACTGCGGAGGTAGGGGTAACCTTCCAGGAATAGCGGGAGATAATAGTAGGTGTCCAGGGTGTCTTCCTTGGTGTCGGTATGCCATTTGAAGATCCCGTTGATTTTTCCGCCTGCTGCAAGGCGGGCTCCTGTCCAGGGACTCTGCAGACTTCCGTAGAGATCGATGCCCACCTGGTTCAGGGTGAAGTTCCTGTACTTGGGGGTAATCTTGCCAGAGGCGTCGACGGTAAAGCTTTCGGAGAATGTTCCCGGACGATACAAATCCGAGTTGGACGTCTGATAGTAAAGGAACAGACCATTGCCTTGTCCGTCAATTCCGGTGCCGCCTTCGCTATGGTCGCCATAGAGGCCAAGGGCGAATAAGGCGGTAACGCGCTTTTGGTAAGTCCAGTCAAAGTTGTCTTCGTAAAGGTTGAAGTTGGCCCAGTCGTAACTGAGGGCGAATTGCAACGTGTCGATGGTCTTGAAAATGCTGTAGCCTGCGGCACCCATAACGGATTGCATGGGGACTGCATAATGGGTGGTGCCGATTGAATCTCCATAGGCTCGAGGATCTTCGTAGCGGATGGTGTCCATGCTGGTGTAGTTGGCGTAGGAGTAGGCGAGACTCAAATCAATGGGTGTGCTGCGGTTTTCCCAGGAAATGAAGAATTCCTTTTCTTGCCTGGGGTTTAGACCGCTTCCGTTGATGTAGTCAAAGCCGGAACCTATTTCCAGCAAGAGTCCCATCTGGATGGTGTTCTTCTTGAGGGGGTCAGTGAGAAGTACTGCCAGACCGGCCTTGGCCTTGACTTGGCCGTCTCCAAAGACTGTTAGGTCCGGAGCGTTTTCCGAGAAGGCTACCATGGGAACAAACAGGGGAACTGACGGAATTGGCTTATAGTCTTCTTCGATGCCTGCAAATTCCAATTCCTGGAAATCAATTGCCTTGACCACGCGCTGTAAGGGGGCTCCCTTGAGAACAATTTCCTTGGAACCTTCGTGGGAGGTAATGGTTCTGGTGGTGTCTGCGATTTTTATGATGGAGTCGCGGAGGGCGATGGAGGGCTGCGGTGTGCAGGGTGCCACGGAGTCTGCGACGGTAGAATCGGTGAGGGCGGTGTCGCCACTTGTTGTGTCAGCGTTGCAGACGCTCCAGGTTGTATCTGCAATCTGGATGGTGGAATCTCGTTGGGTAACGCTAACTGTTGTGTCTGAAGATGCGGGAACAAAAATGCTGTAGGCCAACTTATACAGGGAGAATCCGTCCTTGTCGTAGTTGGTATAGTACAGTGTATCCCCTGCCAGGGTCGGAGTGAATGCGCCACCAACTACGTTGGTCAGGGCGTGCTCTACACCGGTATTGATGTTCTTCTCTATAAGGTTGAAGATTCCGTTTCTGTTGCTGGAGAAGACAATCTTTTCGTTGTTCAGCCAGTTTACGTCACGTTCGTCAAATTTCGTGTTACTGATAATCTTGAAGTTCTTTCCGTCGGAGTCCAGCAGGGCGATGCCGCGGGTTTCGTTATCGAAGAAGCCGAAAGCAATCTTCTTTCCGTCGGGGCTGAATTTCGGACTATAGATGTTATAGTACCGGAGGCTGGAATCAGGAACGTACAAGTCTACTGGTTCTTCCGTTTCGTAATCCTTAAGATCCTTGGGGAAGGAAACCTTACTCAGGACGAAGCGTGTGCTGTAGGGTTCGCGACGGACAAAAGCGATGGTTGTACCTTGAGGATCGATTGCAGGATATACTGCATCTGTCAGGTAGGATACCGTGATTTCATTCTTGTTGGTGTCGGCTACGGCGATGTCGAAATGGGCGTGGCCATCCTTGTCGCGGTTCTGGTAGGTGACGTAGGCTAGCATAGGTCCGCGGACGGAATCTTCGTAGACGTCGATGCCCTTATCCAGCCATGCCTTTTTCAGTTTGAATCCTGTCTTTGCGAAATCGGATATGTCGATTGTGCTGTCTGCGCCTTCGATGTCCACTTCTCCAATTTCCACTTTTACGTTGGCGGTATCTACGGCGGAACTATCCTTGTTTGCTTCGGTGCGGTCCTTTTCCTCTTCGAGAGGCATCTTGAACAGGCCGCCATCAAACCATGCGCCGCCAAAGTTGGAAACGCCGTAGAGGTGCTTGCCTGCTACGATGGGAAAGTCATTCCAGAAAGCGTCTTCGGTAAGCTTGGTGCCTTCGACCAGTTTTCCCAGGGAGTCTTTCTGCGCGGTGTAAGCTTCTGTGATTTCCTTTTTCCAGGCGTCGTAAAGTTCCTGCTCGCTAATGCCAAGAACGTTTCTGATGGCACCATCCAGGGTCATGCGCTGGTATTTAGAAAGGTTTTCCCAGATTTTTGGGACTGCGTCTTCACCGTAATGCTTGTCGATGTAGCGGACCAGGGCGAATCCCTGAGTGTAGGGGCCCAATTCCGCAAAGAGGGAATTGTCCGAAAAGTCGTGCATGTATTCCAGGCTGAGCAGACTGTCGTTCAGGGCGGCCACGCGGAGGAGCATGTCACGGTGGGTGTCCCATCCGTCAAAGCCCATGCGGCTGGATTCATATTGTGCCGTACCTTCGGCAAGCCAGAGGGGCTGCAGGGTGAAGGGCAGCAGGCTGGCGAAATCGCTGGTGGTGCGTTCGTTGTAATAGTCGGTGTAGCTGAGCTGAAGGCCGTATACGTGGGGGTTAAACTTGCTTCCGCTTTCGATACTGACCAGGTGGCTGAATTCGTGGGTCACCACGTCGGTGAGCCAGCCATGGGAACTGCGAACCTTAAAGTCCCAGTTGGTGAGCCACAGGTTCAGTGCGTTTTCGCTGGGGATGGCGCTGCCGTTACTGTAGAGGGCGTTGTTCAGTGTGACGTTTACGCGGCCGGGCAGGTCGTGGTAACGACCGACGACGCTGTCGTAGACAGCCTCGGCGTAAGCCGATGCCTTGGCCGCGTGATCGGTGTATTCTGCGGGATAATGGAATTGGAAGTGCTGTGTTCCTGCAGTCTTCCATTTGATATCGCTCTGGTTGCCGTAAAAACCTGCGGCCATGACCGTCGCCGAAAAGAGGGCTACGGAACCTACCAGCTTTTTCACAAGTCTCGTTTTATGTATGCGTTTTTTTATCAGCTTTTTCAAAATAAAAATCCAAATTATCTATTCCTCTAAAATCTATAAAAATTAGGGGTCGTAAATACCAAAAGACCGTCCCATAAGAGACGGTCTTTCGTGTTTAGGAGGAGAATGAATTTCTAGATCGAATTACTTGCCGAAGTAGGCTTCCTTCATGCCGTCGATCAGCTTGGTGCCCTGCTGAGAACCTGCTGCGGATTCGAAGAGAGCGAACTGACCGGTGTAACCCCAGTGCTGCAGCGGAATTTCAAGTTCTTCGCTGATTTCGCGGAGAGCGGTCATGTAGTTCAGCACGGACTGTGCGTCGGCACCGGTATTCAGTGCACCGAATTCGTTGATGATCACCGGAACGTTGTTCTTTACAGCCCAATTCTTGGCGGGGAGGACAACGCTCATGATGAATTCCTTGCTGCCGCGCTTGTAGTAATTCTTGATGTTGGACTTGATATAGCTTACGGTGGACTTGGTTACGCCGAAGTCTGCAGAGTATTCGCTCCACTTTTCCTTGTCGTAGGGGAACATCAGGTTCTTGATGGTCTTGGTGTCGCTCCAGCTTGCACCCTGGTGGGTGAATTCAAACGGATCGTAAGTGTGAACGGCGTAGATGATCTTGTCGTCGTTCAGCGGTTCGCCCTTGGCAAGGTTGCTGATGGAGTACCATTCTGCATCGCCGAAGACCAACATGTGGTTCTTGTCGACGGTACGGATGGAGTCGATGATTTCCTGTGCAGCCTTGCGCCAGGAGGCGGAAGTGACTGCGCCGTTGGACATATCCGGTTCGTTCAAAAGTTCGAAGAAGATGCTTTCGCGGCTGTTGCTTGCATAGTGCTGGGCCACATGCTTCCAGACGTTTGCCATCATGGTTACGTACTGGGGATCGGCTGCGGTTTCCTTGTTGTAGCCGTTGTCGTATTCATGGTAGTCGATAACGAAGGACATGCCTGCCTTTTCAGTCCAGGTGGCGAAGGAATCCAGAACGGCGAAGAGGTTCTTGTCGTCAAATTCCAGGGCGGCGGCCTTACCGGCAACGACGTCGTCGCGGTTGGTGGCGTAAGCATCCAGGTCAATGGGGAGGCGCAGAGCCTTGATTCCATTTTCGGCCATCAGCTTGATGTCGCTTTCGTCAAACTTGAACTTGCCATTGAAGGTGTAATTTGCATCTTCGAGCCAGTTGGTAATGTTGATGCCCTTGTCCAGCAACTGCATTGCCTTTGCCTGCAGCGGGTTGCTGATGGTGATGTCGCCAATGACGTTTTCCGGGAATTCAGGATCCTTGATGGTCATGTCGGCCACGTCCTTAGCCACTTCGCTGGTGTCCTGCAGGTACAGGTTGTCGATAAGAACGGAGTCCATTCTTGCCTTACCCTTGGCCTGGAAGCTGATCTTTTCGATATGGGCTGCGTTGAATTCAACCTTTTCGCCCCAGCCACCCTGAGTCAGGTCCTTGAAGCGGACTTCCACCTTCTTCCACACACGGGATGCCTTGACAGTTGCAAGATGTACGTCGTAGTCTTCAACGTCAGAGATTTCTACATGGATTTCATGAGCGTCACCCTTGAACCAGTAGGTAACTCCGCCGTATTTGGTAAAATCCATGTCGTTGCTGGCGATATAGACGCCCCAGCCTACATACGGATCATATTCGTAATCACCCTTGTCCAGGTTATAGTAGACTGCAAAGGCGTAATCAGTGCCGTTGTCGGAACGACGTGCCTTGGGGTAGCCGTTATCGTCTACCGGGGTAAGGATGGTGGAATTGCCCTTGTTGTCCTTGTCGCTATAGGTGTACCAGCCTGCTTCGTTAATCAGGGCCACGCCGTCACCGTCTTCGAAGTCATCCACCAGGAGGCCGATGCCGGTTTCTGCGGGGATGTTGATGGCCGGAGTAATCTCGGTGGCTTCTTCAGGAATGGTCAACACGAACTCTTCAGTGGTGTCTGAGGGAACGACGGTGGTGTCGCCCGGAACAACAGGAACAGTCGTAGTGTCAACGGGGGTTTCCCCTGCCGGCAAAGTGTCTACAGGCGTGGTGTTGCCGGTTCCGCTAGTGGTATCTGCAGGGAGAACTGCAGGATCGTCGGAATTGGCACCGGAAGAAGAACTGTCACCGCAAGCAGTTGCCATGAGGGCGAAGGTGGCTGCTGCAGAGAGTGTTGCCAGAGATTTCAGCTTAAGATTCATTTTATCCTCGTAAAGAGTTTTTGATGAAATTAGACATTGTATTTCCGATGTAAAAATATAATTGGAGGGGGCTTTTTTGCCCTTTTAAAAAGAATAAAGAATCAAAACTGTAGTTAATGTTTTTATATTGTTTTATGTTTCCTAATGTTTTACACAGAGTATTATCACCAGTCCATACAGAAGACGTCTAAAAAGGCGGCTGGTGCTGCAGCGTTACATTGGGAACGTCAGAAGATTTCTGACCGTCGGTATTCCGGTTGCAATCGTATTGATGTTCACGAAGGGGAGGTTCCCTCTTTCGGTTATGTTTCGTCTGATGGGATGGAACAAGTTGGCGTATATGTGGTGCTTCGGGGGCGCAATTTCCCCGATGGCATTTATGCCTATGATGCTGATGGCCGTAGCGGTGCTCCCAATGTGGCGGGACAGCTGGTAAAAATCGGCGGAAAAGATGAAATGAAACGTCTGGCCGAGGCGTTCCCCCATAAGGATTTTTTGCTGGACACTCCGATTCTGTATCTGTTTACTGGGATTTTGGAACGATCTGTGTGTCGTTTCAAGGAAGGGGCTTACTCTCGAATTCTGCAAGATGTGGGTGCCTGTGTGGGAAGCGTGATGCTGCATGCCAAGGCCAAGGGGGCGAAGGTTTTCCCCTTGGGCGGTTTTGTGGATGACCAGGTGGCTGTTTCCCTGAAACTCCCTTCTACGGAAGTGCCTCTGGCGGGCCTTGCGGTGTTTCCGGAGTATAGCGAACTGGCTTACGATTCCATTGACGATGGTGTTGGGGAGTCGGCATACTCCAATCGCAGCGAGGCGGATCCCTTGTTGATGGCGGCGGAGCCTGGTGCCAGTTTTGATGCGGGTTGTGTAAGTGCCTCTAGCCGTTACCCGTCCCGATTTATGCGCCAGAATCGTGGAGAGTGCATTGAAGATTTGAGCAAGTGCATCCGTGTGCGTCGCCTTGCTACGCAAGCCCTGCCTGGGGATGAGTTTCCCTTGACTCCTGCAAGATATGACAGCAAACTTTATGGTCAAGTGGTGAATGATCTTGGGAAGGTTCCGCAGAGGCGAATTCCCTTTAAGCGAACTTCCTTTGACCTGGATGAATTTTCCAGTATGTTGCGCTGGCTGGAACAGGGCAAAATCAACTTGTTTGGCGCAGGCCTGTTAAAAATCTGGATTGTGGTTTTTGACGTGATGTTCGTGTTCCCCGGCGTGTACCGCTATGTGCCTGTACGCAAGTCTATTTACATGCAGGGCGGAGTGGTGGCGGCAAAGAAATTCGTCAAGTGTCATGTTGTTCCCGAAGAGGTTGAAAATGCGGCCTTTGCCGTGGTGCTTACTGCCGACCTGAAGGAAGCCTGCAACTTGCTGGGAGAGCGCGCCTACCGCTACCTGAACATGAATGCGGGGTACATTCTGCAATCCTTGAGCCTGTCTGGACGTGTGCTGAACAAGACCGTCCGCAGCCCTCATTTCTTCTACGAAGACGACCTGAAAAAACTCTGCAACCTGCCGGACGGCGAAAGCGTCATCTCTGAAATTCTCGTGGGGAAGTAGACTTAAATGTTGGGTTGTTTTCTGTACGAATTTCAAGATGCCAAATTGGTGTGCTTTGATTTAGCCTTGGCTTTGGTTATAAGCATTCCTCTGTGGCTGGGATTCTTGTTTTCCTTTATGAATTCCCAGACCCGCTTTAAGAAACTGGGTGCTGTTCTTTGGTCAATATTGACGGCCTTTGTTTTGGGAACTGTTGCTTGGGCTGTCTTTAGAGCCCAGTACATTGATGTTTTTGATCTGTGGAAGAACATAACTCCCGTGATTTGCTTTGCTGCCATAGTACCGGTCTTTTTGGCGACAAGTGCGTTTGGTCGAGTGTTTAAACGAAAGAAAAAACTCCATTGGCTTGTTTTTCCCGTATCATTCGTTGTTTCCTTTGCGTTGGTTGTTGTTTTTGGCTGGGCGTTGTTGGCTGAGGAGTATGGCTCATATTCCGAGTCTGTGATTTCAAAGGAAGAAATGGAACAATCGGAAGGATTTGATTTTGAAATTAGACTTGGCCGAGGATCCTATTATGATGATATTAGTCTGAAAATTAGAGGAAAAGTTGATTCTGTTTACTATCAAGTCAAGTATGACCTGTGTCCCTATGTTTTAGACAACAAGGATTGGAATCCTGAATATACGGAACCTCTGGAAAAGATTGTTACTCCTTGGATTTTGCTTAATCAAGAGAAGTCCTCCATAGCAAAGAGACTGAGGGAAGCAATGATGGCTTACGAAAGTGAATGGACTGCTGTAAGCGTTTTGGATGGATATTGCACCGGCATTGTTGTCCACGATTTTCAGAAACAAACGCGTCGAAGTATGAGTTTCTGCAATGCGGATATTTCAAATGTGCCTAAGGCCTACGCTATGGAAAAAATGAGTGATAGCCTTTGGCCCCCTCGCGAGACTTATACGAAATATTCCATTGAACAGGCGGAAAAAGCCTGCCGAGAAAGCCAGAATTATACGGGCGAATAATTTGATCAACGGGCGGTTAACCGATTAACTGCAGCAGCAGTGGCGCCACGACGGCCGTGAAAATTCCTGCGATGCCGATAGCTAGGGAACTCATGGCGCCTTGGGTTTCTCCGATTTCCATGGCGCGGGTGGTGCCTAGGGCATGGCTTGCAGTACCGATGGCGATACCTTGGGCCACCTTGTGCTTAATGTGGAAAAACTTGCAAACCACAGAGGCGGTGACAGCGCCGGTAATTCCCGTAATCACGATGGAAATAATGGTAATGCTGGGAATGCCGCCAATCTGCAAGGAAACCACGGAGCCCATGGGAATGGTAATGGACTTGGGAACCAATGAAAGCATTAAAGTGCTGCTAAGGCCTACCAATTTAGAAGTGGCCACCACGCAGAAAATGGAAGTGAGGCTACCGACGGCGATGCCTGCCAAAATCGGGAGCCAGTGCTTTTTGAGGTTGCCCAGCTGCCTGTACAAGGGAACGGCCAAAACCACAGTAGCGGGGCCAAGCATCATGGAAATGTAGTCGCCGCCTACCTTGTAGCTGTCGTAGCTGATTCCCGTAATCATCAGGAATCCCACAATGAGAATGAGGCCGATGAGCAGCGGGTTCAAGATGGAGTACTTGAATTTCTTGTTCAGAGCCACGCCCACTTCGAAGGCGGCCAAGGTCAAGAAAATTCCGAACAGGGGCGAGTTTATGATGGTGTTCATTTCTTCCCCCTGGTGGCTTGCTTCATCTCTTCATCTTCAAGTTGTTCGATGTTTAGGCGCTTTTCTTGACGGCCAATGAGAAACTGCGTGGTAAGGCCGGTGGCTGCCAAGCTGATGAGCGTCAGCACAATGCAAAGAAGGAGTAGGGTGGGCCACTGGCTAAGAATGTCGTCGCCAACGGTCATAATGGCGATGCTTGGCGGCAAGAAGAAAAGTGCCAGATGGTTCAAGAAGAAACTGGAAACGCCGGAAATCTGCTCCGGTTTAAGAATTTTAGTACAAAGTAATATAAGGAGCAGAACCATGCCGAGAATGTTGCCCGGGATAGGGATGCCAACCACTCGGTTCAGAAATTCGCCTGCCAGGCAAATGGCGAAAATTACGGCAATTTGAAGAGGTATTCTCATAGCGATGCCAAATATAGCAATGAGGTGCGAGGTATGAGGTCGCATCCTTCGGATGCTCTGAGGTATGGGGCCGTTCATGCCTATGGCATTCACTTTGGGGTGTCTTTTTTTTGCTGAACACCTCCAAGGGCGCAAATGCGCCCGACCTCACTCCTCAAAGCGAAGCGACCTCACACCTTTTTCTACATTGTCTTCTATGAAAATCGTTTTTATGGGTACGCCGGAATTTGCGGCTTGTTTCTTGAAGCACTTGAAAGAAAGTGACTTCGCTGATGTAGTTGGTGTTGTAACTCAGCCGGATCGCCCCGCTGGTCGTGGCCGCGTTCTGACCCCTCCGCCGGTAAAGAGCCTGGCCTTGGAATATGGCCTGCCGGTGTTGCAGCCTGTGGACTTGAAGGCTCCGGAATTTGAAGAAGAACTCCGCGCCTTTGGTGCAGATCTTTTTGTGGTGGTGGCTTACTCCATCCTGCCCAAGAACATCCTGGGTGTAGCAAAGTTTGGCGCAGTGAACGTTCACGGCAGCATGTTGCCTAAGTATCGTGGAGCCGCTCCTGTGCAGCGCGCCATTGCCGACGGCCTGCCTGCTACTGGCGTTACCGTTTTCCGCCTGGACGAAAAGATGGACCACGGTCCTATTCTTGCCCAGCGCGAAATCATTATCGACCATCAGGACACTACCGCCTCCTTGCTGGAAAAGATGGTGGCTCCCGGTTGCGAAGCTCTGGACGATGCTATCAACCAGCTCATTACCGGTACCGAAAAGGATTTGACCCAGGATCACGCCCAGGCATCTGGTGCTCCCAAGCTGAAGAAGGAAGAAGGTCTCATTGACTTCAACCTGCCGGCTCGCGTCATTCACAACCGCATTCGCGCTTTCAATCCGTGGCCCGGTGGATATGGCAAGCTGGGTGGCCGCATGGTTTACCTCCGCGTCACCGACACTCCGGAAAACGGCCCCAGCCTGACTCCGGGCGCAGTGGCCTTCAAGGACAAACGTTTCTATGTGGGTACCGGTGAAGGTCTTCTGGAAGTGATTGAAATTCAGGCAGAAGGCAAGAAGCCTATGCCGGTGGCTGACTTTATGCGTGGCATCCAGAATCATGATGGACTTTCCTTTTGCTAGAGGCTAAGATGGACGCGGTACAAGGCCAGAAATATGTGGATCCCCTGAAGGAACGTAAGGACGCCTACCGCGTTCTTTTGCAGTGGCAGAGGGATGGTGCTTTCATCAAGGAAGGTGGACTTTCTCCTTTTGCCATGGAACTTGCCTTGGGCGTGTGCCGCAGGTATTTGTACTTGCTGTACGTCATCAAGCATTTGACCAAGCGCATGCCTTCTGAAGAAGCGGGTACCATTATCGCAATGGGCCTTGTGCAGATGTTGTACATGAACGTCCCTGATTACGCCGCCATTGCCACAAGTGCTGACCTTGCAAAAGCTGTTGGCCTTGGGGATGGAACCGCCAGCCTTGTAAACGGAGTTCTTCGCGGAGCCCGTCGCAACGGCTTGCCGGAACTGCCTCCTCAGCGAGTCCGTAAGGTTTCCATCGAAAACTCTGTGCCTGAATGGTTGGTACGTCGCTGGTTTGATATTTACGGTGGCGACCGCGCCGAAGAAATTGCCCGCACTACTTTGACCCGCCCTGCAGAATGGCTTCGCGTAAACCTGCAGAAGACTAACGCTCCCAAGTTGGCTCAGAAGCTTGGCTTCGAGAACGCCTCTATCCTGTATGACCGTTTTATCGAGGTTCCCGAAAATGCGAAGCTGAAAGCGGTTCTGGAATCGGACTCTTTCGCCAAGGGTGAATTCAGTCTGCAGAATCCTTCCGCATACGAAGTGGTTAAACTGCTGGATCTTAAGTCGGGTTTAAAAGTCTGGGATGCCTGTGCCGCCCCCGGTGGCAAGTCCGCCCTCATGGCCGAAATGGACCCCAGTCTGGATATTCTCGCCAGCGATGTTTCTGAAAACCGTATGGCGAAAATGCAGGATTTGGCAAAGCGTCTGGGCCTTGCCAACATTAAGACATCCTGTATCGATGTTCTTTCTCTGAAGTCTGCTGAGGCTACAAAGAATATTGGCGGTTCCACCCGATTGGCTTCTGCCTATGATCGAATTCTTTTGGATGTTCCCTGCAGCAACATGGGCGTTCTTGCCCGCCGCCCCGAAGTGGTATACCGTTTGAGCCCTCAATCCTTTAAGGAATTGGCTGAACTGCAGTACAGCATTCTTGAAGCTGCTGCCACCCGCCTTGCTGTTGGCGGTCGCCTGGTGTACGCCACCTGTAGCCCCGATCCGCTGGAAACCACCCAGGTGGTGAATCGCTTCGTGAAGGCTCATTCTGAATTTGTGAAGGTTGGAGACCCTGTGCTTCCTGCCAATAAGGATTCCCGCTTTGACGGTTTCTTTGCCCAGGCTCTTGTAAAGAACCCGTAGACCTAACGAGGTTTTATGAAAAAGATCTTCTTGTTGTTGGCTCTTGCGGTGTCTATGGCTTTGTCCCAGACCCCAGCAGACTTGGTTCAGAACCCCACAGACGTAGCTTTCTCCAAGGCCTACCTGGCTATTGAAGGTGGTGAAGTTTACCCTTGGGGTTCCTTGGCCGATGCTGTACAGAATACCTATTATGCAGGAATCAGTTTCCGCTATACCTACTGGGATAACGTAGACGGTATCGTCATGTTTAACTATTCCTATTTCGAGCCTCGCCCCGATGACATCTCCTTTGATGGTGCTCATCAGTTTACAGGTCGCCTGGGCTTGGATTGGAAGTGGTCCAAGATTCGCCCCATTGTCCTGGGAGCGGGTTTCGCCTGCAATTGGGTTCGCGCTGACCTGGATGATGGTGTGGACAAGGATGAACTTTACAGAAAACCGGGTGGCACCCTGGGGGATAACGAAACCGAATTCGGCTGGTACGGACGCTTTAGTGTTCCGCTGTGGAAATACCAAAAGTTCAATGTCGGTTTGAATGTTATCTACGAAGAAATTTGGACCTTGCCTCGTCGATCTGACGTTCTGACTGTCGGTATTTATGTTGAAAGGAGTCTCTGGTAATGAAACACCTTTTGAAAGCTTTTCTCCTGACCAGTGTCGCTGCCTTTGCTACTGAAACGGTTCCCTCCATTATCCCCGCAGAAATGGAAGGCATGGAAGCAGAACTCCGCGCTGACGGAACGTTCCTTATTGGTGGCCCCACTTTTATCTATGATCGAATCCTGGGCGCTGGCGGCATGCATTCCGAAAGTGAATTGTGGAGCCCTGCCAAGCTGCGCGACCGTCTGCTTTTCAATCGCATGACAGGAATTATGTCCTGGACTCCCATGGCTCCCTCTATCTGGATGAAGACGGGAAACGAGCTGGGCGATATGCTCTATCAGGATTTCATTACCTCAGAAAAGGATCGCCCCACGAACTACACTCCTATTCTGGAAGGTGGTTTCAGGACTCCCAGTTTCCACGGCTTCTGGGCTACGGCACGACTTTTCCAGGATGACCATTTTTCTCAGAAGTATATGCCTTCTCGAAGAAAAATGGTGGATGATAGTTATTCTCATTTTGGTGAAAACTGGCCTCTCTTCAGTTCTGCCTACGGTGGTCTCGGTTACGCCAACTCCTTGATCGACGCTTCCGTTTTGGCTGGTGAGGAATACTACTGGATTTTCTCTGAAACTTCCCGCTGGCTTCCGGTTCATAACAAACCCCGCGTAGAAGGCCGTGTCGATGTGATGAATCTTAGCCTCACCGTGGCATACGAAGATGCTGAATATCAGAACAAACTGGAAGAGGAACGCGGCACCCGCAAGGAACTGAACGGATCCGTTTATTACCGATGCGGAAAGGCTTGCAAGGATGGAGTGTTCCAGATTTCTGCTGGCTTGGCCTTCCGTGCCGTTGACGATTCTGGAGCCGTATACACGGAACTGGAAGAGGATCGAGTTTTCTGGCCCTTCATGGAACTGCGCATTCAACCAGTTAAACGTTTGACTGCCGATGTGATGTTCGGTATAAATGAACGTGACTGGATGGTGCAGGATAGTATCCAGTTTTACGCTCCCACGCCCAAGGATATGGGTTCGCTGGTTGGCGTAAAGAATATTTCTGCCACCCGCCTGAATCCTCTGGCCGATACCAAGGAAATCTACGGCAAGGAAGAAATCAACCTGACCGCAGATGGACAGATGAATTTGCTGCAGGCTTACATGGCCTTTGTCGATACCATGGGCAATGTAGCTGTAGGTGGCCGTGCCAGTGTGTGGACCGAATACGGTGCCGAAACCTTTGAAGTTGAACGTTACGCCGAGGACAATAAATTCAAAGTCCGCTATGGCGATGTAGGTCGAATCAACTCCTGGCTGAAGGGTGTCACTGCAGAACTCTGGCTTGGCATGTGGTACGAAAAGATTTTCAACTTCAAGGCCTCAGCCGGATTTGAACGCATCGATGGTGACCTTGGCGAAGCCGAAGTGAGCCCTGCTGAATACTATGTTGGCTTTGCCGCCGACTGGTTTATCCGAAAGTCCTTCAAGGTTAGCCATTCTATCCATTATCGCAGCGATGCCCAGTGGAACCTCCGCTTCGCCAATCCTCTGGAGGTCAAGGGCGACTGGTATTGGGATGCCTCTTTCGAACAGCAGTTCCCCAAGCAGGGGATTTACCTGACGGGAACCTTGATGCACGTCTTGGCTAGCGAAACCATGGAAGCTCCCAACGCAAGCAACAACTCCTTACGCTTTATCTGTTCCGCAAAGAAAACTTTCTAGGGAATAACCTTAGCCAGCTTCAATGCCTTAAGGCTGAAACTATTGGCCAGTGCCTCTGTGGCGCTGGCTTTTTCAATCCAGCGGATTTCCATTTTGTTTTTTATATGGGGTTCGCAGGATGGTCCCGCTAACTTTATATAAAGGACTTGGCAGTCCATCTTATGTACGGTAATGCTATGCTTAAAGGAACCGCAATCCTCTACAAGTTCCGCAGATTCCGTAATGCCATAGCAGGCCATTTCCGCAGGGACACCCACCGTCGCATTTCTCGGGGATTCGTAGTGGGGGAGCGCAAACTGATTGTTAAAGAATTTCTGCCCGCCGTGAACTGTTAGAATCTTATTGTCTGCGCTTTCGATTACGAGGACTGTTCCGTGCCAATCTTTTTGCAAGTGCTTCTTGGATGGCGGAAATGATGGTGTGAGGCCTTCGGCGTGGGCCTTGCATTCGCTGCGTAGAGGGCAGTTTTCACATTCGGGGGATTTTACCTTGCATGTGGTGCGGCCCAGTTCCATCAGGGCTTCGTTATGCAGAAATCCCTTGGGGTGGTCCGATACTTCGCGGGCGTAGTTCCAATAAGTTTCGTTACTGTCGCGGGAATCCGTCGGCAGAAAATCCAGCAGGTATAGACGCGAAAATACGCGGACTAGATTTCCATCCAGGATGGCTTCAGGTTTGTGGTAGGCGAGGCTTAGAATTGCTCCTGCCGTGTAGGCGCCGATACCTGGTAATGCTTCCAGTTCCTTGCGGGTGGCGGGCATAACTCCAGCGCAATTTTCGGTTACGATTCTTGCGGTCTTCAGGATGTTGCGGGCTCTGCTGTAATACCCGAGTCCCTGCCAGTACTTAAAGACTTCCTCTTCCTCGGCGGCGGCCAATGTCTTCACATTCGGGAATCTCTTCATCCATCGCGTGAAGTAATCCTTTACTGTAGACACCTGGGTCTGCTGCAACATGGTCTCGCTAATCCACACGGCATAGGGATCACGGAAATCGCAAACATCGGAAGGACGCCACGGAAGTTCCGCCGCATTCTTGATGAACCAATCGCGCAGTCTCTTTAATTCGCGAGAAAACATAAAGAGTGAACCGTGAAGAGTTGTAAGCAATGAGTTTTGAGCGGTGAGTTAAGATTAGGCGCCTTCGGCGCGATTATCTAGCTCAAAGGAGCCGCAGGCTCCGCCTCATACCTCGTACCTGAAACCCGGGGCCTCGTGCCTCGAACCTTACAGCTTG
Organism: Fibrobacter sp. UWH5; assembly: GCF_900142505.1. Taxonomy (NCBI): domain Bacteria; kingdom Pseudomonadati; phylum Fibrobacterota; class Fibrobacteria; order Fibrobacterales; family Fibrobacteraceae; genus Fibrobacter; species Fibrobacter sp. UWH5. The sequence continues at coordinate 171,060 of NZ_FRBB01000002.1, read as the reverse complement.
TAGTGCTTCTTTGCCACCTGACGGAAGAATTCGAACTGGGACTTGCTGGAATTTTCCAGGGTGTAACGCTTGCTGCGTTCATGGCAATCCTTGCGCATCTGTTCGTAGCCGGATTCGCGTTCCAGTTTCAGGGTGCGGCAGTTTTCGAGAGCGTCAAGCCACTTGTCTTCTTCGATGGGGAGAATCCAGCCGTACTTTTCGTTGTCTACGATATTGCGGGGGCCGCCATAGTTGCTGACCACAGCCGGAGTTCCCGTAGACATGGCTTCTACCACCACATTTCCGAAGGTGTCCGTGGTACTGGGGAACAGGAAGAAGTCAGCGTCGGCATACAGGCCTGACAAGGTTTCGCCACCCTGCTCGCCTGCAAAGCTGACAGACTTGTCCCCTTCAAAGTACTTCTTGATTTCTTCCAGATACCAGCCGTAGCCAACGTACATCAGTTCCACGTCGTCGTGGCGGGCAGCGAATTTCTTCCACACGTTATTCAGGAATTCCAGATTCTTTTCCTTGGAGATTCGACCGATAAAGGCGAAACGAACCTTACGCTGTTCGCGAGTGCTGCCGAACTTTTCCCAGGTTCCCTTGCCGCGCATATCGGGTTGGAATCGTTCCAGGGGGAGTCCGCGGGGCATCAGCTTCACCTGGTCGCGGGGAACCTTCAGCTCATTTACCAGGGCATCGGAATAGTCGTCGCAGGGGCTAATGACGGGGCGGGCCATCCAGTAGAATACCTGCATCAGCCAGAGCACGTAGGCGTGCATCCACTTGGCCTTCACCAAGGTGCGGGTGTACTGGGGAACGTCGGTGCGGTAATGGCTCATGACCTTCACGCCGGCAATGATACCGCAAATGGCAATCAGCCAGGCTCCAGGGCTGGGAGTTTCCAGCTCGATAATGTCTACAGGGTAGCGCTTCATCAAGCGGAGTACCGGACCTACGCGGGGGATAGCCAGTTCGCTGTTGGCGTATCCCAGCTGTTCCATGCTGAACATGCGGGGCAGCAACATGCAGTAGCTGTTTTCGACCACGCCGCAGGGGCGGGTATTAAAGGCGCTGCCTGCCAGGAAGGCTTTCAGACCGTGAGCACGCATATAGGGAATCACGTTGCGCAGGTTGTTGGCGATGCCGTTAGTCTCATCCAGGTTGTCGGAGTAGTACAGCACGCTAACGTCGTCTGGATTCTTGCTTAGACGTTCCTTGCGTTCCTTCTTCAGGTGAAAGCGAAGCTTCAGAAGCTTGGGCAGGTTCAGCAGGGCGGAACCGAAAACGATGGGCGGAATCCAGCAAGTGCGAATGTTGCCAGGGGGCTTGTGCTTGATGCCGTATTCCTTGCGGAAAGTACTGGTGACGGTGCGTCCGAAAATATTCGGGCGGCTGTCCAACTTTTCGTTAGCCTTGAGCTTGGTTGAATTTGACGCATTCGTCATACTTTACTCCTTTGCCACCGAAAAGGTCCAGGGCGCTTCCGATGGTGAGGTCAATTTTTCCGTCAGAAATTTCTTTGCAATGTTCCAGGTCGGCGAGGCACTTGGCGCCACCTGCGTAGGTGACCTTGATGGGGCTATGCTTAGACAGGAACCGGATCAGGTCGTCGTCCATGCCCTGCTGCTTGCCTTCGACGTCTGCGGCATGAACCAGGAATTCATTGCAATAGCGGGCCAGGTCCTGCAGGTTTTCTGGCGTAATTTGAATATCGATAAGGGTTTGCCAGCGGTTTGTGGCAATGCTCCATTGGGGTTCGGAGCCGGGTTCGTTGGTGCGCTTGCAGCTCAGGTCTAGAACCAGATGTTCCTTGCCGGTTACAGCGACCAATGCTTCCAGGCGTTCGCGGTCCAGTTTGCCTTCGGGGAATATCCAACTGGTGACGATGACATGACTTGCACCTGCATCCAGATATTCCTTGGCGTTATCGGCAGAGATGCCTCCACCTACTTGCAGTCCGCCGGGGTAAGCGGCCAGGGCAGCCTTTGCGGCTTCAACGTTTCCCTTGCCCAGCATAATGACATGTCCACCCTTGATGCCGTCTTTCTTGTAAAGTTCGGCGAACCAGGCAGAAGAACGGTCCGTTTCAAAGTTGGTCTTGAGGCCCGCTCCCGAATCATTTAGGGAACTTCCTACAATCTGCTTGACCTTGCCGTCGTGCAGGTCTATACAAGGGCGAAATTTTGTCATAACATCTTTGCCAGGTTAGTCCTTGGCTCCTGTAATACACCAATCCAGTTTTTTACCGCTGTTCAAGTCGCTACGTCCGCGGTAGAAGAACACCTCGCCGCCTGCGGCAATCTTGAAAGCCTTCTTGGCGAACCAGCCGTCCACCTTGTCCAGGATACTAGCCTTCTGGAAAGGCTTGGCGGCATTAAACTGCAATTGGGGAATGTTCTCTTCGTTCCATAAAAAGTTTAACGAACCCTTCGGGAAGTCCTTCCCGTTATAGGCGGCATCGCCTTCCTTCACTTCCTTGGGGGTGACAACCTTCGTTCCCTCGGCACCATTGTAAATGGCGTAGCCCAGTAGCTTTCCGTCCTTGGTCATGGAAATGCGGCCGGCATAAAGGGGGCTGCGGCTGTTGGTACTGAAGTTGACGGAACGGATGGCCAGGTCCGTGGCCTGAACCGTTTGCCAGGTCTGATCCATGTAGGCATAGCCCTTCACCGTCAGGGTGTCTTCGTTATAGCCGATGCGGCCGGATACGCGGCCATAGGGAATGTGGATGTATTGTCCGAATTTTTCGTTACCCACTTTCCAGACACCGTCGCCCAAGACTTTGCCCTGTTCCGCGGATTCAAATGTCAGGTCCAGGAACCACTTGCCGTTCTTGTCGGCAGTGAACAGTACACGGTGTCCCTTGCCCGGCTTGTTTTCCATCAGGTATTCGTTCTTGATGTTGATGGTGTTCTTTTCTTTTATGGGCTGGAGTCGTTCCGGGGGGTACTGGCGGCCGATAGTGTAGGACTTTCCCTTGAAATTCCAGAAGGACATTTCGGTGGTGTTCTTGCGGCCGGTGCCGGGGATGTGCATCAGACCAAAGTTCACGAAGGCTCGGGTGCCGTTGTCGAAGACAAACTGGTAGCTCCAGGTTTCGTTGAATTCCTTGGTGGTTGCCTGGTGGGGCATAAAGTCGTTGACGGTAACGTTACGGACGTTACCCTTGGGGGCTGAAACATCGGCGGCAAAAACGCCAATCGATAAAATCAGGAGCGTATAAAAAAAGGACCTAACCATAGGTCCTAATTTAGAAATTTTTTAGAGTCGCAGGTCTTTGCCCATGCCCATCTTCAGTTCGATTCGACGGCGCTGAACCATTTCGTTGAACAGGTCGGTCAAACTGTCTTCCATGCAGATCATGGGTTTCCAGCCGATATCCATAATCTTGGTGGGGTCACCGATGAGTAGAGGTATTTCGTTACGTCGTTCGTAACCGGGGTCGAAGCGGAAATCGACACTTACGTCTGCAATATCCACCATCATCTCCACCACTTCGCGGATGGTGTAGGACTTTCCGCAGCAGATGTTGTAGATGTCACCGGATTCGGCCTGGTTCAGGATCTGGATCATGCCGCGGGCCACGTCACGTACGTCCACAATGTCTCGGCTTACGTCAAGGCTTCCGGAATAGATGGTGGGTTCAGCGCCATAGTACTTGATCTTTACCAGCTGATAGGCGATGGATGGAATCACGAAACGGCGGCTGTGGTGAGGACCCGTAAAGTAGAAGGGGCGCACGAATACCACATGGAGCCCGTTGGCGTTGCGGAACTGGTTTCCCAGAAGTTCCATGCAGGCCTTGGAAGTGGCATAAGGAGTAAGGGGATTAGGTAGGTCGGTTTCCTTATGGAGGTACGTCAAGTTTTTTTCGGTACGGCCATAAATTTCGCTGGAACTTAGGAGCATTACCTTAGCCTTGGGGCAGACCTGACGCACCGCTTCCAGAAGGTTCTGGGTTCCCATCAAGTTGATGTTCAGGGTTTCGTTGGGCTTCATGTAGCTGATGCCAACGGAAGACTGACTGGCCAGATGGTAAATGTGGGTGGGGGAAACCTTCTGCAACATTTCAAGTACATCCTTGAAATTCAGAAGGTCGCCGTTCAGGTAAGTAACTCCGTCGGCCTTTTGCCACGGCTGAGGCTGTTCGTCACTAAAACTGTAAAGGTCATGGGTTGTTCCAGCCAAGCTGGAAAGAATGTGAAAACCTAATGCTCCTGTACCGCCTGTAACTAGAATGCTCATATAACCTCGTAAAACCAATCTACAAACTATAAATAAAAATACAAGAAAGTTGATTCGTATTACTCAATTATTACTCAAATTTTTATTACAACTTGATAGCTTTCCAGGCTTCTGCCACCACATTCTGGTCGATGTTGGTCACCTTCTTCACCTCGCCAATCTTGGTGGGCAAGATGTATACGCGGGTACCCTTTTCGGCCTTCTTGTCAACAGCCATGGCGTCCCAGGCCTTGGCTACGTCGATGTCGTAAGTCTTGGGGAATCCGAGATCGTCCAGCAACTTGTTTTGACGGGCTTCGTCGTCGGCAGACATCTTGTTCAGGAGAACAGCGGCGCGGGCTGCCACTCGCATGCCCAGGGACACGGCGATACCGTGGGTGTACAGTTCGTAGTGGGTCAGGTTCTCGATGGCGTGGCCAAAGGTGTGACCGTAGTTCAAGATGGCGCGGAGACCGGCTTCCTTTTCGTCGATGCCCACCACTTCAGCCTTGATGGCGCAGCTGCGGTAGATCAGGTGCTTCAGCACATCCAGGTCATGGGCCTTGATCTTATCTACGTTCTCTTCCATATAGCGGAAGAATTCCTCGTCATAGATAACACCATACTTCACGATTTCGGCAAGGCCTGCCAGGTATTCGTTTTCGGGAAGGGTGCTGAGTACGGCCAGGTCTACCACCACGGCGTGGGGCTGGTAGAAGGCACCAATCATGTTCTTGCCTTCGGGGTGGTTCACGGCCACCTTACCGCCTACGGAACTGTCTACCATGGAGAGCAGGGTGGTGGGGAACTGGATAAAGGGAATGCCGCGCTGGTAGGTGGCTGCGCCGAAACCGGCCATGTCGCCTACGACGCCACCGCTAAACTGCAGCAGGCAGCTCTTGCGGGTGTAACCGCGGTGCAGCATAAAACTGTACAACTGGTTCAGGTTGTGCAAAGTCTTGTTCTTTTCGCCGGCCTGGAATTTGAATACCGGGCAGCGTCCGGCCTGGCAGCGCAATTCGCCCAGGGTGTTGCTCTGGGCCTTGGCGATGTTGGTGTCGGTGCAGACCAAAAAGTCGTGGGTGGGTGAGAGCTTAAGACTTTCCAGCAGGACGCCAACGTCAGAAATAATGTTCTTGCCGATGAAGATGGGGTAGCGTCCGCCGCTGCTGGGGCGTACGTCCAGGGCGTGGCTTTCCCAGAACTTCAGGATGTGAAGAATGCGTTCGATAACGTGGTCTTCGGTAAAGTCGTTGGAACTTTCTACGCTAAAGTCTGCATGGGCGTAGTTGGGCTCGCGATCCTTCAGCATCTGCTTGATCTTGGCCAGGCGTTCTTCATCGCTCAGGTTTGCCAGCAGGGGGCGGGTGTTCTTGCGACCGATACGTTCCGAGAGAACCTCGGGCTTAGCCCACAGACGGATGATGGTACCGTTTTCGCGGATCACCTTCAAGTTGGCATCCTGGGTCAGGGCACCACCACCTAGAGAAATAACGTGGGGCTCCGTCTTGGAGGCGAATTCTGCTACAACATCACGTTCCATTTCGCGGAACTTGGCTTCGCCGTCCTGTTCGAAAATTTCGCTAATAGTCTTGCCGGCACGTTCGACGATGATGGCGTCGGTGTCCACATAGGGGCGGTTCAGTCGTTCTGCCAGGGCGCGACCGGTGCGGGACTTGCCGCTAGCCATAAAACCCGTAAAGAAAATATGCTTACCCATAATTAACCCTGCATTCCTTTGCGCATGATTGCGGCTAGTTCGTCGTTAGTCTTGTTTTCAGTTTCTTTAGGGAACCACTTGCGGAAGCTTTCGATTCCCTGGTGTACCAGCATGCCTTCGCCGGTAACGACCTTGCATCCCACTTCATCGGCCAGCTGCAAAAGCTTGGTGCAAAGGGGCGTGTAAACGATGTCGCAAACGGCCTGATGGGGTCTCAGTTCCTCCCTGGGAAGGGGCGAATCGTCTACATTGGGTGTCATACCCACGGAAGTTGCATTGATGATAATGTCGATGGAGTCGGTAATGGCGGCGAAGTCATCGAAGGTGACCATCATGACCTGCGGAGCGGAATCGTTAAAGGCCATGTTCAGCATGTTGGCCAGGGCCTGTCCCTTTTCTGCGGTACGGCATACGATGGTCAATTCGCATTTTTTTTCTACCAATGTGTAGGCGATGGCCTTGGCGGCTCCTCCGTTACCCAACAAGGCGACTTTCTTGCCGCTGACGTTCACGCCGAATTCTTCCAGGTTGCGGATGCAGCCGTAGGGATCTGTTGTGGTGCCACAGAGGGTGCCGCCGACAATTCCATTTTTCCAGTAAAGCGTATTTACGCTACAGGTAAATCTTGATATGTCAGAAAGTTCGTCTACAAGTTCCATGACAGGAGTCTTGTAAGGAATGGTGACGTTGGCGCCGCGGATCTTTAGCGCCCTGAAACCCTTAATGGCATCAGCCAGGTTCTGGGGCTCCGGAGAGAACGGCACGTAGGCCGCATTGATGCCCAGGGCTTCGAAAAGCGCATTGTGCATCAGGGGCGATTTGCTATGTCCAATAGGATTACCGAAGATGCAAAGCGTCTCCGACTTTCCATTCAATTTAATCTGGCTCAAAAAAACCTCTTCTTTTACAAAAAGAAAAATAAATAAAAAAAGGCCGCAGCAATAAACTGCGGTCTTTAAATACCCTTGAATAAGGCCTTACTTGCGGGCGGCCAGTTCTTCGGGGGTTCTGGCCAGAATGTCCCAGTCACCGCGCTTGATTATCTTGTAGGCGTAACCCTGTTCGGTCAGGAACAGCTGACGGTTCATGGCGAATTCCTGTTCCTTGGAATCCTGGGTCACGATACTGTAGAAGTGGGCTGCACCGCCATCCTGCTTGGGACGGAGTACGCGGCCCAGACGCTGTGCTTCTTCCTGGCGACTACCGAAGGTACCGGAAATCTGGATCAGCACGTTGGCATCGGGCAGGTCGATGGCGAAGTTACCCACCTTGGAAATCATCAGGTTCTTGAGGCTTCCGTCACGGAAGGCGGCATAAAGGCGGTCGCGGTCCTTGTTGGGAGTCTTGCCGGTAATCAGGGGAATGTCCAGAGTGGCGGACAGGTTTTCCAGCTGGTCGATATACTGGCCGATAATCAGAACTCGGTCTTCGGGAGCGGAGTAGTGCTTCAGCAGGCGCTGCACGATATCCGTCTTTTCGGGGTTGGTGCTGGCCAGGGTGATCTTTTCGCGGACCGGAGCCAGGGCGTACTTCATCTTCAATTCCGCTTCCATGGGAATGCGGATCTCGTTACAGTCGGCGGTGGCAATCCAGCCCTGGGCTTCGAGAATACGCCAAGGGATGTCGTATTTCTTGGGACCGATAAGGCTGAACACTTCCGTTTCCTTGTGGTCTTCGCGGACCAGGGTTGCGGTAAGGCCCAGACGGCGGGTGGCCTGCATTTCGGTACTCAGGCGGAACACGGGAGCGGGCAGCAGATGGACTTCGTCGTAAATCATCAGGCCCCACTTCTGCTGACTAAACAACGGGAAGTTTGCCAGTTCCTTCTTGACTTCTTCTTCGGTTCCTTCTTCCAGGTCGATTTCTGCCAGTTCCGGATTTTCCTTGTCAGACTTCTTGGCGCGCTTGCGCTGGGTTAGAATCTGGTAGGTGGCCACGGTAACGGGGCCGATTTCCTTCACTTCGCCGGAGTATTCCTTCACCATGTCGGGAGTAAGGTCGGTCTTGTCGCAGATTTCGCGGATCCACTGGCGGGAAGCGGAAATGTTGGGGGTAAGAATCAAGGTCTTGGTCTGGATGAGTGCCATGGTGGCGATGCCGATCACTGTCTTACCGGAGCCGCAAGGCAGCACGATCACGCCGGAGCCACCCTTTTCGGAGCCGGAGGCGTAGAACACCTGGGCGGCTTCCTTCTGGTAGTCGCGAAGCTTGAATTCCTTGCCGCAGAGCATGGTATCGCGGAGCTTGATGGGCAGCGGGTCGCCAACGGTATAACCTGCCAAGTCTTCTACCGGGAAGCCGGCGTTGGTCAGGGCCATCTTCAGGTGACCGCGGCGTTCCGGGTCTACGATGGCGTGGCAGTCGTCGATGAATTCCAGGATATAGGGAGCCACTTCCTTCAGCTGGCAGATTTCCGTGAACATGAACTTGTCGTCGGATTCCACGATCAGGTTGTTGCCATCGTCCTTCTTCATGCGGAGCAGGCCGTAACGGCCCATGTAGTCTTCCACTTCGGAAATCACGGTCTGGGGAATGGGGTAACGGCTCTGGCTGTCCAGGCGTTCCAGAACTTCCTTGGCGCGAAGGCCCGTTGCTGCGGCGTTCCACAGACTGAGGGGGCTGATCTTATAGGTATGCAGGTGTTCCGGGCTCTTTACCAGTTCGGTGAAAGGAGCGATTGCGTCACGTGCTGCTTCGTAGGTGGGAGCGTCGACTTCCACCATAATTTCCATGTTACTCTGAACAATAATAGCGCCATTTGGATTCATAGGGCGCCAAAGATACTAAAAACCAGGGGGAACGGCAAGGTTTTTGAAACTTACTAAAAACTCCGGAGAAGAAGCTCTAACTGGGAAAGGGGAAAATAAGAAACGCCGGAAAGAAATTCTTTCCGACGTTTCGAAGAGCCACCCAGCAGACTTGAACTGCCGACCTGCTGATTACGAATCAGCTGCTCTACCAGCTGAGCTAGAGTGGCGTAGCGGGTGCAAAGGTAGTAATCGCCCTATAATTTGTCAAGACTGGCTGACAAGCCCTCTTTTTTTTGCTATGATTGGTTCACAAAAAATTTAACATGGACATTAAACATGGCTAACGAAACTAATACTAATAGCTCTGAAGTTAAGGATTTCTTTGTTGCTCACGGCTCCAAGCTGATCGCAGTTGTTGTCGCAATCATCGTGATTGTGGTGGGTGTGGTCCAGTTCCGTGACTACCAGAAGGCTGCCGCAACCGAACAGGCCGAACTGCTTGGTCCGGGCATGGCAATGCTCTATGCTGGCGAAAAGGAAAATGCTTTTGCCGAATTCCAGTCTAAGATCAATGGTGGCAAACTGAGCGGCGTGGCTCTGGCCAAGGCTGCTCTCTATTCCGCAAACATCAAGTACGAAGCCGGTGACTTCGACGCTGCAGCAGCCCTCTTCCAGAAGTCTCTGGACAATGCCGGTTCTGTGGCCCTGGTCCGTAGCGCAGCCCTCCACGGTCTCGCTTCCGTGAAGATCGAAAAGGGGGACTACTCTGCCGCTGCCGGTCTGCTCGAAAAGTACATCGGCGAATACGCAAAGCGTACCGGTGACAAGGAAGACCGCTACCAGAAGGATGAACCTGTGGACGAAGTCCCCATGGTTGCAGATGCTATGTGGAAGCTCACTCTGGTGTACCAGCAGCTGGGTGCCGCCGACAAGGCCAAGAAGACTGCTGAACGTATCCTGGTGGTCTACGGCGACAACAACAACTACGCCGACAAGGCCAAGAAGTTCCTGGCTGACTAAGACCGGAACGGTGACCGCACCGATCGTCCATCGGATTAAGAACCTCCGGTAATCGGTGCTGCGCTTGGGAAAGGAGCGCGTACACTCGGGCAGTTGCAAAAAGAAAAACTCCGCTTCAAAGGCGGAGTTTTTTACGTATAAGGTAATTGTTTTGAAAGAAATCTTGTTTAGGGCTTATACCCGCTTTGGGTATCGTGCAAATCATCGGCATCGACGATTTGGTGTGCTTTGTTGATGAACTCCTCAGAAACGCCTAACAGTTTAAAAACGCTGAAAGTTTTTGCGCTTTTATCAGCACCAACTTCCTGGATTAGGACTAATCCAATTCAAGCAACCGGAGCTTGAACCGGTTGCAAATTGCAATGTCTTAGAACCGGTTGCGCTGTAACAACTGATCAAATCCCATGTTCCTGGTCCAAGTTCCTTTTCTCCATTAACATCAAACACATTGGCAGGAAGATCCTCTACCATAATTTGCTGGCATAAAACAAGAACGCTAAAGCAATGCTTTAGAGCAACTTGAGAGTGTCTTCCATATCGGAATCAGAAATGTGGAGGTAGTGACTGATTCGGCCCCTGACGATCCCCTTACCATTGAAGGTGAGCCAACCGTCGCGTACGTATTCCCACCGGAAAATAGCCCACTCGAAAAAACTATGCCAAACAACCCTTTTTGACCGCGTTTAGCCATGAATTGACAGCTTCGCCAATTAAAATTGGCGGAGGATTCGTGTTGTTTATATCACTGTATCAACCGTATCACCCTTACTAATTCCAATTCCCTTTGCAAACATGTAAAATTCGATGTCCCGAAAACAACGTGTTTTAGGTCATTTCTGGTAAACCGCAATTTACACTGCAAGGAATATTTATATATATTATGCCAAAATAGGAATACACATTTTTGTGTTTTATTCCTTTCCTGGGATAAGATATTATGGAACCTAAGCAACAAAAGAGCAATCTTTGTTTGCCTATCGGCAGGAATTCCAAACGAGGCTTCGGTATCGCCGAAGTCCTCGTTTCTGCCGCTGTTCTCGGCTTTATGGTCGTGGCTTTAAATAAGCTGCAGACTAGCAATCATGATACGTTCCTCAGAATCCGCGGTAGAGACGGGGCGGTAGAACTTGCACAGAATGTACTTGATTCCCTTAATTCTGTTGGTGCTGCGTCAATCGCTTCGAAGGCTGATGGTGATACAACTTACCCTCTGGATTCCATTACACGTCGGTGGGAACGAGGCCTTGGGGGTTACGCCACAATAAGATATGCTCGTCAGATTACTGTTGCAAAGACGGATGATTTCGAAGCTGCGTCTCATTCGAACTATGAAGATGCTAGTCACATTTATGCGAAACAGGTTAATGTTCGTGTAAGCTGGTCATTTAAGGGGTCTAATCAGTCCATTAATGTTTCGGGGGTTATTCGATGAATAAGCGTGGTTTTACATTGATGGAACTTTTGGTCTATATGGCCATTGTTGGCATTGTGGTGGTGATCGCAGGCCAGGTTTATAGTGATAGCACCAAGATGCGAATTCGTACCCAGGGGATGATTACTGCCAATGAAATCGCTGAAAATGCTGGAGTCCTGATCAGGGATGATGTTTCGCAGATGGGAGCAAAAAGTTTTCTGGGTGCTTCTGGATACGAAGCTCACGATGCTGTTTTTATTGATCCCTATAATACAGATGTAACAAAGCAGGATTATTCCTCCTTCGTGTATAAAGCCGGTTCAAAGAATGATAGCCTTTATTTCAAGAAAATGCGCTATAGCGAAGATGGATCCTATCAGGCTGTTGAGGGAATTTCCTGGCATGTTGACGGTACATCGCTGGTCAGGTCCTGTCAAACTATTGTGAACGAAGCGTCTGCTGTTATCGATGACGCATGCCCAAAGAGCGATCCTTACGATGTTGTTATTGCAGAAGGCGTTGAATCTTTTAAGATTCGACCTGCAAGGCCTGCTGTATTGAGTGCGAATGCAGATGCTGCACAGCTATTTCCACCGGGAGGAGGTGATTCCTTTAGACTTTTGTCTCGTATTGATGGTACGGATTTTTTTAGAGCGATTCTTTCTCCTGAAAATGGTGGCGTTGCTGTAACCATTTCCGGATTTACCTCGAATTATGATGCTACAAATGAATTGTATACTACTGAACGTAAGGCGAACCAGCTATATGCGAGCGAGGCTAATGGCAATGTAGGAGAATGGAGCGATCTTTGCACGAAGGTTAATTTGAACCCGGATACGACCTACGAACTTTCCTTTACGCTTCCGAGAACAGGCAATAACGACAATTCACAGACTTTCATTCCTGGCGTAGACTATATGTCTGTAGGCTTTAGGACAACCGAGGGAAATAAAATTGAAGGTCTTCGCGACTTCAGCTTTTTCCCGACAACTGCTGCTTCGGCAAATTCCATTGCGAGAACAGCTCTCTTTAAGGTGAACAGTCCGGTGGAGGCTTGCATAGCCTTTACCTTTGCTCCCTATTCCCCTTTGTTCTCTTCGGGATCCATTGCAATCAGCCAATTGAAATTGATTAAGGTGGCAGACCTCAACTTTACCTTTGCGCCTGGATATGTTCCTGAACTAGAAGATAAGGTAAATGTTCGCGCATTTAAGGATTCCCTAGTTGTTAAGAAAAATGGTGAAACAGGTTTTTCCTCGCACATTATTGCCGTACCCAGTAACGGTGTGGGTGCAAACTAAGAGGTATAGTATGTTTAAGAATGCAAAAAAAGGTGTTTCCCTTGTTGCAGTGTTGCTGTTCATGATGATTGCAACAATTGCTGCAACCGCAACCTACAAATGGCTGTCCTCTTCGGGGTTTTCCAGCGCATCCCGCCTATATAAAAATGAAGCCCAGCAGGCAGCTTATGCGGGTATCGCATCAGCTCGTGCTTGGATGACTTACCATGGCAACGAAACTGGAGCAGCCATTCGTCAGTACCTGACCCCAGAGCCGGATGACCGAGTCCCTGTTCGCTTGACTAATGTCTTGAAGTCTGTTGCCAATAGCAACAACCAGCAGGATTTTGATGTATGGATTGTCGATGCCAATACTGAAACCTTGCCCTATACGGTAAAGCTTGTCTCTGTGGGTAAGGCAAGAAATGGTGGCGCAAAACATAGCGAGGTTGCTGTTCTTAAAATTTCTGGTCTTTACCAGGTTCAGATTCCCGCAGAACAAAGCTTTAGCGGTTTTAATGATGCCTTCCATGGTTCCTTGGCCAGTGCGGGCAACTTAAAGGTGAATTCCGCGACTATTAATGGTAGCCCGGATGCAACAAATGGTGGTGGTAGTGCGTTTAGTTCGGTTGAGGTTGAAGGAGACCTGATTATTACAGGATCTGCCGAATTCAACTCCAACTCCAAGGTTGGTAATCTCTATGTGGTAGAAGATTTTAGCCGCTGTACAAACGTAAAAGTGATGGGCAATGCCTATGTTGGTGGCAAGTGGTACGCAACTATGGGCGGAAATGGCGACACCATTTATGGTGATTTATTTGCAAGAGGTGGCCTTGATCTTACGACTAGAGGCCCTAATGCGATGGGTGGTTGTGGAGGCTCCATTGGTGGTATTCTTGAAGTGAAGGGTAATCTTACTCTAGGAGCTGCGTCCTATATGCCGACAAATAACTCCCAGTCAGTTGTTCATGTCGGAAAAAATTTGACTGTTGATGACAAACTTATTTTTAATACAAATGGAAATGGAAATCAATGGGGATTTCAGTTCGATGTTACAGGAAATTCGTATATAAAAAATGGGCTTGAAGGAGACCACAAGTATTACGATATTGAACGAGTTAGCTTTGGCTCGCCTTTGTCGGCGACGGCGATGTATGCTCCTGGTTTGACGCCGTTAAATACAAAATATGAAAATGAAAATATTCCTTCCACGTATTATTGTAATGATCTTGATTGCGTAAAAAGCGGCGAAGCTGAGCCTGAATATGGTGGTTTCTTTAAGGTATATAGTACTTATTATGCATCGGGAGCACCCAGCCAAAATGAGCTGAAAAAATGGAGAGCGGATTCTCTAGATGCAATTGCTCAAAAAATTATTCCTGGCGGTAAGGAAAAGGGCTGCGAGACAGATCTTCATGTGAAGGACCCCTTACAGTTTAATAAAGATGTTCTCAGTTCTTCTTACAAGATTACGTCTACTAACAAAAGTTCTTGTACTTGGGCAACCCTTTGGAATTCTTGGCCTAGTGATTGGGTGGACGAGCTGAATAAATGTTATGCGTCTGAACTTGGTGCATCTAAGTTGTACAAGGATAAATGGCTTGTTGCTGAATTTAGCAATCCACAATGGAAAAATTCCAGCACATTGCTGGAAGGCAATTTCATATTGATTATCAATGGAACTTCCCCGACAAATCAGATAGATTTGCCGGATATGACAGAAAATTCCAACGTATTCATCTATTTCCCTGATGGTTGGAATCATACAATAACTTTAAAGACTTCTAGCACTGGAAAGAAAAATTATTTCATTTATAGTGATGGCGACATAAAAGATTTTCAAATGAATTTAAATGATCCTATGACGGGATCCATTTACATGGCAAACTGTTCGGCATTAAATACTGGGACTCATAATGCAGCTGTCGCAGCGACCGCCAATAGCAGCTTGACTCAGGCACTTGCTGAAATTAATGTCATTTGTGATAATGATGAAACGGACAAATGTTCTGCAGATGGTAGCGGTTCTGGTTCTGGTTCTGGTGGATCCTCTAGTACGAATGGTGATAAGGATTCCTACTATATTGCCGCAGCACCTCAGCTGTATATCCGTACAGAATCACAGTATAGGAATAATGAACTGTCTGTAAGAAACGTCGAAAATGATGGAGTTGATTTGGCTCCTTCGATTATTGTTTTGCCAAGAATTCTTTATTTGCCAGCAAACCCTTATGGAACCCTTGCAGATTACTATGACGTTGTAAATTTGAACGGGGCTACGGCGCAGAAAAATCCTGCTGCTGTAACTTGTAGCCCATCGTCAATGCCGACCATGGCTTCTTTTAGTAGCTATGGTGATTTGTCTGCCAATAATGGCAAACCTTATAGATGTAACTATGCTGGTAACACCTTTGGCGCAGTGCCGTTCTATATCGTTGTGGCTGGCGATAGAGGTAATCCTCCACCCGTCCAGTTTGTAGATGAAAATATTGAAATAAACAAGAATGAAATAAAGAGAGTGGCTATAAAGGTCAATCCATCTGCGAATGGTCAGCCGGTAAATGTGGACGTTTACCAGAGTCCTCTACCTTCAAATTGGACTGTGACTGGCGCTTCTGCTCATACTATAAATGCGGATGGCTCTAGGGTCTATACGGTGACTGTAACACCTCATGCAACCGACGTGAAAACATTCAATGTCTTTACCGTAGAAATGCCTTCTAATGGTGAATCTAGTGCAGTGACTTTCCAGATGATTGACCCTTGCGATGGCTGTATTATTGGCCATGAATATGACCATACTACCATTGTGGCAGGAGGATCCTTTAATGTGAATATTAAACCTGTTGATGAATTCTGCGCTCTGGATGAAAATGAGAACAATGAAGATTGTAAAGTGGGTGGCAAACTTTATAAGGTCATGCAGGCGGAATCTTGCTCTGACAAGGTAGGAAGCAGTGCCTGGGTTCGTGCCAATGGTATTGGTTGCAGTCCTGAAATTCAGAATGAAAAGTGGAGCTGCAGTGTCTTTATTGATCCTAATGTTCAATTGCAGGGCATGAAGAACAATATGTCTACTGAATGTGAGGTGACCGTTGCTCCTAAGGAAATTTATTCTGCCCGAGTTGATACGACTATTGATTTATACGCTTCAATCACGCGAAAGTCCTATCCGCTATATCTAAAGATTACGGGAGCAAAGAGCGGTAGTGAAGTAAGTGTGTCCTATTCTAAAACAAGTAATGCTACGCAGGGAGATGTTGTTCTTGCGACTTGTGATAAAGATACCGTTATAACGGCTTATCACGGGTACAAGTATTTCTTTAACTATAAAGAAAATGGTGATGACGAATTTGCTGCTTGGAAGTGTGAAGGAAAGAGCTGTCCCTTTGCTGGCGGAAAATTCAACAATTACGGAATTTCCGTTTCTGATACAAATATCGTCACAGCTCGATTCAACGAGGAAGATGAACACTGCTTCTATGAAGATTTTGATGACGATAAAAAGAATGTGGGCTTCCCCACCAAATTCTGCGACGGATCAGACAAGAGATGTATCGACACCTGTGACTACAAACCCATGGGTATAGGCAAGTCTTGTGCCCTGGATGCATCTGTTCATAAGGGCTCAAAACCGGAATGGGTTATGGTCTATGACAATAGGCCTCTTAAGAGTGTTAATTCTCAAAGGCCTGTTAGGTATGATCAGACCGTTTGCGAAAAGACCGAAATTAGGTTCCTCGGAGTCCATTTAGGGGATAGGTATTCTCCTAGCGGTTGCGAAAAGCGCCTTTATGAAAATACACAGAAGAATTATAATGAAAAGGTCCTTTACCCTGACGTGTCTGGTGGTTATATTGCCGCAAAGGGTAATGCCGAAGCTAATGCAAATGACATTAATGGAACCCAATCTATCATTCTAAGTACTAAACAGACTGGTACTAATGGTACCATGACGTCCCTGTTTACTACAGGTATTCTTGGCACGAAGTTTGATTTCCCCAGTTTGACAGATGAGTCTGCTTGGCGTAGATTCTTTAGTGGTGAAATCCATCCGTCTCGATATGACTTTGAAAATTCTGGTTTTATCTTTAGGTCCAATAAGGATGCTACAGAATATTTCTCCCTGAGTGTTTTTGGTCTGGCGGATGTAGGTAGTATATATAGCGATAAGATTTATGCTCATCTATGCCTTGTGAGAGAACAGACTGCCGCATCTATCGGTAGAACTCGTTGCGAAACACAGGAACTGCCTATTGCTGCCTGGGAAACGACGGGCAATTTGCTCACTGATATCACACAGGAACTAATGCAGGGTTTGGGTATTACTATCGGAACAAAATTCGGTATGACCATGAAAGTTTCTGGAAAAATGCTGAGCTTGGATTTTACACTTGATCGTTTGGTTTTGAAGGATGGCCAGAAGAACATCAAGTTTGATTTGAGCAAGTTTGGTGAAACGCTGGAAGGTAACGAATACGTTGGATTGAAACTGTCTAACCCGAGATTTAAGGTGTATGACGTTTCTTGGCAGAGTGATACCTACGCTGGTGATTGCTGGGCCACTCCTCGTATCCTATGTTCCTTTAGAACAAACTACCCTGGTGCAATTATTCCTCTTGAAGAAAATGCCAAGCCTTGGGTGGTCTTGTCTAGTTTCGATGCAACTGACTATGAAAATATCGGATGTTCTATAAAGTATTATTACAATGGTTGTGACAACACTACCACTTCAGGTATTTGGACTGATTATAGTAAGGATAATTTGTGGGGAAATCTATTCAGTAGAAATAGCTGTAATAATAATCCGGATAATCTTGGTCTGTACTGGGATGATGGTGCTGCTGTTAGTGGGGGCGTGTACAATTTTAACAGGGAAGGTCAACATGGATATATCCATGAAAACGGAACGGGTATCGTAAAGGATGCTAAGGTTAAGTTGAACTGCCAAAGTGCCACGGTAACACCTCCGTCTTCTTTGACAGCTAGCCAGAGCTGCGGCCAGTTCCTGGTGGGTGATATTGTTCTTTGCGAAAAAAATTATGACTTTATGCAGCCCTATTCTTCCGCTATTCAATGTAATGCCGGGGCAAATTGCGTTGTTGAATACGACGTGAGCAATGATCGTCCTGCAGCAAATTTGAGAAACGCAAGCGTTTACTACAAATTGAATAGTGGAGAATGTCGAGGCAACGTTTATGTAAATGTGGTGGATTCCTTGGGCAATGCCTCTGAAAATATTATTGTCCCGAGCAACAGTGACTCTTACTTTGATATGGATGACTATCTGGATGCTAATGGCTTTGATCCCCAACGTATTAAGGAAGTCCGGTTTACAAGTACGGAATGTGATTTCGAAATTCAGCATGTGGAGTCGGAATGCCCCTATGCATTAGGTATTAAGAGCTGCACTGCAAGGTACACGGGCTCGTCTTGGATTGTTTCTGCTGAAGTCAGAAATGCTGACGAATGTAAGGTGATTGTCCCTGATAATTCTCAGGCGGATGTGTCTGATCTGAATGGATCATGTGTTTCTCAGTTTAGAATTCCTGAACCGGGACTATATGCAAATGCATCTGCAACGGATAACACCTATCAGTTTAAGTTAGAAGCCACCAATGCGACTACAGGGGAAAGTGTTCTAAAGGAATGTATTCCTTATGATTTGGAACCCATTGATATTGCCTGCCACCTTTCTAGTTATGAGGTGGAGCAGGGTGCAGGTATTCCTACCTTGAACTATTCCTTTACCAATTGTCCGGAAGGAGGCTGTTCTTACAAAATATCTCTGGAAGGATCTATGGTATCGGGTGTTTCCGATGGATCTTTAAGTTCTCAAAATTTTGATGGCTTCAATAGCGTAGGCTATAAACTTGACCCGGGCTATTA
This sequence comes from Fibrobacter sp. UWH5, assembly GCF_900142505.1. Taxonomy (NCBI): domain Bacteria; kingdom Pseudomonadati; phylum Fibrobacterota; class Fibrobacteria; order Fibrobacterales; family Fibrobacteraceae; genus Fibrobacter; species Fibrobacter sp. UWH5. The sequence goes on along the minus strand of NZ_FRBB01000002.1, from coordinate 152,778 downwards.
TAACTTCGTTATTGATGTACAGGGGAAAACAAATGAGGAATGTGGATTTACCGTAGTTGCGCCCTCTGAAAACAAAACTGCTAGCGCTTCAAACTGTCATTTCAATGTAGGAACAAAGGCGTTTACTGCTGCAATCAGTTATACAGGTAGTAGTTGGGATGGTAAGCTTTATGCTACAGATGGGTTAGGACATGAACTTGGTTTGTTGGGCGCTGTAACTGGGGCTACGGAAGACTATGTAACATTTGATTTGGAGAATGTTGATTTCACCGTTGGATCCAATAGAATCGTTTTGATTCTGAACAACGAGAATAATGGAAGTACCGGTTGTACGGAGGAGTATATCGTTGCTGCAAGTTCCTCTTCTGTGGCTTCTTCAAGTTCTGCTACTGGACCAAGTGCTGATTATCAAACAATCTGTATGGTAAAGGATGTCGATTCTCGTACAAACCACCCCAAGGTGACAGGTCCAATTCCATCTGGAACATACGTGTTTAAACATAATTGCGGTGTTACGAAACAATGGTGGTTGTACTGTACAGGAACAAACATTACTATTGATGGGAGTACATTTGCATGTAAAGGTACTGGCGCAACAGCTGTTGGCAGTAATTCTGCTGATATCAATATTCCTGCATCGGGAAGGTTGCTAGATATTCCCTCTGGTACTGTTGTGACCAGTATAAGTTGTGATCGAGCTACCCCTTTGTCTAAGGATCCCGAAGGTTGTATTGCAAATGGAATTGTTGGTAGTACTCCACCTCCGCAGCCTCCTAGTTCCAGTAGTATTGCAAGTTCTAGTAGTGCAAGCAAGTACTCTGCAACGTGTGATATTACCCCCAAAACTATGTATGGTCGTCATTCTCCCGATAAGTTAACCTTTGTTTCAAAGGAGTATACTGTCAATAATCCTACGTATTATATTGATTTGTTTGATGATGATAGTGGCGATAAGTTGGCTTCTTTGGGATATGTCAGTGTGAATAACTGTAATAAGTACTATTGTAAATCGGACGATGCAAAATTTGACCAACCTACAGAGGGGGGCCGTCATAGTTATACGTTGAGGACTGACGATGGTGATTTTGTTTGTTCCGTAGAAGTTAATGTTCTCGCCGCTTCTGCATCATCTTGTTCTGTATCTCCAAAAACGTCTATTGCGGGAGGCGCTAATTATACATTCTCTGCTGTACTAAATGCAAAGAAAGCAAATGTTGGTTATGAAGTTTATGTTGATGGAGAAAAAAAGTCTCAAGGCGATGGATGGGCTGATGACAATGGAAAGTTCGACTACATCTATAGTAATCAGTGGCTTCAATTTGATAATGGTCGTCACGCCTTTGCCTTGTATTCAATGGGCGAGAAATTGTGTGAGGACTATGTTGATGTTGGTGATTATCCAGCTTGTCAAGCAGAAGTCAGCGATGGAACGTTGTCTTCATCTGTTGATGGTACGAAGATTCGTTTGAAAAATGTTCAAAATTGCGCTTCAGGGTGTAACTATGTTGTTAAATTGGGTACGCAACAATTCTTGTCAGGATCCAAGAGTATACAACAATCATGGGATGCCACTGAAATAGGAACTATTTCCGGAAAGCAGCTGGAGCGTGGAAATCATCAAATTACGGTAGAGTTGACGAACTCTCTGGGATCTGGTTCTTGCTCATTCTGGCTTAACAGATGGTAAATTGCTGATTGATTTATTCAAAGGCCCCCTCTACTGAGGGGGCCTTTTCTTGATATGACATAAGGATTGCTAAGCCGATGCTGACTGGAGCCCACTTTGAACAAGTTTCAATGTCTGCATGACGTAGAGCAAAAACAGCTGTCCCTGATTCTATCGCTTCGCTCCAGAATGACTGTCCTCGGGGTGACGAGGGTGTAGCGAAAAAAAGTCCCGCATCTGCGGGACCTTCCTGTACATCAATTACAGCAGAAAACTGCGGTTAGCCTTTTTGCGCCAACAGCGCTTCCAGTTCACGAATGCGAGCCTCAAACTTCGCGGCCATTTCCTCCTTCTCGGCTTCGTACTTCGCGCGTTCTTCCTCGCGGCCAATCTCGCGGCCTTCCTTGCGGGCGATATATGCGGCTACTTCGACATCGTCTTTCATGTGTTCTCCTGCCTTGACAAAAAGCTCTGGAGCAAATGTACTTACTTCCGCGTACTTTTGCAAGCACTGAAAATGCCTGTCGTTTACGAAGGTCGAAAAGTCATCGTTGTTGTTCAACGCGTCAATGGCCCGTAGCCACTGGGCAAGGCGACTGTCATCCTGGGCGTAGTCCGTATCCGCATGCGTGAGGAACTTGTTCACCTCGACGATGGTGAGGGACTGCTGGTTGCTGAACGTGTGGTATTCGTCATCCAGGAGGCGGACATTGTGGACGTAACGCTTGGATACCTTCCAGGGCAGATAGTCGAACATCTGAAAGCTGATGATGTGGACGTTCTGCATCTTGTCGTAGAAATCGCCTTTCTTGAGCATATTGCCAACGTGACGGGCTACGTAGAAGAGCAGACGGTTGTTGTAGGCATCATAACCAACGTGCTGAATTTCCAGGCCGATGCGGTCCACCACAGGTTCGTCCTTTTCGTCGAGGCGCCGGCGGCTGATGAGGATGTCCTCCTCGATATCCTTGTAAACATACCCGCCCGAAACTACGGGGTTCTCCAGCGTAGGGTTGCTGATGCAGTCGCTTCCGGTAAGGCGCAGGGCGGCGTTGGCCAGGTTCGTCACCAGGGAAAGGTCCTTGCCTCCGCCGGTCAGGATTTCCTTGGCGCAGAGGTCGTTATAGATGTATACGTACTTGTACAGCCTATGGTAACGCTCGATGATTTCGTGGATATCACCGCCATTCTTCTTCGCATCGTGGATTTCTTCCAAAAAATGGCTCATTTGATAAAGATTGTGTAAATTTTTGTAAATAAGCGATATCCCCTTGATTTTGTGACGTAAACCAATAAAAAAGGCGAAAGTTAATAAAATTGTAATTTTTATATCTATATTGTAAAGTGATTGTTACTATACGGAGGTCCGTTATGGATTTTAAAAAGTTCTTTGGAAGGTCCTTGGTGGGTTTTACCGCCTTGACCACCGCTTTTGCATTGGTTGCATGCGGTGATTCAAATAAGACTTCTAATGGGGATGATGAAGACGAGGAAACCGAATATTCATCTTCTTCTAGCAAGACCAAGGGCTCTAGTGGTTCTAAGGATGTTGATTTGTCCGAAAAACTGGACAATGATGTGAATCAGGGAGATTTGCTTGAATCTTCTGCCCTTAAAAAACCGACAAGCCTTTCTGTATCTCGACTGGCTCCTAGCGTTTTCCGTCTGGATTGGGCTAGTCCCGAACCTCTTGGCGGTATCGAGGCCTATGTTTTGCAGCGTCTTGCTCCGACTGAAACGGAATGGAAGGACGTGGGAACCCTCAAGGATCCGACCGCAACTCACTTTATTATTGATGGTAAGAACAATGCGGACTTCTATTACCGCTTGGCTGCCATGAAGGGCGAAGAACGTTCCGCTTACTCCGACAAGATCATGATTCCTAGCAGCGCTAAATATGTCTCTGATCTTGAATTCCCCACAGTTCCGTCTCTGGTTGCCAATATTGAACGTGACAGCGTTCTTGAAATTGTGGTTACCGGTAACTATCCGTCTCAGGCTATCCTGAATTCCATTTACAATTTGGAAAAGGGTGAAAAGACGGGCGAAGTGTATTACGAAGCTCGATTTGTCTACGGCTCCAGCTATGATGTGGATACGACGGACTTCTCCCTGGATAAGGGGGCTGTTTCCAAGAAGTTTAAGTCTATCGAAGACGAATGTAACTCCTTTGCTCAGGTCCGTGTCGTATGGAGAGATAAGAACGGTGCTGTAGATTTCAGCGACTGGACTTCCCCCATCGGTACGAAGACCGGTACGACCACTGGTCTTGTTGGCAATCTTTCGGAACTTTGCGCTGAAGTCGTGGTTACCGAAAGCGGTTTCCCGGCTCCTGCAAACCTGGCTGTTAACGAAGTTGCTGGCTCCAAGGTTCTGAGTTGGACTTATGCTCCCAACGAGGAACATCCGGCTTCCAGGTTCTTTGTGGAATATCAGGATCTGGCCCAGAAGAAGTGGGTGGTGATTGATTCTGTGGATGCTAGCATTACCCGCTATCTGCTGGAATCCATTTCCGCAGAAATCAGCTATTATCGTGTTGTGGCTGTAGATAAGAAGGGTGAAAAGTCTAATTACTCCGAAGATATCGTGGTCACGTCTACTTCTGAAAGTGTGGCTTTGGGTGTTCCCTCCATTACTGGTGTGGAAGACTATTCTAAGGATAAGCTGACTCTGTCTTGGTCTTATGCAGATAATGCAACTCGTCCGGTTACTGGTTTTGAAATCCAGGAACTTGATGTTTCCAAGAATGAATGGAAGAAACTCGGTACGGTTGAAGCTTCTGTAAATAAGTTCCTGCTTTCTGTGTCTAACAACGTCCGCTATGTTCGCGTGGTTGCCTATGACGCCAATGGTCGTGTTCCTTCTGCAGACTTGACGATTCCTGCCAATGCCACCAGCATTTACTTGCTTCCGGCTCCGACCATCAAGGGCGTAACCGAAATGACCGACGGCAAGCTGGCCTTGACATGGGATTACAGCGCCTCCAACGATCGTCCTGTAGAAGCTTTCGTGGTTCAGCGTCTGAATGGCCAGGGCAGCAAATTGTCTTCTGACATGGTTGACAAGAAGTCCCGTATTTTCCAGATTCCTTCCTTAGATTCTGTGCGCTACTATCGCGTTGGCGCTTATGACAGCAAGGATACTTCCTATTCTGAAATTTATCTGATTCCCGCTACAGAAAAGCCTGTTCTGGCAGCTCCCGCAAATGTTGCCGGTGTTCAGGTGGCCGCAGAAGATTCTGCTCGAATTTCCTGGAACTACACCGACAATGCTAAGCGCCCTGCAAGGAATTTCAAGGTGCAGGTGATGAATGGTGTCACTTGGAAGGATGTCGGCTCCTGCGGTTCTTCTGTGACCACGATGAAGGTGGCTCTTGCTAAGACTGGTTCCTACTATCGCGTGGGGGCCTATGATGCCGGTGCTGATAAGGATACGGTATTCTCTGCATCCATCTTCGTTGCTTACGATGCAAGTGAAGTGACCTTGAATGCTCCTACTGGCTTTAGCGCTAAGGATAATGGCAAGAATACTCTTGAACTGAAGTGGTCTTACACTCAGGGCACTCTCGAAGCAAAGTCCTTTGCCATCGACACCAGTGCTGATGGTGTAAGCTGGTCTCTCTATAAGTCTGGCATTGCTGCAAATGTTACTTCCTTGATTGTGGATGCTCCTAGAGATCCGAAGTACTATGCCGTGGTTGCTATTAACGGTAATGATTCCGCAATGTCTGAAGCCGCCTATGTTCCGGGCTACGTTATCGATCTTTCCTTGCCGGCACCTTCTGGCTTGAAGGCTGAACGTATCGCTCCCAGTGTATGGCTGCTGTCCTGGACCTACGAAAGGGAAGTTGACCGTCGTGAAAAGGGATTCATTGTTGAATCTTCTGTAAACGGCAAGGGTGAATGGACGGAAGAAAGCGAAACTGTTGATGCCGGTGTGCTGTACTATTATGCAAATAATGCCACTTCCGGTAAGGACAACAATGTGGAACATTACTTCCATGTGGCCGCTTATGATGATGCCGATACGACTGCATTTACCAGTGCTGTTCAGCTGACTGTGGCTACTGCATATCGTGAAGATATGAAGTTTACCACTCCCACTGTAGCTCTGCAGTCTCCGGGTAAGAAGTTGCCCACCGGTACAACACATGTGGAAGAAGTTAAGGATGAAGAAACTGGTGCCGTTACAGTGATTGATGTTCCTGACTCGGCTTGCCTCATTACCAAGGCTCAGGTCTATGTTTCCAACAGCTTCGCCAACAGAAATATCGTGAATTCTGAATTTACCGCTACCACGATGTACGAAGTTCGCTGGTATACAGCAAAGAAAAATATCCCTACTTTGCTGGATACTATGCCTGAAAATCGTCTGGCCATTGATTATGCTGATGCAATTGGGGCGTTGGATCCTGAAGCTGATCCGGAAAACTTCTCTCTGAACGACCTCTATGTTCAGGTGCGTATGATTTGGACTGACAAGAATGGCGTTTCTGACTACAGTGAATGGTCTAATCCGTTGCTGTTGTCTAAGTGCAGCGCCCAATAGTTGTTGGTTTGAATTAAAAAGGGCTTTCCGCAATTTCGCGGGGAGCCCTTTTTCGTTCTTTATTATTTTTGTGGAATCCTAGGAAGGAATGTATTATGCGTCAAGGTTTTACACTTATTGAGTTGATGATCGTGGTAGTGGCTGGTTGAATGGCGGAAAGAATGGCTGGGAAAAAGATCCTGCAAAGAGTGATTGCCTTTCCTTGCGTAGAGTCTAAATAACTGTCATTAGGGCTCTGCGAATCTTTTAAAAGTATGCGTTTCAAAAGTTCAGTTTCCTTGGAAACTGGACTTTTTTCATAAAATCTTATAAAAATGTATATGTTGCCCCACATCCCGAATTTTTATATACATTGCGAGTATGCAACCCCAGGCTTTAAGACTTTCTGAGATTACCATTTCTAATCTGCGTTCTATCCAGAAGCAGAGGTTTCCTCTTAGTGGTTTCACGGCTCTGATTGGCTATAATAATGCGGGTAAGACCAACATCCTGATGGGGATTCGTTGGCTGTTGGCCCATTTTTCTTTGGATATTTCTTACTTTGACGACCCGAATATTCCTGTAGAGGTGGAGGGTGTCTTTGATGGTATTTCTGAACAGGTGCTGGCCCGCCTTGGTGAAGATCTTTCTGCGGAAATCAAGCCGTTCCTGGTGAATGCTGGCCCCAATATGGGACAGTTGCGGGTAAAAAAGGTGCAGCGGGTTCCTGGTGGCAATTCAGAATCCATGGAATTTTTCGCATTTGTGCCTTCTAACAAGCGGAATGGAGCCTATAAGCGGGAATGGACCCGAGTAAGTGATAGTTTTATGGCGGCCTTTAGCCGTATGTTCCCGGAATCCATCGCCATTTGGGATTTTGAAGGCAACCAGGCCTTCGTGAAGTTGCTCCACGAAATTTTTAGACCGCTGGAACGTCGATTCGGTGGCGAAATCAACATGCTGCTGAACAAGTTTAACGACTTGCTTTCTCCCGATAGCGAGAATCGGGCCGAAGAAATCGGCGCTTTCGATCGCGATGTCAATGAAAAGCTCCGTCCGTTGTTCCCCAGCGTGAAGGTGGAACTGGATATTCCTGTGCCGACCATGGAAACCTTCCTGAAGAGGGCTAGCCTGAAGGTCATGGATGAGGATGACGGTTTCGAGCGAGATATAAGCCGCATGGGGGCGGGGTCCCAGCGCGCTATCCAGATGGCCCTGATCCGCTATCTGGCTGATATCAAGAAGCATCATAACAACCATTATCTGAGTCGTACCTTACTGCTGATTGACTCTCCGGAATTGTATCTGCACCCTCAGGCGGTGGAACTTGTCCGCGTGGCCCTCAAGAATCTTTCTAACGAGGGGTACCAGGTGGTTTTTGCCACCCACAGCGCCCAGATGGTGACCAGCGAAGATGTAAGCACGTCCCTTTTGATTCGCAAGAACAAGGAACGTGGCACCTTTATGCGTAAGCGCATGGAAGATGCGGTACACCAGGTGGTTCAGGATGCGCCCAGCCAGCTGCAGATGTTGTTCAGTCTTTCTAATAGTAATGAACTTTTGTTCGCTGACTATGTACTGCTAACCGAAGGTAAGACAGAACTGAGGGTTCTGCCCGCCTTGTTTGAACGTATTACGGGGCAGAGCTTTGCCTTAATCAAGTGCGCCCTGGTTCGTCAGGGTGGAGTTAGCAATACCCGCAAGAGTATGCAGGTCCTCGGGGCCATGGATATGCCTGTTCGCGCTATTGTGGACTTGGATTACGCCTTTACTACGGCTACCCATGATGGCTTCCTGGATTACAACGATCCTGATATCAAGTATTGTCAGAACTTGTTCCGAGAGCTGGCCTTCCAGCACCATTTACGCTTGGTGAATGGTTTGCCGGTGAGCAAGCATAGCAATACCACGGCGGCTCAGGCTTACGCCATGATGGCGGCCATGCCCGAGGCCGAAATGGCAATCCGCAGCATTCATGCCAAGCTTCGCAGTCAGGGAATCTGGGTGTGGACCCGCGGTGCCATCGAAGAACATTTAGGACTTGAAGCCAAGAGCGAAACCGCCTGGAGCAAGTTCATTGAACGGAGTAAATCACAGAATTTTGTAAAAACCTTGCCAGATTATGCCAGTATCGAGGAACTTTGCCGCTGGATTATCGCGGGAAGTCATGGACAATACTAATAGATTGGTATATTTATATCGGATGATGAGTGTGGGTTTTGCAAGATCGTATTTTGCGACGTTTGGTGTCGCGCTGGCTGGATTCCTGGCCGGAGTGGTGGGGTGTTCTAACGATACCTCTGTGGCGGGAAACAGCGCTGAAACGGGTTCGCCGGAGTTGGCTTCTATCGAGGGCCGACTTTACCTGGGCGAGGGCGTGGCTTCTATGGCCCGCGTCAGTATCGTTCCTAAAGATTTCAATGTGTTTGACGATTCAGTCGGTATCTTTGGCGAAACCGACGAAAGAGGCTCCTATCGTTTGACCGGAGTTGCTGCTGGTACTTATTCCCTTGAAGCGGTTGCGGTGTCTGGCGAACGTTTGCTGGTCCAGGATGTTGTGGTCTCGGATCATGATTCCGTGGTCATTCAGGACGATACCCTTAAGGTTCCGGGCTATGCGATGCTGAAGTCGGAAATGGCTGATGGGGCCGAGGGCGTGATAACCGCAGTGGGAACCACGATTTATCGAGAAGTTTCTGTTTCTGGTGGAATGATCCTTGTGGACTCCCTGCCGGCGGGTGAACTTGATTTGAGATTGTCGCTGGGCGGGAACGTGGAACTGTATAAGAACCTTAAGGTTACTCCCCAGGATACAGCAAAGGTGGGCTTTGATGCGGAGCCGGTTGCTACGGTGGATACCGTGGTGATGCGTTTTGTGGCCCCGTTGGCGGCCCCTAAGGGGAGTGTGGATTCCCTGATGGGCTTTGTCAGCGATATTCCGCTGGCCTTACGCCTGACTCCTGAAAACTGCAACTTTGATACTCTTGCGGGAATGGATGGCCGCTGGGAAGTTCGCCGTATTAATGCAGGTGGGGCGGCCAGTAAGAAACTGCCCATTACCTCGGGCTATTTCGATTCCCTGGCCCAGGAGGCGGTATTCTGGGTGAACGTGGATTCCCTGAATCTGGAAGATTCCCTGGAACTGGTCTTTAATAATGCCCTGACTTCCGGCTTTGCGCTGGATGTGTTCCCCACCAATAGGGCCTATAACATGGTATGGCATTTTGATGATGGTATCGCTCCCATAACGGACTGGGCAGAAAAGCAGAACTTCCCCGGTACTGCCTTTGAGGTTTCTTTGGTGGACGGGGTTGTGGGTAGCGGTGTCAAGATGTCAGCGACAAGCGCCCTGGTAGCGGATCATTCTGCAGAGGCGGATTCCTCTTTGCATGGGGACCTGGTGTTCAGTACCGAAGATGTCTTCAGTTTCTCTCTCTGGATTCGATTGGATAATCTGGGCGAAGAACAGCTGATTTTTGAAAAGGCTGGCGAATATGAACTGCGTTACGTTCCGGATTCGGGATTCGTGGTGAATTTTTACCACTTGGCCTCTGGGGTGGTTTCGGATGATGTTGCGGATACCGCCAGCTATAAATTGAGCTGGACGTCGGGTTCCGAAGGGCTGAAGGCGGCTTCGTGGGTCTATGTGGCTTTTAGCAAGCTTTCTATGGATGGGTTGGGCAATGGAAACAGCTGCCTGTTTGTGAATTCTTCAAAGGTCGAAAAGCCGGTCTTGTCTGATTGGGATGGCGTTCGTGGCGAGGCTGCTGATTTTAGGATTGGCGGTTTTGCCGGTGCCATAGACGAAGTTTTCGTTGGCGGGAGTTATCGTGAGAATTCCTGGACTTACATGACTTACCTGAATCAGAAACCTTCTGATTACTGGCCGGTTTTAGTGGCGAAATTCTAATTTTCTTTAAAAATTTGCGTTTTAGGGCGGAACTTTTCCGCCCTTTTTGCGTACACAAATAAATTAACGATTCTTTTGTGGTGTAAATAGGGTGAAAAATGGTCTTTTGGGTGGGCTCCCCAGCTCCAAGTTTTGTATTTTTGGACGGAAAAATTTGAAAATTCTATTTAGGTAGGTTCATTCTGCGTACCCGTTTGCTGTTTTTAGTGATGTTTGTTGTGGGTCTGGCTCAGGCCCAGCTGTTGGACATGTCCGAAATGTCCGAGAGCTATATGGTGGAAAATAAGATCCACAAGGTGAAGGTGGAAGGTACCGTCCATATGGACGAACGTTCCGTGCTGAGTCGAATTGGTATTCGTGATGGCCAGAGTTATTCTCCTACGGGTCTTACCGAAAAGGTGCAGTCCTCGGTGACTTCTCTGTACGAGTCTGGTCTTTTTGACGATGTGACTGCCTGGATTGACTATGTGGGTGATGGTTCCGATGTGGACTTGATTTTCAAGATTAAGGAACTTCCTGCCTTGGATACCGCTGTTCTGGACGGCTGTGATGAAGTTTCCGAAGAAGATCTGCGCCTGAAGATCCGTCTGATTCCGGGCCAGGTTTATAGCAAGAGCCAGCTGGAACGTGACCGCCAGGCTATTTTGGAATACTACCGTTCCGAAGGTTATTTGCTGGCCGAAGTGGGCTATCGTGAAACTCCTGTAGATGAGAACAAGAATTTGGTGACCTTCATTGTCCGTGAAGGCGGCAAGGTGAAGGTTCGTGATTTCGATATCCAGGGTAACGACAATGTGCCCCGCGAAGATATTCTGGAACATATGCTGACCAAGCAGGACCAGTGGTGGGGCGGCGGCGAATTCAAGGAAAACGTGTTCGAAGCCGACCGCGATACGGTGTTGAACGCCATCCGCCATTTCGGTTTCCTGGATGCTGAACTGACTGAATATAGCGCTGAATATCTGCCGGACTCCTCCTGCCTGTTCTATCTGGGACGTATGGTTCCCCTGGGAGACAAGCTGGAACCGCTGTACAATCAGCTGAATCTGGCTCTCGGTGATACCGCCACCGCTTTCTACAAGATGGCTGGCAAGCCCACTATGCAGGTAACTCACCTGTTCCGCAATCATCGTGCCGTGGGCGAGATGCCCTGGGTGACTAGACCGATGCCCAAGGTCAAGTCTGAAGAAGACGCCTGGAAGTACCTGAACGACATTATCCGCTACGAAGATGCCCGCAAGGAATGGCTTGATATTGTAAAGGGCCGTAAGTGGAACAACCCGAAGATTGACTCCCTGTTGAAGATCAAGAAGATGAGTGCTTACGAGCAGAAGCTTGTGGTGCGCTATATGATCGAAGACATGTTCTCTGCCTTGAACAAGTATGATAACATCAAGACTTCCAGCTCGATCCTCATTCACATTCATATGATCGAAGGTCGTCGCTACTACATGGGTGGCCTCCACTTCTCCGGTAACGAAGTGCTGAACGACAATATGCTGAAGTATGCTTATCGTCTTGATAGTGGCGAAGTCTTTGACCAGTACAAGTATGACGCTTCCCGCAAGGCTCTGCTTGATGCCTACCGTGAAGACGGCTACCTGTTTGCAACTTACGAAGAAGAACGTACTTTCACTAACGATTCCATTGTGAACCTGTCTTACAAGATGACCGAAGGTCTGCCTGCCCAGATCCACAAGGTTCACATCCATGGCAATACCAAGACTAACGAAAAGGTGATTCGTCGTGAAGTTCGCCTGTATCCGGGCGATACTTACCGCCAGTCCCTGCTAGAACGTTCCTTCCGTGAAATCATGCAGCTGAACTACTTCGACATGGTTCTGCCCGACATTAAGGTGGTGGGCGACCAGGAAGTGGATCTTGACTTTACCGTTCAGGAAAAGGAAGCGGGTACCGGTCAGTTCAGCCTGGGTGTTTCCTATAGCGAAAGCGATGGTCTTGTGGGTACTGCCAGCGTGTCTATTCCCAACTGCTGTATGGGTGATGGTCAGGCCGCTAGCTTCAGCGTTGAATATGGTGCCGACAAGAAGAGTGCTTCTATCAGCTTCCAGGAACCTTGGTTCCTTGATAAGCCCATTACCCTGGGTGCCAGCTTGAGCTACTCCTGGTGGAATATGGAAGATTATGACGACCCGGACATTACCCGTTATGGCGGAAGCGTCTATGTGGGTAAGCGTCTGAAGTGGCCCGATGACTACTTCTATGGTCAGATTGGTTATAGCTGGCTCATGAACAAGCAGGGCCGAAATATCGATGACAGCTATGTGGTTTACTCCGGTGTTGAATCTGCAATCAACTTCCGCCTGCTCCGCGACGACAAGAACCTGCCGCAGTTCCCCACAGACGGCTCTCGCTATGTGCTGGATGTGCAGTGGGCTGATGGCGCTATCTTCAGTGACTTCGACTTCGTGAAGACGGAGTTGACCATTAAGTGGTGGTTCCCGTTGTTCCGCGATCGCTTGAGCATTGCTCTCACGAACCAGTATGGTGTGATTTTCGGTGACCAGTTGCAGTATCGCACTCTGTACTCCATGGGTGGCGTGATGGGCTACGAAGGATGCATGCGCGGTTATAGTTCCGGTTCTCTTGGCTACCGCCGTCTGGGCCGCAGCTACCAGTATGTCGGTGCGGAACTTCAGTTGGGCCTTGTGCCTCAGACCTTCTACCTGTTGCCCTTCTTCTTTGATGCCGGTAACGTATTCGGTGAGCGTTATAATCCCAAGACCAAGGTTGAAAAGCCCAGCCACAACCCGCTTAGCGAATGGGATCCCACTAGCTTGAAGAAGGATATCGGCTTTGGTTTCCGCGTTGTTGTGCCTATGCTTGGTATTATCGGCTTCGACTTCGCATGGCCTCTGGATGTGGGTGAAACCTACAGCGGTTTCCAGCGTAGTGCTGTTGGCGACATGGAATTCAACTTCGTGATTGGCCAGGGCTTCTAAGGAGGAATTATGGTTAAGAAACTTCTGATCGTTTTGATGATTGCCTTGTTCGGTGCGACCTCCGGTTTCGCCGAAGATGGTCTGCGTATTGCTCATGTGGATTCCAAGCTGATTTTTGACGGTTATAAGGGCACGAAGAAGGCTCAGGAAGAATATGACCGCCAGGTGGCAAAATGGGAACAGCAGGGTAACCTGCTCCAGAAGGAACTTTCTGCCATTAAGGAAAAACTGGACAAGCAGGTTCTGATGCTTTCTGATGAAAAGAAGCGCGAACTGGAAGCGGAATACGCCAAGAAGGATACGGAACTGAAGAACTTCATGGACCGCGTCTATGGCCGTAAGGGAGAACTGATTTCTGAAAACGAAAAAATCAGCGGCCCCATTATTCAGCTGATCCGTAAGGCCGTCACTGAAATTGCCTTGCAGGAAGGTTACGACATGGTGGTGGATCGTGCTACCGGCGCCGTGCTTTTCTGGAAGAAGGAAAACGACCTGACCAATAAGGTACTGGACTATTTGAACAATAGATAATTGATCATCACAAGTCGGGCTGAACTTGTTTTGGCGCCGATTAAAAGTTATCTTAATGCCGCGGGGTTGCCTGCGGTATTTTTATTTGGAGCGAATATGAAACGTAGAGTTTGGATGTTGATTGCAATGCTTTTCACGGCAATGAATTTTGTTGCCTGCGGAGACGATAGCAGTTCACCTAGTGAATCTTCTGGAACGGATCAGGAAAATCCTGTGCCGGGCAATGACACTCTGGTGTTGCCGGATACGGTAATGACGCTGGATTCCCTGGCAAATGAATACAAGTGTCGTGTATCGTACAAGTGCGCCCATGTTTATCTTGTAGAAATGGATCATGTGATGGAATGCGATGGGGAAGATTGGGTTTATCTCAGCGACTATCAGCCTTCTGTTTGTGAAGATTCTGCAGAGCCGTCTTCGAGTTCCGATGCTTTGGCAGAAAGCTCCAGTGATGTCATTGATGAAAGCCCGTCTTCTTCTAGCGAGAGCTCGGAGTCTATTTTTGAACCTGCGACAGATTGCTATGAAGGTGGTGCGCAGATTACCATCAGCAATATTGAAAACCTGAATATGCAGTGTGCTAGTTCTACGGAAGGCTGGACGGTCTATGATAAAGACCATTGGACGCTTTACACATGTACTGCCGGCAACTGGGTTGAAGAAGAAGCGATTCCCTGCGTAATGGACTAGATGAATTTTTTATATTTAAGTAGTAAATAAAAACGCTCATACCTCAAAGGGAGCGTAGCGACCGACCTCACACCTCAAAGCGAAGCGAGCTCATTATGGCCGAAAATAAAGCAGAAAAGTTTGTATTCTACATGTACAAGATGTGCAAGTCTTACCCCAACAAGGAAGTCTTGAAGGACATCTCCCTTAGCTTCTACTATGGCGCTAAGATTGGTATTATCGGTCAGAATGGTGCCGGTAAGTCTACGCTTCTGCGTATTATGGCTGGTATCGATAAGGAATTCCAGGGCGAAGCTTGGATTGAACCGGGTCGTACCGCTGGCTACCTGCCTCAGGAACCTCAGCTGGATCCGAACCTGACCGTCAAGGAAAACGTGATGCAGGCTGTGGCCAAGAAACAGGCTATTCTTGACCGCTTCAACGAAATCTCCATGAAGTTTGCAGAACCCATGGAAGATGATGAAATGAACAAGCTCCTGGACGAACAGGCCAAGCTTCAGGACATCATTGACGCTCAGGATTTGTGGAGCCTGGACCGCAATATTGAAATTGCTATGGACGCCCTCCGTTGCCCGCCGGGTGACTGGCCGGTGACCAACCTTTCCGGTGGTGAAAAGCGCCGCGTGGCTCTGTGCCGCCTGCTCTTGGAAGAACCGGACCTGTTGCTCTTGGATGAACCTACCAACCACTTGGATGCAGAAACTGTTGCATGGTTGGAACGTCACCTACGTGAATACAAGGGATCCGTCATTCTCGTGACCCATGACCGTTACTTCCTGGATAACGTGACCAACTGGATTCTTGAAATCGACCGCGGTCGCGGCATTCCTTGGGAAGGCAATTACGCCCAGTGGCTGGACCAGAAGCTGGAACGTATGCGCGGTGAAGAAAAGGGCGAATCTGACCGTCAGAAGCGCCTGGCTCGCGAACAGGAATGGGTCAAGCAGAGTCCCAAGGCTCGCCAGGCCAAGAACAAGGCTCGTCTTAAGGCTTACGAAGAACTCCTGGCTGAAGATTCCAGAGAGAAGATCAACGTGGCTCAGATTCACATTGCCAACGGCAACCGTCTGGGTGACATCGTTATTCAGGCCGAACATTTGCAGAAGGCCTTTGGCGAAAAGGTGCTTTTCGACGATATGAACTTCAGCCTGCCCCGCTCCGGTATTGTGGGCATTATCGGCCCCAACGGTGCTGGTAAGACCACGCTCTTCAAGATGATCACCGGAACCGAAAAGCCGGATGCTGGTACCTTGAAGATTGGCGAGACCGTGCAGATCATCAGTATGGAACAGGGCCGCGATTCCCTGGACGATTCCAAGACTGTGTGGGAAACCATTACTGGCGGCAATGACGAAATTATGGTGGGCGACCGCAAGATGAATGGCCGTGCCTACTGTGGTTTGTTCAATTTCACTGGCGCTGCCCAGCAGAAGAAGCTTTCCACCCTTTCCGGTGGTGAACGTAACCGCGTGCTTATGGCCAAGAACCTGCAGCAGCCGGGTAACCTGTTGTTCCTTGACGAACCGACCAACGACTTGGATATCGAAACCCTCCAGGCTCTGGAACAGGCAATCCTCAAGTTCGCAGGCTGCGCCGTGATCATCTCCCATGACCGCTGGTTCCTGGACCGTATCGCTACCCACATTCTCGCTTACGAAGGTGATTCCAATGTGGTCTGGTTCGAAGGTAACTGGAGCGAATACGAAGCCGATCGCCGCAAGCGTCTTGGCGAAGATGCGGAAAACCCCAAGCCTATCAAGTACAAGACTCTGACACGAAACTAGTTTCCTTTGGAAACTTGTTTCGTGAATTACGATTTACGAGTTATGAATTATGAGAAAGTTGCGGAATGTTGTATTTCGTACTTTGTAATTCATAATTCGTAATTAAATTGCGTAGCAATTTGCATGATTCTTCACGTTCTAAAGCATGAACTGCGGTTGGTTTTCCGGGAGCCCCGCTTCTGGATTCCTTTTGTGATTCCTCCGGTGCTGTTGGCGGCGTCCCAGGGGATTGCCGTTTCTCGCTATGGCGGACAGATTATGCAGGGCATGGACGGCTACATGATGCTGTTGCTTGGTTGCCTCATGGCGCCTATGGGTGCGCCTCTTGCTGCCGATAGCTTTGCTGGCGAACGTGAAAGAAATTCCCTGGAACTGTTGCAACTTTCTCCAGTGAAGCCTGCACACCTGTTCTGGGGTAAGTTTTTGGCGGTGCTGCCGTTCCCGTTGATGTTTTCGTTGATTTGTCAGCTAGTGTATTGGGGCGCGCACTCTGATGTTGTGAACGGTGAGGTGGCGGTTGCTGCGATTCTTGGTTCTATGTCAGCTTGTCTTTTAGTGAATGCCTTTTCCTTGTTGCTTTCTCTTAAGGCGAAAACTGTTCGCGCAGCCACTCAGGGGACGCTGTTCTTTATTATTCCGCTTTTGCTTTTGGTGCAGCTCGGTTATCAGACTTTCTTGCGGGATATGATGATGCCTGTGGTGGCGCTTGGTTTCTCGTTAGCGGTTTGTGTTGCCGCTACTGTTGTGGGAATGCGGAAGTTCATTAGTTTGTAAAAGGTAGAAAAAGTTGCGAATGAAATTTTGGATCGTATTCGTTTTGCTCATGATTGTGTCTATGGCCTATGCCGAAGATAGCGAAAAGAAGGATGGGACCGACGAAAATGGCACCGTGATGCTTGTCCAGAGAAAAGTCAAGAACGGTGGGGCAACCTATAGGGTGTCTACAGAGGATGGTACGATTCTCGCCGATAGCGCTAGGGTGAAACCGGGGACGGTTCTTTATGTGGATGTAGACGTTAAGCGAGATGATGAAGGTGTATTTATGCTTGACGCCGCCTATCTTGCCGTGAATGCCTATCACACGCCGAAGTACTACATAAACGGTCGCATGACTGAAATTGAGAAGGGTAAGCGTTATAAATTTACCATGAGTGAATGGAATGCTGATGTAAGTTTAAGCATTTTCCCGCTTTATACCATTAAGGTCTATGTAGAGGGCAACGGCTCTGTAACGATTAAGAATACCGTACGAGATACCTATAAAGGTGAAAACTATTATGTTTCTGCCAATGTCGTTTTCTTGGTGGATGCGGATGAAGGCTACTACCTGTCGTCTGTAAATATGAGAAACTGGAATAAGAAACCTTATTCTACATCAATTAATCAGGCTAACGAAATTACCGAATTTAGTTATGATGGACAGGGGCATGCCTATGAAGTGGATGCCGTGTTTAAGAAAATCGACACCTCCCTTAGCGAAGATCTTGGCGAACATTGCAAAACCAGTGGTCTTCCGGCTACGGCAGAATCTGCAGACCGTGTGAAGTTTACCGTTCATTGCGATGAAGGATATTTCTTGAGCAAGGTTTATCAGGAATGTGGAGACAAAAACGATAAATCCTGCTATAAGGATATTTCTGCAGATAAGAATGGCATTTATTCGATGACGAAGGGCAACTCCGCATCTGTCGTAAAGGGTAAACTTCAATATAAAGTAACATTTGAAGATGAGGGGGAATCCTATGTGGATTATTATACTTCCAACGAAGGGTTCTATGACTCGGGAATTAATTATACCATAAAGGCTAAACACCTTTCTTCGGAAGTTATCAAGTCTATCAGTTATAGTTATTATGACGGCGCTGACTCTGTTAAGGGTGAGTTGAAACTTCTTTCCTGTTCTGCCAATAAGGATTGCACTAGCGGTACTTTCAAGATGCCGGCGGCACCTGTTGTATTTAAGGTGACTCGTGGTCTGGTCAATTATGGTGTTGGCAATGAACTTGATGGAATTTGCGTGGCCAAGGGATTGCCTGATTCTGCCAATGCTGGCGATAAGGTTAAGTTTAATGTCGTGTGCGAAGCCGGTTATGCTTTAGCGGAATTGCCTGTGGTCGGTGAAGAGGGGTCTTCTGATCTTTCGTCCGTTGATTCTGCTGGCGGTGAGTATAGCTTTACCATGCCTGCTTCTAATGTGGTTTTGTCTGGGGGACAGTTAAAGTATGCGGTGATTCTGGAGGATACTAGTTCCTCTTTCGTGGTGTACCCAGATGCTGATATGGACGGGGATTCCGTTTATGCGGATTATGCTTTGCCTGGAGACGCCGTTCGAATTTATGTAGGAGAGGAAGTGGGCTCCGATATAGGTGAAGTTATGTTCAGCTATAAAAATGGAGATGAAAATCAGGAGATGAAACTCAAACTATTGAGTTGTGATGATGATGGCTGCTGGTCTGAAATTTTCTTGATGCCGTCGGTTCCTGTTTCTGTTAGCGTTGAACGTAAGAAACGTGAATATGCCGTGGCTAAAAACAACGATGAACACTGCTCTGTGGAAGGTCTGTCTGCAAAGCTTTTCTATGGAGGTGCCGCGGAATTTACGGTAACCTGTGATGAAGGTTTCGAGGCTGCCGTGTCTTTGGTGTGTGAAGATGGAAAGACTTGTCCGGTTCTTTCTGAAAAGGATGGGGTGTACAGCTTTGTACAGTCTTTAGAGACGGTGCTCATTTCTGTTGAGTCTTCTGAAATTCCTGCAAAGGATCCTGTGAAGGACCCGGCGGACGATCCCGAGGATGATGATTCTGGGAATGGTGATTCCGAAACGACGGTTGTGAAAAGTCATTTGCAAAATGCATTGCGGATTTCCGTTGTTGATCGATCTGTTATGATTGGCGGTTTGAAGCCCGGTTCTTCTGTTGCCGTTTTCGATATGCAGGGTAGGGTTATCAGAAATGTTACCGCCGACAGAAATGTGATGCTGCTGGATCTGCCCCGATCTGGTCGCTATTTGCTGAAGTCAGGGACTGCACATAAGGTGATTAATGTGCGCTAAGTAGCCTATATGGCTCTTTAGAACTCTAGATGTTTTCGAACAAGTCCGGCTGAATGTCGGGCTTTTTCTTTATCCAGCTGATTTGTTTTGCCGGGTGGACGATTTCGCCAGGCTTAACGTTACCGATAATCAGCGGTGAATTCGGATCGTGCATGTTGTGCTTGCTTAGCACTTGATCCTTGCCGTAGTTGGCGTAACAATATTTGCAAAGGTGCGGGCAGTTGCTGTAATTGCCGATGTCTCCGCCTACCACGCAGGCGGAACATTCCTCGCGGGCAAATTTCTTCTTTGGCGGCACGAAGGTAAGACCTTTTTCTTTAAGGCCTAAGGCTTTCTCAAAAAAATCTGGAGTGGAACATCCGCTGCAATCTGCTCCGAATTCTGCCAGGGCGGAACTTTCCACGCATGTCTTTATGTTTATGCCGTGCAGGCGACCGATTTCCACAAAGGCTTTGGTGAGGGTAATTTGATCTTCCCAGGAAACTTCTTTAAGGTCAGGGAAGTTCCTGGTGACGCAATTGAAAATGTCCACGAAGCTGATGATGCAGGTGTGGGTGTAGCCTTCTAGCAGAGCGGCCATCACCTCGAAGGATTTGATGTGCTGCTCCACGGTGTAACGTTCTGTAATGCAGATGGGGTCATAACGCCACTGTACTGCATCCTGGCCGCCATTATGGGTGTTAACCAAGTCCGACAACTTCTTGAATTGTTCCACGATCAATCGCTTGTCGGGAACGTTGGGCTCGATGTCCTTGCCGTAGGGGGTGAGGGTGATATGCCATGCCCAGCGGAAATCTTTGATTTCGTCAAGATGGGGAAGGAGCGGGGTTGGATTCTTGGTGCAGAAGAAAATACAGTCAACTACACTTGGGTCCAGCTGGTATCGGGTAATGTAATCCTGATTGTAAGGGTTGCGTACCAGGACGAAACCTTCTCGAATCCGATTCAGAAACCATTTGGAGTAAAAGGCGGGAAGATCCGTGCGGATGCTGGCTGAAATGATCATGGGGATAGAATGCTGCGGAACTGTTCCGTACAGAAAGCCTCGTTCTGGTAGAAGTTATCTGCCAGGATGTCCATGATTTCTTCGGAGTATTCTGTCTGCTTGCTTAAAAGCTTTACCGCATTGATTTTGCGGGTAAGATCTGCGGCGCCTTCAGGAACTTCGGCGGAAAGTTCCATTCCGAAATGTTGCAGGATAATCCAGAAGAAGATAGCGAACTGTACCTTGGTGATGGCGTCACCGTCAAAGAGGCTCTTGGCGTAATAGCGGAAAATCAGGTAGGCTACGATTTTTTCGCCGTCTTCTTCAGAAAATAAATCTTGAGACCGGTCCCAGCCTTTGCGGATCATTCGTTCAAAGGCTTTATCCCAGGCGGGTCCGAAACTTTCCCCTTCGCCAAGGATTTCGATCCAGGTTTGCTTGGTAGCGGCATCACTTAAGAGATCGGAATTTTCTTTATCGTTTGCGTTTGTATTTTCGACGTAATCCAAAATCTCTATGAGCCTCTGGTTCAGAGGCTTGCTTTTATTTGCCAGTAATTCAAAAATGTGTTCCCGTTCTGCGAAGATGGCGTCTCGGGCTTCTTCGGCGCCTTCGGGCATTTCGTCGGGTTCTTCGTCAATTTCACTTTTGACGAGATTTAGAACGTTGCTAGATTCTTCGACTTCGCACTTCGTGCTTCTACCCAAAGGGCATAACTCAACTTGAGAACTAAAGTTCTTAGTTTCGTATAGCTCAGAATGACAGATGGTGGAGTCGTCTTGTGAATCGCTGGTGAGTAATAGTCTAACGGCTTCTTCGCAGCAAAGGCCGACGCCCTTTTCCATGATGTCCCCGTAAACTTCCACAAAGCGGGGGTGCTCGCGGCAGATGTCGCAGAGAACGCTTTCGCCGGATTCATCTAAGTCGGATCCGTTGCACCCCAGTTTGCAGATCATTTCGCAAAGGCCGTTTTTCATAAGGAAGGGACAGCGGTCGCCGGGCTTTAAGATGAAATGCCCGTCCTGGATGTTTTCCATCAAAATTTTGGCGAAGGCGATTTTCTTTTCGTCCCTTTCGCATTTCGGGGATGTGTTTTCGGCGAGGTCCCTGTACTTGGAAAGGCTGATTTCGTCGACGTCGATTTCCCAGCCGACGCAGCAGGTGTCGGTGCATTTGTCGGCAAGGCAGCAAAACTTGTTGTAGAAAGACGGTACGCGCAGCAGCATATCCTGTGAAAACTCCCGAAAGAAAAACGTTTTTGTGGGGTGTAGTGGGGTGGTTTGTGGGTGGAAATATAGAAAAGTGGTGCTCTTGTGTGCATTTGTTTCTGGGCGGACCTGCGGCGGCGGTATGATTTCTGTAATAAAATCAGAGTGATTGAGATGGAGAAGCCGGACCTCGTGGGGAAGTGTGGTGAAGTCAGGGGTGTAAATGGTGTGTTTTCCCACTGAAATGGGGAAGTGTGGGGAGAAGTAAGCTATATTTGAAATGTGTGTTAATAATTCCATGTGTTGTGTAATTGTGTGATGGAATAAAAAAATGAGCTTAGAGAACTATTTCATAGGTCAGGCCAAATCGGCCATCGACGGAAAGGGTAGGTGCGCCTTCCCTCGGGAATTCCGTCGTCAACTGACCCCTGAGGATGGTTCTGAATTCGTGCTCACGAACTGGATGAAGGACAGACTTCGTTTGTTTGTAAGAGCCGAATATGATAAGTTCAAAGCTGAGGTTGACCGTTGGTCCGACCGCAATGCTGCCCAAAAATTCCGTCTGCGTCTAAGAGCCATCCCTGTTGAGCTCGACGGCCAGAATCGCATATTACTCCCTAAGGATAAGCTCCTGTTTGCAGGCCTTACGAACAGCGTAATGTTCGTGGACTCTGTTGGCGGTAAGTCGTTGGAATTGTGGAATACAGAAAAGTATGAAGCTCAGTTCGCTATGGATTCCGAAGAGGATCTGGCTGAGTTCGAAAGACTCTGTATGGCAGATTTTGCGGGAGGATCTGATGAGCAAAAATGACCCTCAGGTAAAGTCTCTACGTACAAACAAAATTTCTGAAGCAGCTGTCGCCGGAGTTGAAGGCGGCGTGTTCTACCATGATCCTGTAATGCTGAAGGAATGCCTTGAAGGTCTCCGCCTTGAAGGTGCTGAAATCCTAGCCGGTGGAACTTTTGCTGACTGTACCTTGGGCGGTGGCGGCCACTCCTATGCTATTGCGACCCGCCTTTCTGCCGAAGGAACCTTGCATTCCTTTGACCGCGATGATGATGCGGTAAAGTTTGCGACTAAGCGCCTTTCTGCCGTTAGCAACGGTGAAGGTCTTCCCAAGTTTGTGGTGCATCCGGTTCCCTTTGCCATGCTGGGCGAAGAGATTCCGGCTGATTCCTTGGACGGCGTTCTCTATGATCTGGGAATTAGTAGCCATCAGGTAGACGATTCTACCCGTGGTTTTACTTTCGTTGGCAATAATCCGTTAGACCTGCGTATGGATCGTCGTGAAGAAGTTTCTGCCCAGGAATGGTTGCGTAGTGTAAGCGCCGATGACTTGGCTGAAGCCCTGCGTAAGAACGCTGATATGGATCGCGCCTTTAAGCTGGCAACTCGCATTATTGAAGTTGCTACAGAAACTGGTCGCGAGGGCCGCGATATCCTGCCTAGCGATATCAAGTCCGTTGTGGAATCCGTATTCCCGGACAAGCGCCGTGACGCCAACAGCCTGCTGGCTCGCGTGTTCCAGGCTGTTCGTATGGAAGTGAATGGCGAACTGCGCCAGATTGAAACCAGTATCCGTTCTGCAGTGGATTGCCTGAAGGTGGGCGGTCGTCTGGTGGTCATGAGCTACCACTCTGTAGAAGACCGCTGCGTGAAGGATACTTGTGCTGAATTTGAAAAGGCTTGCATTTGCCCGGAACATTTGCCGGTGTGCATGTGCGGCGGAAATCACCAGCGTCTGAAGAAGGTAAATCGCAAGCCGATTCTTCCTTCCAATGATGAAATTGCAAAGAACAGTAGGGCTCGCTCTGCAAAGCTGAGAGTGTACGAGAGGGTATGAACGAAGAAACCAAAAATTTCGTGAATTACTCTAACCGCTTTATTGTGCGGTGTTTCCTCTGCCTTGTGCTGGTGGCAGGGCTCTTGCTGATTTTGCCCTTGTACATGCAGAATCGAATGACTCGTCTTTATGCGAAGTCCCATGAACTTTCTGAAACGGTGAATATGCTTCGCCGCGAGATTCTGCTGCAGGAACTGGAAATCAACAGACTGTCTTCTCTTGAAAAGTTGAATGACTTTGCTGAAACAGCTGAACTTGGCCTCAATCAGGTTCCCACCAAGGTCCGTGTGGTAGGGGGTTCCAAGTGAAGTTTGTGAATCTTGAAGCATTGAAGGTGATTAACCTGGACGCAATTTCCATCTGGAAAATGCTGGTTCTTGGTTTTATCCTTGTTTTGACATGGCAGACTTTCAATATTCAAGTTCTGAACCGAGAAATCTACCAGGCTGAAACCAAGAGCATGGTGACTCATACCAAGAACATCTATGCCGAACGTGGCCAGATTATGGATCGTAACGGTGTGGTGTTTGCCGAAAATCTTCGCGATACCGGTAAGTCTGAAGATTATAGCCGCATTTTCTTGCAGGGCAAGCTGGCTTCCCAGATTGTTGGGAAGGTGAACCGCAGTGGTGAAGGCAGCCTTGGTGTAGAACGTATGTTCGATTCCCGCCTGCGCGGCAATGAAGGTTTCCGCGTGAGCATTCAGGACGCTCGCAAACGTGAAATTTATGGACGTTCCGAAAATGTGGCCGAGGCTGAACCGGGTAAGAACCTGGTGCTGACTATTGACCGCAATATGCAGGAACTCGTCGAAAAGGAATTGAAGGATGGCGTGTCCCGCTATATTGCCAAGAGCGCAAGCGCTGTGGTTGTGGACCCGTATACGGGTGAAATTCTCGCCATGGCTAGCTATCCGACCTTTGATCCCAATTCCAAGAATCAGGGTGTGGGCAGCATGGCCAAGAATGATATCGTGGCTATGGCATACGAACCGGGTTCTACTTTCAAGTTGATTACCGCTGCTGCTGCTCTCGAAAGCGGTGCTGTGGATACCAATCAGGTGTTCCCCAACGAAGGTCGTTGCTGGACATGGAATCCCAAGTCTGCTCCCATTTGCGACACCCATGTGTACGGCGATATGAATATGCCCGAAGCCATGGTGCAGTCTTCCAATGTGGTGTTCGCGAAGATTGCCACCGAAGTGGGGGCTAAGAATCTTTACATTACCGCAAAGCATTTTGGCCTTGGCGAAAAGACTTCTGAATATTTCTATGGCGAGGAATCTGGCGCCTTGAAGGATCACGTGACCTTGGCCAGCAATAGCGGCAGTGACCTTAAGTCTATGGGCTTTGGCCATTCTGTGCTGGTGACTCCCATTCAGATGGTGATGGCCTATGCTGCAATTGCAAACGGTGGCAAGCTGATGAAGCCTATGCTCGTTAAGGAATGGCGTGATTCCAAGGGTAAGCTTGTTGAAAAGAACGAACCTACGGAACTTCGTCGAGTTGTTTCTGAAAAAACTTCGTCCATGATTCGCGCCATGCTTTCTCGCGTGGTGAATAACGGTACCGCAAAGCAGGTCATGAGCAAGAAGATTCCCGATGTGGTCTTTGGCGGCAAGACGGGTACTGCAGAAAAGTATAATCCGGAAACCCGTAAGTACGATAGAGAACATCAGGTTGCTTCCTTTATTGGACTTGCTCCGGTTGAAAACGCCCGTTATGTCTGCCTGGTTCTGGTAGATGATCCTCAGACGGCTCAGCATCACGGTGGTAACACGGCTGGCCCGATTTTCCGCCGCATTATGGAAGGCATCTACTATCATCCGGAACTGTCTCCTGCGTCTCACAGTCTGGAACTGGTGAGTGCGAAGTCCAAGTGTAACGACGATTATGTGGGAATGCTCGCTACTGCGGCAAAGTCCCTGGCTGCTTCCAAGGGTTGCAATGTCAAGTTTGAAGGTGAAGGGCTTCGCGTTGTGTCTGAACGTCGCGATGTGAATGATTCTGTTGGAGTCACCCTGATTCTCGAAAATATGGATGGCGGCAAGATGCCCAATTTGAAAGGCCTCTCCTTGAAGGATGCTCTTGAAATTGCAGGTAACTTCCGCATGAATGTTGAATATACAGGCAAGGGTCGCGTAGTTGCCCAATCCCCGAAGGCCGATGAAGTGTTACGTAAAGGGCAAGTATGCAAACTCACGTTGAAGGAGAGAAGCTAATGCTTTCTGAAACTTTGATGAAGAACTTGAATGTTCGTGGTTTGTGCGACGACTCCCGCCGTGTTAAGGCAGGCGACCTTTTCTTCTCGCTGCCGACTGAAGGTTATGAAGTTTTCGCACGTAACGCGGTGGCTGCCGGTGCAGTTGCTGTCGTTGGTGAAAATGTGGCCCCTGAAGGTTTGACTTCCAAGTGGATCCAGGTGTCTAACGTGAAGGCTGCCCGTCTGGAAGCGGCAAGGATTTTTTACAAGGATCCGTTTGCGAAGTTGACTTGCCATGCTGTTACTGGTACTAACGGCAAGACTACAAGCGCTTTCTTGATGGATGCTATGTTGACTGCTGCGGGCAAGAAGGTTGCCCTGTTGGGAACCATCAAGAACAAGGTGGGTAATACCTCTGTTCCCGCAAACCTGACGACTCCGGGTCAGTTGGACTTGTTTGCCTTTGCGGCAAAGGCTGTTGATGCAGGCTGTACCGACCTGGTTATGGAAACGTCTTCTCATGCGTTGCATCAGGGCCGTGTCGCTGGCATTAGCTATCGCAGCGGATTGTTCAGTAACCTGACCCAGGATCATCTGGATTACCACAAGACTATGGAAGCCTACTTCGATGCAAAGAAGTTGCTGTTTACCAAGTATCTGGCTTCTGATGGTGTTGCCGTAATCAATGTGGATGATGCTCATGGCGCCCTGCTTTGTGATGAACTCAAGTCCACTGGACTAAAAACCGTTGGCGTTTCGCGCCTGGGTTCTGAAAAGGCTGACGTAAAGCCCTGCGGTACGGTCCTCAATACCGAAGACGGTTTAAAGTTTGATTTGAATGGCTTTGGTTGCGCTGCTTCTGACGCTCATTTTGAAACTGCCCTTTGTGGCGATTTCAATGTGGACAACGTGATGTTGGTTCTGTCCTGGGCCAATGCCGTTGGAATTTCCAAGGCTGCTATGGATAAGGCTCTTGCCGAAGTTCGTGTTCCGGGACGTTTCGAAAAGGTCTGGAACAAGAACGGAATTCATGTGATTGTGGATTACGCCCACACTCCCGATGCTCTTGAACGTGTGCTGATGACTGCCCGTAGCCTGTGTCGCGGTAAGCTCAGCTGCATCTTTGGTTGCGGCGGCGATCGCGATAAGACTAAGCGTCCCATTATGGGCGAAATTGCAGAACGTCTCTCCGATAAGGCCTGGCTCACTTCTGACAATCCCCGTACCGAAAATCCGGCTGACATCATTAACGATGTGAAGGCAGGAATGAAGACTGACAAGTTCGAAGTTGTGGAACTTCGTGACGAAGCCATCAAGCGCGCCTGCGCTGAACTGAAGGATGGCGACTGGCTTGTGGTTGCCGGTAAGGGCCATGAAGATTACCAGATCATTGGCAAGACTAAGCATCATTTTGACGACCACGAAGAAGTGGTGAAGGCGATGGAAAATGTTTAAGCTGGACCTGAAAATAAAGGAAATGCTTGAAATCCTGGAAACCCAGGCTTTCGGCGTTAACGCCCGTACACAGAATCGCAAGGTGAACCTTTGCATGGATTCTCGTGAACCTGCCAAGGGTGTGGTTTTTTGGCCGATTAAGGGCGAACGTTTTGATGCCCACAAGTTTGTTACCGAAATGGAAAAGAATGGAGCTCTGATGAGTGTTGTGAACCAGGATGCTGAAGGTATTGAAAACTTCAAGATGTATGCCCCCGTGGACGATACCACCAAGGCTTTGCTGAAGCTCGCCAAGGGCTACCAGAAGAATTTCAAGGTGAAGAAGGTGGCCATTACTGGATCTAACGGCAAGACTACCACCAAGGAAATGACTAAGGCTGTACTTTCTATGAAGTACAACACCCACGCTACTGCCGGTAACTTCAACAACCACATTGGCGTTCCCATGACCTTGTTCCAGCTGAAGCATTCCCATGAAGCGGCTGTGATTGAAATGGGTACCAGCGGTCCCGATGAAATTCGTCCGCTGTCTATGGCTACTGAACCGGATGTAGCTGTGATTACCAATATCGGTGCCAGCCATCTGGAAAAGCTGATTGACTTTGACGGCGTATTTGCCGAAAAGCGTACCATTACTGCAGGCCTCAAGAAGAACGGCCTCCTGATCGTGAATGCCGATGACGAACGTCTGTGCAAGTTGCGTTCCAACACCAGCTACAAGGTAGTGACTTTCGGTATCAAGCGTGGTATCTATAAGCCCGAAAAGCTGTCTTACAATGAAGACAACTGTGCTACCTTCTACATCGGCCGCACCAAGTTTGAATTGTCTGTTCCGGGCATCCATAACGTTTATAATGCCCTGGCCGCCATTGCAATTGGCGAGGCTTTCAAAGTCTCCAAGACGGACATCGCCAAGGCTCTGGCTGGTTTCCATTCTACCAACATGCGTATGGAACTGAAGAAGGCCAACGGTTTCTCCATCGTGTCTGACTGCTACAATGCCAATCCGTCTTCTACCAAGATGGCCCTGCAGACTATCGGAAACATGAAGGTTGCCCGTCGCATTGCCGTTCTCGGCGATATGCTGGAACTGGGTGACAAGACCGACGCCCTCCATCTGGAAATGGGTGCCATGGTTCCCGAAATGAATTTTGACATGCTGTTCACCGTAGGTGAAAAGGCTAAGCTCTATGTGAAGGGCGCAAAGTCCAAGGGTATGAAGTCCGCCTATCATTTCGATTCCGTGCAGGAATTGAATGCGGAACTGTCTGAAGTTGTTGCCGAAGGGGATGTGCTTCTGGTGAAGGGCTCTCGTGGCATGCACATGGAACAGGTTGTTGAAGCAATGTTAAAGCTTACCAAGGTTAAGGCATAAGGATAGTAAGAGTCAATGGATAATTCTGTTCAAAATACGACCGGCATGAATAAGCTGCTTCTAGCAGTGGTTTTGGTGCTGATCTGCTTTGGCGTGGCTGTGGTGTATTCCGCATCCGCTCCCTATGCACTGGCCAATGGTCGTCCGGCAGAATTTTACATGATGTCTCACTTGCCCAAGGCTATTGGTGGCGTTGTACTGATGTTGTTCCTGGCCCGTTTCTGGGATTATGGCCATTGGAAATGGGCTGGACGTATTGCCTTTATTGCTTTCTTCGTTCTATCTGCAGTTGCTCTGGTAAAGGGCGGCAGCGTCAAGGGCGCAAACCGTTGGATTTTTGGAATTCAGCCCTCTGAATTTATGAAGCTCGGCTTGATTATCTGGGTAAGTGCCAAACTTTCTGAAGCGGGGGACAATATCAAGAGCGTTGCCTGTACTTTGGTGCAACCCGGAATTCCCTATTGTCTGTGTGCCTTGATTCTTGTGCTGCAACCGAATTACTCCATGCTGATTATGGTGACGGCCATTGTGGTCTGCATTATGCTCACTGCTGGCGTAAATGCCAAGTATCTGGGGTATGTTGCCCTGGCGGGAATCCCGCTGGCATTGGTTCGCCTGATGACTTCTACTCATTCCAGGGCTCGAATTCTGGCCTTCTTTGCCGATGAAGGTGAAATGGCCGCTTCTAACTGGCAGGGCGATCATGCCTTGCAGGCCCTTGGAAACGGAGGACTTTTTGGAACTGGTTTTGGTCAGGGTGTCCAGAAGTTGGGTTACCTTCCTGAAGCTCATAAGGATGTGGTGTACGCCGTGATTGGTGAAGAATTTGGCTTTGTGGGTACTTTTGTAATCTTGATCCTGTTTGCAATTTTGTTTGCCCAGGGTTTTAAGATTGCAAGAAACTCTGCTACCCGTTTTGGAAAGTATCTGGCTTTGGGTTTGACTCTTTCCCTGTTCTCCAATTTTGTGGTTCACGTCTGCGTGTGTGTCGGACTATTCCCCATGACGGGTCAGCCGCTGCCGTTCTTCAGTTTTGGCGGAACCAATTTGCTTTATACCTCGATCGCTATTGGAATCTTGCTGAATATTTCTCGCCCGGCATCGGGTAGGAATATCAAGGAACCGTATACCAGTGGTTCTTCGCTTGAAAGTAGCGCGTTTAGAAATTTTGATTATACAAGGAGTGGCGTATGAAAAAGTTCCTTTTCGTATGTGGCGGTACCGGTGGCCATATTTTCCCGGCCGTTGCCATTGCAGATAGTTTGAAGAAGATGGGCGTTACCGACATTACTTTTGCCGGTCGTAAGGATTCTATGGAAGAACGCCTGGTTGCTAAGAATTGGCCCTATGAATACATTTCTGCAGTACCTCTGCATCGTGGACCGTTCCTTAAGAATTTGGCCTTGCCTTTCAATTTGACCAAGGCCCTGGTACGCGCCAAGAGCGTCGTTCGCAAGGTGAAGCCTGATGTCGTTGTGGCTACTGGTGGATATGTTTCCTTGCCGATCGTGCTGGCCGCAGGTTCCATGGGTATTCCCGTGTATTTGCAGGAACAGAATGCTGTGGCCGGTGTTGCCAATAAGGTTGGCTCCCGCTATGCAAAGACCATCTTCGTAACCTCTGAAGATGCCGCCAAGGGTTTCCCTGCAGAAAAGTGCATGGTCTTTGGTAATCCTGTTCGTGAATTGCCGACTGAAGATTCTTTGGCTCGCCCTGCAGAATTTGCAGAAGGCAAGAAAGCCGTCTTTATTGTTGGCGGTTCCCAGGGTGCTGTAGGCATCAATAACAAGATTGAAGAAAGCATCAAGAGCATTACTGCCCGTGACGATGTTTCTGTGGTCTGGCAGGTTGGCGTAAAGAACGTGGCTACGATTAATGATCGCCTTGGCGAAATGCCCAACGTGGCTGTCCGTGGCTTCCTGGATGGAATTTATGCCTATATGAAGCATGCTGACCTGATTATTAGCCGCGCAGGTGCTTCTGCCCTGGCTGAAATTCTCGCCTTTGGTAAGCCCTCTATTTTGCTGCCGTTCCCCCATGCAACTGCAAATCATCAGGAACACAATGCCCGCGTCGTTGAAAAGGCTGGCGCTGCTCTTGTTGAACTGGATGCAGAAGAAAATCACCTGTGGGAAAAGGTCGAAACCCTTTTGGCTGATGAAAGCCGCCTGGCCAATATGGCTGCCGCCGCAAAGGGCCTCGGAATGCCCGATGCTGCAGACCAGATTGCAAAGGTTATCCTGGAAAAGGAGAATGCATAATGCAGATTAATGACTGTAAGCGCGTACGTCGCCTTCATTTCGTCGGTATTGGCGGTGCAGGCATGTCCGGTATTGCTGAAGTCCTTCATGCCAATGGCTTTGCGGTCAGCGGCTCCGATATGAGTGAAAGTGCTGTGGTGGATTACCTCAGAAACCTGGGTATCCGCGTTGATCCCAAGCACGATGCCAAGAATGTGGAAGACGCCGACCTGGTTGTCTATTCTTCCGCTGTGCCCCATGATAATCCGGAACTGGTCGAAGCCCGTAACCGCCGAATTCCCGTCATCAAGCGCGCAGAAATGCTGGGCGAACTGATGCGTATGAAGTACACCCTGTCTATTGCCGGTACTCACGGCAAGACCACTACTACTTCCATCGTAGGCCAGATTTGGGAAGAAGCTGGTTTGGATCCCACCATTATCGTTGGCGGTGTGGTGAAGGGCCATGGCAGTGGCGCCAAGGTGGGTAAGGGTAACTACCTGATTGCCGAATCTGATGAATTCGACCGTAGCTTCCTTTCTATGATGCCCTCTTCTGCTATCATTACCAACATTGATGCAGACCACCTGGATACCTACAAGGATATTGAAGACATTAAGGACGCCTTTGTCCAGTTTGCAAACAAGATTCCTTTCTATGGTCAGATTATTCTCTGCCTGGATGATCCCAATGCCCAGCAGATCCTGGCCCGTCTGAAGAAGCCTGTGATTACTTATGGTTTTACTCGTCAGGCTAAGTATCGCGTAGACAATCTGCGTTTTGAAAAGGGATTCCCTGTATTTGAAATTTTGAATGATGGTAAGAGTCTGGGTGAGTTCCGCTTGCAGATTCCTGGTCGTCACAACGTGCTGAACGCAACGGCTGCAGTAGCCTTGGCTATTGAAGAAGGTATTGATGCCGATGTGGCCCGTAAGGCTGTTGCTGCCTTCGGTGGCGTAAAGCGTCGTTTTGAATTCATTGGTGAAAAGAATGGCGTGATGGTCTTTGATGACTATGCTCATCATCCCACCGAAGCTACCGCAACCCTCCTGGGCTTCCGCGATGCCTTCCCGGATAAGCGTATTATCGTCGCTTTCCAACCCCATCTCTTTACCCGTACCCGCGACCAGCACGAAGCTTTTGGCAGCGCCTTTGCCAATTGCGACGTCCTGCTTGCCACCGATATTTATCCCGCTCGTGAACGCCCCATCGAAGGTGTGACCGGTGCTCTTGTTTCTGAAAGTGCAACTGCACGTGGCCATCGCGATGCCCGCTTTATTGGCGATCAGATGAACTTGCTTCCCATCTTGAAGAAGGAACTTCGTGAAGGTGATGTGGTTGTCTTGATGGGTGCTGGCAGCATCTACAAGCTGGGCGAAACCATTTTGAAGGAATGTCTGTAGGAGTTTTAGTTGGCTGTAGATAAGACGACATGGTCAGGCCGTAGAATCGGCTTTAACGAACGCAAGCAGAAGGACGCGCGTAACCAGAAAGTGAAATCTGGTGTTGCCAGTGCATTCCACTGGTTTAAGCATCGCGGCTGGATTATTCTGGTTGCTGTTGTGGCCTTGTCTGCGGTTGTCTGGAACCAGCGTTTCTATCTGCAGCGATTCAATCCCCTGGAACTGCGCCATTTGCAGTATGTGGACATCGAAGGGAATAGAATGCTGTCCTGGGAAGATGTCATGCAGAATGCCCAGATTGAAACGGGTATGCTGATGTCTGAATTGGACGCTGACTCTGTGGCTGAAGCTCTTTCACAGATTCCCCTAATTCATTCGGTGACCGTAGAGAAGAAGTTCCCCTCTTCCTTGTACATCAAGTTGCAGGAAGCTTCTCCGATGCTCTCTGTGCTGGATGGCGGTAAGGCAACGATTTATTCGGAGAAAGGAGCTGCACTTCCGTTTTCTGTGGCTACGGCAATGCGACTTCCTGTTTTGGAAACGGCCTCTGTTGGGCATGTCAAGATTGTTGCGGAGTTTCTTGATGCTATGAAAAATGTGAACAGTGACTTGTATGAAAAGGTGTCTCAGGTTTCATGGTCAGAAGAAGATCGAGGGATTGAAGTTTATTTCAAGGATGTTGGGTTCCGTACGATTTTTCCGGCATCGGATTGGACAAAGGATGTTTTTGTGTTGTACGAATCTTTAGGAAATGGATTCACGAAGGATTTGCGGTGTGCCGGAGTTGTGGACATGAGATTCCATGGCTTTGCATACGTAAGGAATTATGACAAGAGGTGTGTCAATGGATGATAATAAGCAGGCAATAAAGAAAGAAGATTATATCTTCGGTCTCGATATTGGGGCCTCGAAGGTAAATCTGTTTGTTGGCATTTCCGAAGGGGACTCTGTTCGCGTTGTCGAATGCGGTGATTTTCCGCTGGCAAACGCTGACGAGTATGACCTCGTCGTCGAAACCTTGCAACAGGCTGTTCAGCAGCTGGAACGTTCCGCTGGTGTGGATGTGCGTGATGTCTATGTAGGCATCGCCGGAAAGCATGTGCTTTCTTTCAGCTACAAGGGTATTATCACACTCCCCACAGGCGAAGTTCGTGAGCAAGATATTGAAAATGTGAAGAAGCAGGCTAGCACCTTGCCTAATGGCGCTGGTAGCTTGATTCACGCATTCCCGGGTGAATATACCCTGGATGACGAAAAGGGTATCCGCAATCCCAAGGGCCGTACAGGCCGTCGCCTGGAAGTGGATGTGCAGCTGGTGACCTCTCGCCAGAACGCCCTGCAGAATTTGACCAAGTGCATTAACCGTGCTGGCTTGAATGTGGCTGGCTATGTGCTGGAACCTTTGGCTGCTGCCTGCGCAGTCCTTACCGATGATGAAAGGGAACTTGGTGTTGCCCTTGTTGACATTGGTGCCGGTTCTGCAGATATTGCCGTGTTCCTGAAGGATTCCGTTCGCTATACCAATTCTCTGGACCTGGCCGGTAATGTAATCACTAGCGATATCAGTAAGTGTCTGAATGTTCCTATTTCGCTGTCCAAGGCAGAAGAAATTAAGAAGAAGTATGGAACTTGCGTTATTAGCAATCTGATTGAAGATGAAACATTCCCGGTTCCCGCTGTTGGTGACCGCGGTGATGTTCCCTGCTCTCGAAAGTTGCTGGCCAAGGTCATTACGGCCCGTGTCAGTGAAATTTTCCAGTTGCTGGCAAAGGACTTGCAGAAGCAACAGCTGGAATCTTTGATCAATGGCGGCATCGTCCTTACGGGTGGCTGCTGTGAATTGGAAGGCATTGAAAATGTGGCGTCCAAGGCATTCTTTGGTAAACCGGTCCGTATTGGTCATCCCAAGGGGATGAGCGGTATTCAGGATGCTTTCCAGAGACCGTCTTATGCAACTGGTGTAGGCCTTTTGCATTACGCCAACAAGGAACATAATAACAAGAAGAAGAATGATACCGGCGCACAGCTGAAGGTTTCCGTTGGAGACGGATTTAGAAAGGTTGTCGGTTTCATCAAGAAGTATTTCTAACAACAAACCAAAACACTCAATAAATCAGGGAGATTAAACATGAGTGAAATGAATGATATGTACTTTGAGGCCCAGTCCCGTATTATGGGTGAAGACCTCTCCAGCCGTAATGCAAAAGTCAAGGTCTTCGGTGTCGGTGGTGCCGGTGGAAACACCGTAAACCGTATGAAGCAGATGAGCATTGAAGGTGTTGAATACTATGCTGTCAATACCGATTCTATGGCTCTTGACTTGAGCTTGGCTGATCACAAGATTCTCATTGGTGAAAAGTCCACCAAGAATCTTGGTGCCGGTATGGATCCGGAAAAGGGCCGTAAGGCTGTTGAAGAAAACATTGAAGAACTGCGTGAATCCATGAAGGGTGCCGACATGGTGTTCGTTACTGCCGGTATGGGCGGTGGCACTGGTACTGGCGCGGCTCCGGTCGTGGCCGCAGTTGCTCGCGAAATGGGCATCCTGACTGTTGGTGTTGTGACCAAGCCGTTCCGTTTTGAAGGTAATGCTCGTGCTCGCGTTGCTCAGCAGGGTATTGCAGAACTTCGTGCTGCTGTTGACACCATCATCGTTGTTGAAAATAAGAAGCTCCTCGCCATGCTCCAGACTTCTAATCAGAAGGCTACCATGGATGAAGCTTTCAAGATGGCTGACGAAATTTTGGGCAATGCTGTTCAGAGTATCTGCGGCATCATGTTCCATCATGGTCTTGTTCACGTTGACTTTGCTGATATCCGCAAGGTGATGCAGAACGGTGGCAGCGCTCTCATGGGTACCGGCTGTGCTCAGGGTGAAAAGCGTGGCATTGCCGCTGCTGACCTGGCTCTGGCTTCTCCGCTTCTGGAAGACATTAGCATCGAAGGTGCTACCGGCGTTCTTATCAACGTTGCCCACGGTGAAAACTATTCCCTCCTCGAACATAGCGAAGCTATGGAACACATCTATGAAAAGGTGGGTGAAGAAGGTGATCCCAACATCATCATTGGTGACATCACTATTCCGGAACTGGGTGACAAGGTTTCCATTACCATTATTGCAACTGGTTGCGGTACCGCACAGGCTGCTCAGCAGCCCGCTGTCGCTCGCCCCACTCAGGTGTTTGCTAATCCGTTTGCAAATCAGCAGACTGTCCAGATGCCTGCCGCTCAGATGCCTGTTTCCCAGCAGCCCGCTGTAGCTCCGGTGGCTCCTGTTGCTGCTCCTGCCCAGCCCGCAGTTCAGCAGTCTACTCCGCGTCCCACTAGCGTGAATTTCTTCGCTATGGCACAGCAGGCTCAGCCCGCAGCTGCCGCTCAGCCCGCTCCTGAAATGTATGCTCACCAGGCTCCTGTTCAGCAGATGCCAGCTGCACCCGCAGCTCCCGCAACTGTAGAAATGGTTGCTCCTGTGTTGACTACTCCGAGCCTCTCTGATTCTCAGTCTTTCCCGGCAATTGATGCCGGTCGTTTCGGCGCCATGGATTTTAATGCCCAGCAGCCTGCTGAAGAATCCATGACCGTTAAGTCGGAAACTTCTGAAATCGAAGCTGTTTCCGACGAAGACGTCTACAACCGTGGCTTGGATTCTCGTAGTGCTACCAGTGCTTTCAGCGTCCCCGCTTACATGCGTCAGCAGGAACCTGCTGCTGAACCTGCAGTGAAAACTCGTACTGTATCCCGTCAGGATGTTGCCGAATGTGCAATGAAGGCTGACGGTGTGGACTACAATATGCCTGCCTATCTCCGTATGGGCGTCGACATGGAGAATTTCTAGTCCCCAAAGTCGAGTGTTCTCGATGAACCGAAATTAGGCTTGCGCTCCCTATAGGCGATACTGTTGCAGATTTCTGTAACAGGATTGCTGGGTGTTGCCTAGCCACAAGGAACACACACACACAGAACGTGCGAGTGCACGTTCACACAACACAAAGGAATCGCCTGGGTCTCCCTGCCTGGGCGATTCTTTTTACATTTGGTATTATGAAAATCCGAAACATACTCTTTTCTCTTGGGTTACTGTCCGCCATTTCTTTTGCCGGTATGAATGCCGGTGATATTCCCCAGTGGTCTTCAGATAGTTCCTACAAGGGCTATGTTCAAATTGGAACTGATTTCAATTTTGGATTGAATGGGGGACCGACCGATCCTGAATTTGCTGCAGATACGGTTGAACGGTATGGCGGAAACTGGCGCGGTCTGAGAGTTCCCCTGGAAACGGCTCGCAGTTACGAAGATCATATTGATCCTTTCTTCATGATTAGTTTCCGTGCGGGCTATAAAAACTTCCATTTCTTGATGGAAGCTCCTCTTCGCAAGGATATTGAAGCCTGGTACGATTCAGACCTGAAAACGAACTTTACCTATAAGCCTAGTGAGTTGGACATTGCTGTCCCTATTAATGGTTATGCCCTTTGGCAAAATCCCGTGGGCTATGTCCAGTTGGGCCGTTTTAACCCTGAAGATCTGAAGGTCTCTCCCAACGATTTGACCATTGGTGGAACGCCTTACCACGACGGTCTCCTTTGGAAATTCGAACCGGGTATTTTCCGTTATGCCTTCATGGTCAGTTCCCTGAATGCCTGGCTGTTCAATGATATAATTGACCCGACAACAGGATGCCCTCCCGAAGGTTCCGAGGCCGCCGAACAGAAATGTCCTGAAAAAAATAAGCAGGCTAGCAATCAGCGCGATCGCGTTTATGATGAAAATGTAAAGAATCTGGTTTACCACCGCATCGGAATCGAGATGAACCATTTCTGGATTTCCATCATTGAAGAAAGTATGGTGGGCGGTAAGGATCTGGAATTCCGTTCCATGAATCCCTTTATGTTCCTGCACAATAACTTTGCTGGTGGATACACCAAGGCTGTGACTACGGCAGAAATTGGATTTAAGCCGATTTCTGGCGCTCGTTTTTATGGTCAGCTGAACATGGAAGACATCAATAGTCCCGTTGGTGAAGATAGTGATAAGGGGACAAACCGCAGTATGTTAAGCTACCTGGTTGGATACTCTCAGGAAATTCCCACACAGCGCTACGGTGATTTCTTTTTCCGCTTCGATGTTGTCCGCACAGACCCTCTTCATAACAACGGCCGTCTCCCGCTTCTTGAATATTCTAGCCGTCGCCTTTATCGTAGTAACTACCGTGACCAGGATGATCCGGATTTTGCAGATATGTTCTTTGTGGATTATCCCATCGGTTACCGTCGCGGTTCTGACGCCTTGGATCTTTGGCTGGACCTGTCCTGGAAATATGGGCGTCATACAGTAAAGGCGACCCTTGCCTGGTTGCAGCAGGGCGATAACGAATTGTACACCGACTATGACGAAGCGATTCATGATGAGTATGCTCCTTCTAATCGGGTAGAAACCCAGTATGTTGTGGATGCACTTTATTCCATGCAGTACAATAGCTGGTTTGGCTTTTACCTGGGTGGTGGTTTCCGCATTTACGAAAATCTGGCCCACGAAGTTGGAAACGATGGTGCCGATGGCTGGATCCGTGCCGGAGTGAAGTTCATCTTCAACCCCGTGGACTACAGATTCTAATTATGAATTATGAAGTATGAATTATGAGAATAAGTAAGGCGGCGAAGCCGCGATTTTAGCTCTCGTACTTAATAATTCGTAATTCGTACTTGGCCCATCCATCATTATTATCTATCTTTATAGGGCCTTTAACAGGAGTAAGTTATGTCTGAAATCGGTACCCCGCTAAGCTCTAGTGCAACTAAGGTTCTCTTCTGCGGTGCAGGAGAACTGGGTAAGGAAGTTATCATCGAAATGATGCGTCTCGGCGTCGAAGTGGTTGCCGTAGACCGTTATGCCAACGCCCCGGGCATGCAGGTGGCTCACCGTTCCCATGTGATCAACATGCTGGACGGTGCCGAACTCCGCCGCGTTATCGAGCTGGAAAAGCCCGATTACATCGTGCCGGAAGTGGAAGCTATTGCTACTGATACTCTGGTCCAGATGGAATCCGAAGGCTATACCGTGATTCCTACCGCCAAGGCTACCAAGCTGACCATGAACCGCGAAGGCATCCGTCGCCTTGCTGCCGAAGAACTTGGTATCAAGACCAGCCCCTACAAGTTTGCAGACAACTTCGAAGACTTCAAGGCAGCCGTCAAGGAAATCGGTATTCCTTGCGTCATCAAGCCCGTGATGAGCTCCTCCGGCCATGGCCAGAGCGTCATCAAGACTGAAGCCGATATCGAAAACTCCTGGAACATTTCCCAGAACGAAGGCCGCACCGGCAAGGCTAGCCGCGTGATCATCGAAGGCTTCGTTCCCTTTGACTACGAAATTACTTTGCTCACCGTCCGTCACGTTGCAGGTACTGCATTCCTGGAACCCATCGGACATCATCAGGTGGGTGGCGACTATCAGGAATCCTGGCAGCCCCAGCCCATGAAGCCTGAACTTCTGGAACAGGCTAAGGTCATTGCCAAGAAGGTGACCGATGCTCTGGGTGGCCGCGGTATCTTCGGCGTTGAACTGTTCGTCTGCAAGGACGAAGTGCTATTCAGCGAAGTGAGCCCCAGACCTCATGACACCGGCATGGTGACCTTGATTTCCCAGGACCTTTCTGAATTCGCACTTCATGCTCGTGCTATTCTCGGCCTGCCCATTCCCAACATTGCTTTCCATGGCCCCAGTGCAAGTAAGGCAATCGTTTGCGATGGCAACTCCACCCAGGTGAAGTTCAGCGGCCTTTCCGAAGTCCTTGCTGAACCGGATACCAATATCCGTCTGTTCGGTAAGCCGGAACTGAAGGGCCACCGCCGTATGGGCGTTCTTCTTGCCCGTCGCGAATCTGTGGACGAAGCTCTCAAGACTGTTATGGCCATGAGAGAAAAGGTGAAGGTTTCCCTTTAATAAACGAATTTCGTTTTAACGAAAAAGCACCGCAACTTATTTGCGGTGCTTTTTCTTGTATACGTTAATTTGCTTTTATCGCTTCATGCTGTCGTAGTAAGCTTCCAGCTCTCTGTGGCAGTTGATGAAGTACTTCTTCAGTTGCGGGTCGAAGTGGGTTCCCATAGATTCTACAATCACTTCGTATGCTTCTGCGTAAGACATCTTTTCCTTGTAGCAGCGCTGGCTGACAAGTGCGTCGTACACGTCTGCAACGGCCATGATGCGTGCTTCCAGGGGGATGTCCTTGCCCTTGAGGCGGTTGGGGTAGCCGGTTCCGTCAAAACGTTCGTGATGGTAATGGGCAACGTTTCTGGCTACGGCCACAAACTGCTCGGACTCAACGCCCTTGAGCAAATTCTCTACGATTGCGGCTCCCTTTTCGGCGTGGGTCTTCATGATCTCGAATTCTTCTTCGGTGAATCGGCCCGGCTTTCTCAGGATGGCGTCGTCCACGGCGATTTTACCAAGGTCATGCATCGGGGCGGCCTTTATCAAAGCGCTAAAGAAGTTGTTCATGGGTCTGTAGGTGTCGTCCTTACGCATTTCGTTGACGATAATCTTTACCGCTTCGCTGGTTCGCTTGATGTGGCCGCCAGTGTTATTGTCACGGCTTTCTACCATGTTGGCCATGCCCAGGATCATCTGTTCCTGAATAGCCTGGATCTGGCTGTCTCTGTTCTGGACATCGGTAACGAGGTTGTTGTTGTAGTTGTCCAACAATTTGATGTAACGCTGGATCTTGGTGTCGTCTTCGATGCGGAACATATAACCGCAAATCTTGTTTCCGTGCATCAGGTTTTTCAAGGTGCTCTTGTAATGCATCTTGCCGTATTGGAAACTAGAGGTGTAAGAGAAATCGTTGGGGTTGAATTTGCTGATCTGGTCTAGCAGAATTTTTCCCAGTTCATCACTTTCCTGTACTTTAAAGTCTACGCGGAACTGCTTTAATGTGGGGAAGTGGTGCAGGGCGATGTCGTTACAGCCGATGTAGCGCAAATCTTCGGAGAACGAAATGTATGCACTTTCGTTCTGGAATTCCAGCGTGTCAAGAATGGTGCTCTGGATGTCGTATTTACCAATGCGGTGGATCATGAACAATATGGTATACTGGAGCAGCAGGAATACAGCGGGTGTCAATACCATGTCGCAGTTGAGTCCACGCATAACAAAGAAGGAACCGATCATGATGAAGCCAAGTACGGCCAAGGTGAACAGGTTCTTGTAGGAAATGTTTCTCTTTTTGTAGAAGGAAGTGAAGAAAATGACTAGACCCGAAATAAGGTACAGCCCCATTATGATGTTATAGAGGTTGTGTGCCGGACCGTATTCCGCTACAAAATCGGTAACGCCGAAATTTTCAACAAGGGTAATGCTCTTGTAAAAAATGTCGCTCTGACCAGTTGTCAGTGCAAGGCAGAGGATGATGGCGCTAATGCTGAACAGCAAAATGTGCAATTTCTTGGAAACCTTGATGTTGCAGAGTGCCAGTTCTCCAAGAAAGAATAGCATCGGAACAAAGGAGGCTCCTACGTAGGCAATCTTATTTGCGAGAAGGGCTTCTTGTTCGTTGGTGGAATAAGCCAGGAACAGATGTCCGCCTATCTGTACAGTCATCACATGGAACATGGCTGTGTAATAGGGAATGTTGCGCTTGGAGTTGATTGCCATCAGGATGGCAATGTTCGCAAGTGACAAAATTAACGTGGCGATTAGATAATAATGAACCATAAATCCTCAAAAACACAAATCTTAACGATTTGTTACGTATACCAACAAGATAAATAAAATTTTACGAGTGTCAGCAGACAATCTTGCCTAGGGCGATGATTGCGGCTGTT
This sequence comes from Fibrobacter sp. UWH5, assembly GCF_900142505.1. Taxonomy (NCBI): domain Bacteria; kingdom Pseudomonadati; phylum Fibrobacterota; class Fibrobacteria; order Fibrobacterales; family Fibrobacteraceae; genus Fibrobacter; species Fibrobacter sp. UWH5. Next base: position 112,121 of record NZ_FRBB01000002.1, on the reverse strand, counting down.
CTTGCGCGAAGTCTGGTGGGGCCCAGCTTCATTAAGTGGACCTTTCCGTTAGAAAAATCCTTGATGGCCTGGATTTCTGCAGGGGAGAAGCCGCCTTCGGGGCCGACCAGCAGTGTGGTGGGGGAGGCTAGACTTTCGGTGGCGGGAGCGTTTTCGCCGTCCATATCGCACAGGACCAGGTCGCCCGAGTAGCTTTTTAACCAGTCCTTGAATTCGATGGGACCTTCAATTTTTGTGAGCCATGGCTTCTTGGACTGCTTCAGGCTGACAAGGCTTTTCAGTTCGGCGCGTCGTACAGTCTTTTTCAGGTCAGAGTTCTTTGGCTCCTGGGAGTAGTCTGTCCGCAGAAATACGATGCTGTCAATTTCTGTCTGTGCGGCGTGGAACACCACCTCTTCCAGGGCGTCGTCCTTGAGGCAGGCAATGCCAAGGGAAACCTTGGGACGATTGCTGCTAGCCGTTTCCACTACATCGACGCGGACTTCGCAAGCCTTGGCGTCAGCTTTCGTGATTGTCCCATCGGCGTAATGACCTAGGCCATCGGAAAGTTGCAGCACATCGCCAACGGCGGCACGGCAGACTCGTACTGCGTGGGTGCTTTCGTTTTCGTCAAGAGTGATTGTGCCTTCGGTAATCAGCGGACAGTAAAAACGGCTATCAGGAGTTTTCATGGCCATAAAGTAGCAATTATCTTTGCCCATTGTTCCTTGAGCATTGCTCATTTTCTAATTTGTGGAGTATGACTCGTAAGCCGGTTAAAGCTGTTGTATTTGATTTGGATGGTACGCTGTACCTGAGCGGCCGCCCCTATCCCAAGGCTGTCAAGACGGTGAACAATGTGGCAAAGCATGTTCCCGTATATTACCTGAGTAATAACACCAGCAAGTCTCCGGTGTTTTATGAGAACCGTTTAAAAGTGATGGGCTTGCCCCTTCGCGATGACGCCATTATTTCTGCATTGACTCTTTCCCTCAAGGCCATTCACGAAGAAGGCGTCAAGAACGTTTTCTTCTTCGCGAACCCCGAAGTTACCGAATGGTTTGCGGCTCAGGACCCGACTTTAAATCTTCGCCCCAGCGTGGCTGATACGGAACTGGTTCTGATTGCCTACCACAATTCCTTCGACTATAGGGAACTTTGTGAACTTTCTTTCCGCGTCCAGCGCAAGATACCCTTCTGGGTGACCCACACGGATTTTGTGTGTCCCGACGCTAATGGCCCCGTTCCAGATATCGGCAGCTTCATGGCTCTCCTTAAGACCGCCTACGGTGTGGAACCGGAGCGCAGTTTCGGTAAGCCCAATCCGGCCATGCTGTCTGAACTTCTGAAGGTTTATGCCCCCGAAGAAATTCTTTTTGTGGGCGACCGTCTCTACACAGACTTTGAATTGGCAAAGCGTAGCGGTTGCCGTTTTGTTCTGCCGCTCTGTGGAGAAACAAAACTCGCCGACCTGGAAAAACTGGATGTAAAGCCCGAAGTGGTTGTGGACATGGTCAGTGATATTGACTTTGACGCATTTTTCGAGGGTCGTCTTTAATGCGAAGAATTCTGTTGGCCCTTTTGTTGGCGATTCCTGCTTTTGCCGCCAAACTGACGGTTGCCGTGTCTCTGCAGCCTTACTCCAGCGTGGTTCATGAGATTGGTGGCGACCAGGTGAATGTGGTGACTATGGTTCCCGCAGGTGCAGATCCGCATACCTTTGAACCCAAGCCTGCGGCTCTCAAGGACTTCGCCAAGGCCACGGTCTATTTCAGCGACGGTTCCGGTATGGATGCCGCCTGGCTGCCCCGCTTCAAGGGTGTCAATAAAAACGTAAATGTCGTTTCCCTTTCCAAGGGAATCGCCTGGATGGAAGAGGATGAACATCACCATCATGAAGGTGCTGAAGACCATCACGACGAACATCATGATGACGGCGGGGAAGAGCTGGATCCTCATCTGTGGACATCTCCTGTCCAGATGATGCAAATCGCAGAAAACCTCTGCGAGTCGCTAATGAATCTGGACGCTTCCAATAAGGACCTTTACCGCAAGCGTACAAACGATTTGGTCGCCCGCCTGAAAACGTTAGACCAGGAACTTCGCCAATCCATTAACGGACTCCCTGCCGATGGTCGAACCTTTATCGTGTTCCATCCGGCTTATGGTTACTTCGCCCGTGATTACGGCATGAAACAGCTTACCGTAGAGGTGAACGGCAAGGAACCGAAACCCAGGGATCTGGCAAACCTTGTTAAGACCGGCAAACAAAACAACGTCCACATCGTATTTGTCCAGCCCCAGTTCAGTAAGCGGGCCGCAACGGCTATTGCCAAGGAACTGGATGCTACCATTCTGGAAACAGACCCTCTTGCCTTTGACTACGAAAAGAACATCAGGGCCCTGCTGAATGCTATCCGTGAAAAGTCCGCAAAATAACTCTCCCAGGGAATTCCATGAACGCCATTGAAATCAAGAATCTTTCTTTCGCTTACGGCAAGACTCCGGTTCTCACAGATGTGAACCTGGAAATCGAGGAAAATGATTTCGTTGCCATTATTGGTCCTAACGGGGGCGGAAAGTCCACCTTGATGAAGTTGATTGTGGGTCTTTTAAAACCGTCAAAAGGTGAAGTCAAACTTTTTGGCGAGAAGGTCCCGACGAAAAAGCTATCTGTGGGCTATGTCCCGCAGAACACCAACCGCAACGTAGAATTCCCCATTACCGTGGGGGAGTGTGTCGCCCTTGGAAAAATCGGACTGAAGACGAATTCAGAAGAAGTCGTGGCCGCCCTGTCCAAGGTTCATCTGGATGGATTCCTCGATCGACGTCTTGGAGAGCTGAGTGGCGGTGAACGCCAGCGTGTGCTGATTGCCCGTTCCCTGGTTTGCAATCCCCGCATTCTCTTTCTTGACGAACCCAGCAATAACATCGATGCCGCAGGCCAGGAAAACCTTTACAACATGCTGGCCGAATTCAGCCAGAAGATGACCATCGTTGTGGTGACCCACGATTTGATGGCCCTGTCTCACAAGGTGAAGAGCATTGTCTGCGTCAACCGAAACGTCCATTATCACGAAGGTTCCGGCCTGACTCAGCAGATGATTTCCGATACCTACGGATGCGAAGTAGACTTGATTGCTCACGGAATTCCTCACCGTGTGCTGGGTTCCCACGACCACGCTCATGGTGGCTGCTGTACCCATACCCATTTCCAGTTGCAGGACCCGTCGCAAAAGACGAATGTCCCGTTTATCCGATAAGTTTCAAGCATTGAATATAAATTAAGAAGGATTTATATGAAGAATTTCAAAAAGTTTAATTTAGTCCCGATGATTGGAACCCTGGGCCTCGCCGGTCTATTTCTGGTTGCCTGTGGCGACGATAGCAGCAGCACAGGATCTTTTTCCATGGACGAATCTTTCGAAGTGATCCTTTCGAAAGTCAACTATGATTATAAATCCAAGGATTCCCTGTTTATCCTGAAAAAGCCGGAATGTAAGGAAAGCTCCCTGGGCTATCTGGTCTGGAATCAAGAAGCCGATAAGAGGGATACCCTTGAAGCTAGCCTGAAAAATACAACGCTCCGCCTTCGTGATTATGGGGATAAAGGCTGGTACGAGTATAGGTTTGAAGGGAGGGATTTCCCCAAGGGCCTGTTTTATGAAGGTAGCCTTGCCAACGAAAAATTCCGTTATGCCACCCGTATCGATGGCAAGCAGTTCAAGGAAGTCTACCAGTTTAATGGCAGTTGCTTCATGAAGAACTATTACAAGGTCCTGTTTGAAAATAACGAAGCCATGGCCGAAGCTGATAACGCCCTGACTAAATTCTACCAGAAATTCACTAAGGATGGCAACGCGAAGGAACGTCAGATTAGTGACGATGTAAAGGCTCCGACCTGCAATGAATTGAGTCTGTTTGATGGTGACGTGATTATCAAGGTGGATTATCTGAAGGAATCCTCTGGCCAGATTTCCCTGAAGTACAGCAAGTCTGACGACTGTCCCATTTCCTTTACGATCCGTTATGCCAATAATGAATCGGATTGCTCTGCCGCCTACGACGACTTCTCTAAGGAAAAGTACGAAGACGAAAAGTTTGATTTCTCTAAATATTCCATGTCGGTGGATTACAGCACCTACTGCATCGAAAGACTGGTTCTGGAATTCAAGAAGGAAACGGGAATTCTGACTAAGCAGGCTGCGGATGATGAATCCGTTTCTACCGATGCCATTGCCCGCGCTGCGGTCAACGTGATTTTGGATGGTTTGAAAAAGTAATCAGAACATCTAACCGAAATAAAAAACACCGCCGATTGCTCGACGGTGTTTCTTGGTTTTGATTTGGAAATTGGAAGTTCTTTTGATCGTTTTTGAAGAACGTCGAAAATATTAGCGAAGGTCGGCGACACAGCGGACGTACAAGCCCTTGCTGGCGCTTTCGTCGGTGCGGTTGATGCTGTGTGCTACACTGCGGAATTCCCAGGAACGACCGGTGTTCTTCTGCACAGAGGATTCAGACCAGTAGTGACCGGTGGAGGAACTTTCGCAGTAGCCGTCCCAGTTCTTGCAGCCGCCCTTGCCCAGGTTGTTCCAGTCCAGCTTGGACTGATCCTTCTGGTAATCACGCCATTCGCCGTCGTTGGGCAGGTGCCAGCCGGCGGGGCAAGCCATCTTGGCTTCGGTATGGCTGTAGAAACGGCCGTACTTCTTGCAGTTGGATTCTTCTTCCATGAGGCACTGACGGGGAGTAGAAAGGCTGAAGGCCAGATTGTTCTTCATCCATGCCTTGTCGCCACGGATTTCGACACTATACTTTTTTCCGTCACGCTTGTCGGTAAGAGTCTTGCCGTCTGCGGAAATATTCTTGCTTTGGAGAGCTGCCTGGAAGATTTCTTCTTCAGACATGGTAGCTTGAGGGGCTTCCATCTTCTTGGCCTTCTTGACCATGCCGACCTTGGCGGGTTTTGCAATCTTGCTCTTGACGGAGCCTGCGCCCATGGGGGCTGCAAATGCTGCGGTCGCGAACATTGCGGTGATAGCCAAAGTCGTGACAACACGACCAGTGAATTTGAAGAAAGAACCCTGCATAACAGCCTACCTTACAATCTTAAGAACGCACATTCGTGGGTGGACATTTGCCGCCCTGCGTCTACGGGATTGAAATATATACCAAGATGGACTAAACAGGTTGTTATAAAAAGTTTTCAAATTCTATAAGAGATGCCTACTGCTCCGGGAGCGACCCATAAGGAATAGGAATTGCTGCCCTTTTTATGCATCTCGAGAATGCCGTAACTGACGCCTGTGCCGATCAGCGCACCGACTAGAATGTCGGTAGGGTAATGCTTGCCTGCTGCTACCCGAAGAACGCTTTCGAATGCGGCCGCCGAAAAAGCCAATGCCCGAACAACCCTTGTGGCGCCTGGGTTCCCGTAGGTTTGGTCAAACCATTCCGTGGTAAAGACGGCAACCGTAAAGGCGGCTGAAGCGTGCCCCGAAAAGAAGGATCCGTAGGCTTCGGCCTTGGCGGTTTTTGCCTTTACAGCCCCTTCACCTTCGGTAGCGAAAGTGTATGGCCGCGGCCACAGTTCCAGGGATCTGAAAGCCAGGTTTATTCCATGTTGGAATAATACGGATTGGATGAACATAACTGAAAAAGTGAGGAATTCCTCTCTGCTGGAGTGGCCTGAATACCAGGCGGAACCCCCTATGGCGAATGGCGCAACGGCTAGCAGACTTCCAACGTCACTCATAAGGTCTGCGGTACTGCTGTACCTGCCGGCGAATTTGCGATCCCAGGGTAAAAGATCTTCCCTATTGACCTTGTCTTGCTCGTTGGGAATTTCCATCTGGTTATATAGATAGGTACCCCCGCCTGTGACCAGGAGTGCCGTTACAGATAGTGAAATGTCGATGGAGGGGGATAGAGTGTATTCTGTCTTGGCTGCGGAATGGCCGAAAAAAATCAGGAGCAGGCTCAGGATCAGTCGGTTTAGCCTTTTTCTGGGGTGATTTTTTACGGGGGACGGAATCATACGGGCCTAAGCTAAAAAAATATAGGATGCCATAATGGTGTAATGGGACTTTTTAGGGGTTGTTTTTGACAATGCCACTTGATTTTCTCAAAAAAACAAGTATCTTATACACGTTAATGGATTGAACGTCCGATCGTCAAAACTTTTCTCGAAGGAGTTACTATGGCAAAGCTCATTAAGTTGGCTGCAATCGCCGCTGCTTGCATCATTTCCGCATTTGGTGTTTACTGTCTGATCAAGAATACTGCGACCGACGAAAACACTGTCGACTAATTTTTTTTAACATTTTTATCTAAAATGTGTTCCCGGCGATCTAGCTGGGATTTTTTTATGGGTTTGCTTCTTACTAAATTGTAAGCCATGAATTTCCTACAGAAGAAGCCCGTATTTTTCCTGGCAGCATCTGCTGTCTTCTTTGCAATTCTATTGATCGTTTTCCGCGATTTTGCGTTTGACTCGACGCAGCTGATGCTGAATAGCGACCAGCTGAACGGTATCGGTAGCCGCATTCTGCGTACCTTCGATGTCATCGTGACTGAATGGGACGATTCCCGCCTGGGCGGTGTGCCCACGATCGACGCTCTTTTTGCCGACGTCTACCATCCGCTGGTCTGGTTCCAGTTCCTGATGGATCCGGCCAGGGCTGTGGGCTTCAAGTTCATCCTCACTTTGCTGGTGGCTTTTATGAGCGCCTTTGGCCTGGGCTGGCACCTGACCGAAAATAAGTGGTGGGGTGTTCTGCTGGGCGGCCTCTATGCCTTCTCTCCGGAATTCTTCACTTACCTCTACGGCGGTCATGACGGTAAGATGATGGTGTTTGCCATTGCCCCGCTGGCCTTGCTTGCAATTCGTAAGGTAGTCCGTTGCGGAAGCTTGCCCTATATGGTTGTGCTGGCCTTGTCTGTGGCCTGGATGATTCTTGGTTCTCACCTGCAGTTGACTTACCTGTTCCTGTGGGGCGCAGGCCTTTATACTCTTTACGAAGTGGCTTTCCATTGTGATGCCCTGAAAACTCGCGGTAAGCGTCTGGGTCTTGCCGCTATCGGTTTGGCTTTTGGTCTTGCCATTTCCTGCTTCCAGATTGTTCCCCCTTATCTCTATACCACCACCCAGTCTGTCCGTGGCGATGAAGGCCATACCAATTACGGTCACGCTGTAAGCTGGTCCTTGCATCAGGAAGAAATGGCCCAGATTCTGTTGCCGGGTTTTGTTGGTGTTGACGTTTACGAACAGAACGAAAAGACTGGCGATATTGAAGGCAGTTCCTTCATTGGTTTTACCATGGACGAGTACCGCAAACTGGCTGGAGGCTCTCCGTTCTATTGGGGTCATAACGCATTTAAGCTGGACCATAATAATGCCGGTGCCTTGCTGACCTTCCTTGGATTCCTCTGCCTGTTCCTGCCGGGTAAGCGCCGCTATGCCGCTTTCTGGGGTATGGGTGCCGTTGTGGCCCTGAGCTACGGTATGGGCGACCATTCTCCGCTGTTCAAGTTGTGGTATAGCGTTCTGCCGGGTGTAAAGAACTTCCGTGCTCCGGGTATGGCACTGTTCTGGTTGCCTCTCTTGCTGGTGATGATGGCTGGCCCTGTTCTTAAGGCCTTGACTGCTGGTTCTGCTGCCGAAACTCCCGAAGACCAGGCTGCCGCTGCAGACGATCGCCGCGCCCTGCTTCACGGTACGGCCATGTATGTGATCCTGTTGGTGCTGGCTGTGGTTGCCCGTTTTGCCTGGACCACCTTCATTGGCCCTGTAGGCCTTGTGGTGATGATCCTCTTTGCGCTGGCATGCCTCGGTGTCATGAGCCTGGATGATCAGAAGAAGTCCTTTAGCATTGCCAATTTTGTGGACTCCTTTAAGGCTGGCCTGCCGGGAACCCATCGCGGTGTGCAGGCTTGTGTCCTCTTCGGTTTCGCTTTCCTGGGTGTGATGCTCATGAGCGGCCAGAAACTGTTGAACGATCCTATTACCGCTCCGTATTTTAAGCCGCTGAACGAAATCGTCATGAATGCCACCGCCGGCAAGGTAATCCCTGGTTTCGTGCTGGTCCTTGTGGTGATTGGCGTTGCCCTGTTTGTGGCCCGCTGGAAGGCTAGTGTTGGCGCCAAGGCTGGTGTGCTGGCTCTGGCTGCCGCTCTGGACCTGTTCATGATCAATGCCGCCTTTATCCAGAACGTTCCCGCTTCTGAATACCTGCAGCCCAACAATGGTGTTATCGCTGCAGTAAAGGCTCCCTTCAAGGCTGATTCCCTGAATACGCCTCGCGTTCTTTCTCTTTCCCGTAACAAGGCTCTCAGCGGAAATGTGTTCCCCCAGTACCACATGCGTAATGCCGATGGTATTCACGATAACGAACTGGCTAGCTACCGTGCATTCCGCGGCGGTCAGCAGGACGCTAACTATCTGATGAACGTTAACGACCCTCAGGCTGCTCACCCCTTCCTGGATTTGATGAATGTGGGCGCCATTATTTTCGACAGCCGTCAGGGTACAACTTACATGCCTATTCCTACGGCCATGGGCGAAGCCTACATCTTTGGCGAAGCTGTGGTGATGGATGATGCGGCAGCCATTAAGACTTTGCAGGAACAGGCTGCAATCAGACAGCCGGAAGTTTCCGTGTCTCCTGTTGCAGAAACAGCTCCCATGGAAGGCTCTGTTACGGATAGCGCTGCCGTGGATTCCGCTCTTGCTGCCGAGCCCCGTCAGGAAACTGCCGCTCCCAAGTATGCCGATGTATCTGGTAAGTTCTTCTATCGCGAAAAGGTGATTCTTTCCGAAGCTCCTGCTAATGACTATAAGGGTAGCGTCGCCGCTAGCGGCCCCATCCAGGGTTCTGCAAAGGTTGTGGCTTCTCCCAAGATGGATACCCAGGTGTTCTCCGTAGAAGCTGACCGCCCCGGCTTCATGGTGGTGGCTGGTAACTACCATCCGTACTGGAAGGCTTACGTGAACGGTGCTGAAGCCAAGGTCTACAAGGCATTCGGAACCCTCCGCGCTGTAGAAATTCCTGCAGGCAAGTCTGAAGTCCGCATGGAATATCGAAGCACTCCTTTCCACGCCGCTGTAAAGGTTAGCCTTGCTGCCCTGATTCTGCTGGTGGCTGTTGGCGTATTTGCCGCCATCAAGAAGCGTTAATGGTAACGGGCCTATGGAACTGCAAACTCGGGTAGAAATTCCTCCGTCGACGGTACGGATTGATTACTCCAGGAAGCTTGCTTTCATAGGCTCTTGTTTTGCCCAGAACATTTCTGAAAAATTCACCCGTCTGAAATTCAGGACTCTGGTGAATCCCTTCGGGATCATCTACAATCCCCTTTCCATCGAATATATGGTGGAGCGCATTGTCAACGGCGAAACCTATTCGGCCCGGGATGTGCAGGAAGGGAATGTTTTCCTGGATGGTGAAAATTGGAACTGCTGGGACTTTCATGGTTCCTTTTCTGCGAAGGATGAAAATTCCTGTATCGAGGGGTTGAATGCTGCTGTTCTTGGTGCCCGCGAGTACCTGAAGTCTGCAGACGTGGTGTTTATAACTTTAGGCACCGCCTTTGTGTATTTCTTGAAGCAGACCGGGAACGTGGTTTCCAATTGCCATCGCCGAAACGCAGATCTGTTTGACCGTCAGTTGATTTCTGTAGAACGGGCTGCTGACGCGCTTAATTCTGTTGTCTGTAATTTGAGACGGTTGAATCCCGACGTGAAGGAGGTGTTTACCGTATCCCCCTTGAGGCACCTGAAGGATGGCGCTCACGGGAACAATCTTTCGAAGTCCTCCTTGCTGCTGGCCGTGGATCAGGTGGTGAAGGCGAATCCGCAGGTTGAATATTTCCCCAGTTACGAGATTGTGCTGGATGAATTGCGGGACTACCGCTTTTACGATTCCGACATGATCCACCTTTCCGAGGTGGCGGAAGATTACATCTTTGAACGCCTGCAGGAAACGTATTTTGACGAGGCTGTTCGGGAAAATGTCAAGCGGGTTGAAAAGTTTTTGAAGTCCGCCAATCACAGAATCGTCGATGCGGCTTCTTCCATGAACAAGGCGTTTGCATTGAAACATCTGGACATTGCCCAGGATCTTGAAAAACGGATTCCCGGGCTGGACCTAAGTGCCGAAAAGACGTACTTCCTTTCGCTATAAAAAAAGACGGACGCTTATGCGTTCGCCTATTTCTTTTTTAAGTCTGCATTGTTAATTTGCGGACCCCACAAATATTAAAGTCCTAGGGCTGGGCGCCTCGTCCGGGGGGCGTCTTTACAAAGTAGATGACGCAGGGCACAATGAGGCTGATCAGGCACAGGATGGCCATCAAATTGTTGAACCAGTCTGCCTTATGGAGTGTGGCCGGGACCAAGGTCTCGTTGACCAGTACCAGGAGTGCCGCAAAGGCGATTCCCGGGATTAAGTAAGAAAGTAACTTGCTCATAAGTGTTCTCCTATTTTTCCACGTTCATAAAACTAACATGATTTTGGCTGGGGTAATGTAAATTTTGGGAAAATTTTAGGGGTGGGTAAACGCAGGAGGGATTGTCTAACTGGGAAAATGTAAAATGCCTGTAAAATCACGTAACTTGTTGACTGTCAATGAGTTAAGATGTTTTGAAAATGTTATTTTTGACAGTATGAATATGAAATTTTCTGCATTTGCACTTGCTTGCCTAGTCGGATTTTCCTTTGCCGCTGATCCCCGAATGGAACAGGGCGCCCGCTTTGAAGCCCAGGGAAACTTCGAGATGGCTCTGGGTGAATACCGTTCTATTTTGGCTGAACAGCCCAAGAACGCCGAAGCCTATTTTGCCGCAGCAGAAGTCCGTGTTAAGATGAAGGACTATAGCGGTGCTTTGGCTAACTATCGACTGGCCTACAAGTTTGATCCCGCCATGAGTGCCGCCTATGAAGGTGCCGCCAAGGTTTATGAATCGTTGGGTCAGAAGGCTAAGGCCGAAGCCGAACGCGCCAAGGATCCCAAGAATAATCCCGCTCCTGCAGAAGAGGTTGCCGCTCCTGTTGAACCCGCTCCTGCCGCTGAACCGGTCAAGGTTGCCGAACCGGCACCTGTCGCTGTTGAAGCTCCCAAGGCAGAACCGGTGGCCGAAGCTAAGCCCGAACCGAAGGTTGAACCTAAGCCTGAAACCAAGGTGGAACCCAAGGCTGAACCGGTCAAGGTTGCCGCTGAACCTGCCAAGGAAGAAACTGCTCAGGCACTTCCTTCCGATCCTTTTGAAAAGGGTAAGGCTCTGTATGCCGAAGGTAATTATGCCGATGCCGCCAAGGCTTGGCGCGAAGTGCTGAAGAAGACTCCTGGCCACGCCGGTGCTTATTTCTACGCTGGCTTGACCCGCTTCCAGCTGGGCGAATACGAAAAGGCCGAATTCAACTTGAAGAAGGGTCTGGAATATAAGGAAGAAGGCAATGATGCCAATTACTTCCTGGCTTGTGTCTATCAGAAGATGAACAAGTCTGACCTAGAAGTGAAGTTCCTGGCTAACTACATGAAGAAGGCTGCTCCTAACGGCAAGTACCGCAAGGCTGCCGAGGAACGTCTGGCTGAAATCAAGGCTGCAAAGGCTGAAGCTTCCAAGACCGAAGAAAAGATTGCAACTGCCGAAGCAGTAAAGCAGGATGTGAAGGCCGAAAGGATGGACAAGTCTGAAAAGGCTGTCGAGGCTTCTGCCCCTAAGGCTGCTGAAGAAACGGAAGAGTCCGATGTGGCTGCCGCACCTTCTGCTGTTCCGACCATTGCCAATGCCAACTTGCTCTTTGGCGCCGGCAGCTATGAAATGGCACTGCAGATGTACAAGGCTTTGCTGGAAACGGAACAGAATCCTGAAGAACGCTACTTTACTATGCTCCAGCTTGGCAATGTCTACCGCGAACTCAGAGATTTCCACAGCGCTGTCACCCGCTACCGTGAAGTAGTCCAGCAGTTCCCGGATTCCGATTGGGCTACCGAAGCCGAACGTGCCTTGGAAGATGCCGTGTGGCTGGAAAAGCACGCCAAGGAATTGCCCCGCCGCGTTCGTTAAGTTTGTTGTTTAGACCATAGAAAAGTCCCCGCTTTGCGGGGGCTTTTTCGTTTGTGAAAATCTTTTCGCTTTGAATGTAGACGGTTTGACATTATATTTGGGGTGTGCCTGCGGGATTGGTGTTTTGGGTGTCGCAGGCGAGGATGGGTATGAAGTATTCTGGAGTGAACTTGAAGGCGCTGGCTTGCGTTGCCTGTGCTATGACTGTTGTAGCGGTGGCTGACCCCCCTGCAAATTTTAGCGGTTGGGAACTGGTCTTCGAAGACAACTTTGACGGCAACACTCTTGACACCAGCAAGTGGAATCCCACGTACAACTGGGGACACACTCACAATCACCGGGCCTATTGTGACGAGGCGAACGTTATCGTCAAGGATGGCAAGCTGATGCTTAAGGCCGAGGCGAAAAAACATCCCAAGGCTCCCGCATCCGCAAAGTTTGATGGCAAGGAGATTCCCGTAGACTATACTTCGGCGGCCATTGATACCCGCGGCCATTTCGAGGTGAAGTACGGCTACATCGAAGGCCGCTTCAAGGCACCCAAGCACAAGGGAACCTGGCCTGCCTTCTGGACTTTGCAGGACGGCTGGCCTCCCGAAATCGATATCCTTGAAATTCCTGCATCCCGAAAGCAGCATCATTACTATTTGCATTATACAAACCCTAGCTGGTACAATGACCATGGTTCCGCCTGGGATCACGAGGCTTCTTTTGGCGGACACAAGGATGATAACGTAGACCGTTCCGCAGACTTCCACACCTATGCGGTGGAATGGGATGAGTCAAACTTGAACTTCTACTTTGATGACAAGAAGTTTGCCAGTTATAACCGCCCCACAGAAATCAAGCAGTTGTCGGCTCAGTACATTATTGTGAACCTGGCTGTGGGCGGATGGGCCGGAAACGACATCGAGGTGACCGCGAATAATCCGGCCTACTTTGAGGCGGACTGGGTTCGTGTGTGGAAGGCTAAGCCGGCAAAGCCTGATACGGTGATTTTCTACAATGAAGCCTTCAAGACTTGCATGCAGCCTAGCGACGAAAAGAAGTTGGTTCTAGGGGACTGCGCCGATGAAAAGTCTGTGGCCATTATCAAGCCGCTGGGTTCTGCCAATACCTTCCGTGTGGACTTTGGTGACATGACTTTGGAAATGCCTAACGAAACTACGGATCCTGGCGTTACTGCCGGTGTGTACGCCTGGAACGGCAAGAATCACCAGAAGGTTGTCTTTGAAAATCAGTACAGCAATCAGTACCGTCTGAAGATGCTCCATAGCAATCATTACCTGCGTTCAACCTCTGACGGTGCCCGCGTGGTGCAAGACTGGAACGATAGCTGGGAATGGAATCAGAAATGGCGCATCATGAAGCCTAGCGAATATGTGGCTCCCGGTGCCGACACAACGGCCAAGGATACAGTAACGCAGGATACCACGAAACAGGACTCCACGTTGTCTATTGGCGTTAGAAATCTTCGGGTAGCAGGTCGCGAAATTGGCAACGCGTATGGAAGCCGGATTTTCCGCAAGAACGGAATGCTTTACGTGGAATTTGGAAACGGAGCCGGGGAATCGAAAATTTTCGATTTGAGAGGCCGCAAACAGTAATAAAAAAAGTCCAAGGTTTTTAACCTTGGACTTCTTGTTTTTATATGATTTTTTAAATCACCTGGACCAGCAGACCTTTAAGGTATTGTCCTTCGGGGAAGGCTGTATTTACCGGATGGTCCATGGGCTGGCCGAAACGTTCGATAATTTGTACGCGACGGTGGGCATCGGCTGCGGCATCGGCGATAATCTTCTGGAACAGGTCCATTTCCATAAGGCCGGAACAACTGAAGGTTGCCAGCATACCGCCTTCGGCCAGAAGCTTCATGGCCAACAGGTTGATGTCCTTGTACCCGCGGCAACCCTTTTGCAAGTTGTCCTTGGATTCCACGAACTTGGGCGGGTCCAGCACGATAAAGTCAAAGGTCTCGGCGCGGTCACGGCACTTACGCAGATACTGGAATACGTCTGCTTCTACGTGGGTAGCGTGGGCGGTAGAAAGCTTGTTGCGCATGATGCCTTCCTTGGCCAGAGCCAGAGCGTCCTTGGAAACGTCTACCTGATAAACCTTTTCGCAGCCACCGCGAAGGGCGTAAAGGCCGAAGCCTCCTGTATAACAGAAGCAGTTCAGCACCTTTTTTCCCTTGGCCAGTTCGCCAACACGACGGCGGGCGTCACGCTGATCCAGATAGTATCCGGTCTTGTGGCCGTTCTTCACGTCGATGGGGAAGAGAATTCCGTTTTCGTTAATGACTACAGGTTCATCGGGAACTTCGCCGTAGACCACGCCAGTGCGGAGGGGAAGACCTTCCTTCTTGCGGACGTCGGAATCGCAGCGTTCATAGATGCCGCGGCAGCCAGTCTTTTCGGCCAACAGCTCGTAAATAATCTTGCGGTTCACTTCGGCGCCGGCTGCCAGAATTTCTACGGAGTAGATGTCGGCGTACTTGTCGATAATGCAACCGGGAATGCCGTCGTTTTCGGCGTTAATCAGACGGAATGCCACGTCCTTGTCGGCGATGTCGAAGCCGCGGCTCTTGCGTGCGGCAATGGCTCGATCCAGAATGTCGCTGAAGAAGTCTCGGTCGATGTTCTGCTTTTCGCCAAAGGTCCAGAAACGACCACGAATCTGGGACTTGGGGGAATAGGCGGCAAGGCCCAAAAAATCGCTATGGTAGCTGTAGACTTCTACGACGTCGCCCAACTGGGGATCGCCTGTCACTTCGTCGATAGCTCCGCTAAAAATCCAGGGATGGTAACGGAGGGCTGACTTTTCGCGTCCGGCTTTCAAGGTAATTGCTTTCATGCTTTAAAATATAGAAATTGAATAAAATGTATCTTTGTCGCGAAAATTTGGAAGTTGTTAAATGGATAGGAAAAACATTGTGGGGCTGATGGTCCTGACTGGGTTCTTGCATGCTATTTGTGGTTGCTCCGATAGTGGAACGTCTGCGACAGGACCGACGGCCTTTTTTTACGATGGTGAATTTAGTGGCGTGTCTACCCGTGATATGGAAAGCCTGTGCAGCAGGCTTCAGAAAGAAGTAGATGCTCTTGGAGAGGATTCTGTTTTCTGTGGAGAACACTCTGCTGACTATATTGTCTATATTCCCAGGAGGGAAGCCGCATCTCTTGACGAAGTCCTACTGAAAAAGACTGAAGGATGTGCTGAAGCTTTGGATGAATGGCGCAGACGCTATAAAAAATGATTTTTATTTCAATATAAGACTGACCTATGTTTGAATCCCTGTTTCAAAAATACCCTTTCTTTCGTAAGATTCCTGCAATCCTTTGCATGGCGATTATCTTTAAACTTTCGTCAATGACCTCGGCGGAACTGGAGGGGCTCCCTCATGTTTGGGACAAGTTGGCTCACACTTGTGAATATGCCACCTTGGCAGGGTGCTTTTGTATGTGGTGGACTCGTGGCCAATGGACGGCTAAATCCTGGTTTCGTGTTGTTATAGTAATGTTGCTGGCTCTTGCCTACGGTTGCACCGATGAATACCATCAGCGTTTTGTAGAAGGCCGTAGCTGCGATGCCATGGATCTGATTGCAGATACGCTTGGAGGTCTTATTGGCGGTTCCGTCTACGTTCTGATTGTGAAAATCCTGAACCGTTATGATCCGCTGCCCCAAACGGAATCCGATGAATCTCCGGATTCCGAAGAATCACTTTAGGGTCTTCAGTACAGAATCCACTCGGGCTGTAATCTTGTAGGTGGCTTCGCTGCAGAGGTGGTCGTTGTCGTAGGCCAGGCTGTTGGAATAGTCATGATCGCCCATCTTGTTTTCGTCAAGCAGGACGAAGTTCGGATATTCCTTGGTCAGATTCTTGATTTGACTGATGACTTCCTTGGCAGTGCTTCTTTTCATGCCGTGTCTTCCGAAAGCGCCTGTCTTCTTGTACTTTGGATTCTGCGGGAAGATGACTCCCACGACCTTGATTTTCTTGCTGGCGGCAGTTTTGAGAATAGACTTCAAGGCTTTCATCGAATTTTCCAGAAGCTCCGGATTCTTGTCGAAAATCGTGGAGTCCGCTTCGACTTCAGCGGTTTCGCCCCAGGATTGACAGGGGATTCCTAAAAGACGTCCCTTGTCTGTTGTGTACTTGTGAGCGTCTTCTACGCCGAGGCCGTTTTCGGTGGCGTCTAACAGACCTGCGGGAATGCCTTTAGCCCAATAGTCATGATTGGCATCGTACGCATAACCGGGGTAATTGGGAGCGTTGACGGCGAAGAAATTATCGCTGCCCTTTCCGTCTGTTTTCCACCAGAAGTCAATGTCGATAGAAAGTACGATATACTTTAGCTTCTTGGCATTCTTGTAGATGTACTTATTGAGGTAATCCTTGGTGGCGTAAATAGAATTGGGGGCGTGGGCTAGGTTTACGGCGAAGAAATCGTCTTTCAGCAGATATGGGCTTAAGGAATATAAGGTACGTGATGATCCCATGAGGGCCACTTCCATGGAGTCGATGTACCTCCAGAGCAGTTCCATTTTGTAACGCATGATGACTGAGGACCAGACGTCGTTTGCTACTAGGTAGGTTCCTGCGCTATCTTGGTCAATTGTAGTATCTGGGACTGGTCTTGCAGCAAACCACATGCTGGGATGCCAAAGTTCATCTCCTTCTACAAGTTCAGTTGTACTGCTGTCCTTGATATTGACCAGGGCGATTTTTTCGTGTACTTCGTTTGCGTTCGTGAGGGAGGCAATTACAAAATTCTTGGAAACCCATTCGGTGTGATCAAAGGTTTTCTTGCTGGGGGCTCCGACGCTCTTTATCAGTTTGCCGGTGCTGTCGGCGATGAACATTCTTTCATGAGTATGGTAGGACTTCCCAACGAATTTTTTGCCGGTGGTCGAGGCGAAGTCCAGGAAAAGGGTTCTTCGGGTGCTGTCTTTAGAAAGGCTGACGTTGCAAGCCTGTTCCTTGTTGTACCAGATTGAATCCTTGGAAGAGTTGGTTAGTCTAGTTCTTCCGTAGGCGAATTTCGTTCTTAAAAGCTGGGCCCCTGTGACGGCGATTTTTCGGTCTACGCTAACGCCTCCGTGGTAGGCTCCGTCTATGATTTTCCTGGGTGTGCCGAAAGTCTCGTCTCTAAAGGAAACTTGCCAAGTGGAATTAGACTTGAATTGTGCCTCGTCCTTGTTGCTTTGTTGGCTGGTAACGTAAACGATAATCGTATCGCCGTTAGAGGATACTTGCCAGCGGGGGATTGCAGCGGCTTCTACGTCTAATTTGTGGATGGTACGGTTGTTGGAATTCAGCTCTCTTACGTAAATCGAAGACTTTCCGGGAACGCCTTCGGGCTTGGTACAGTAGGCGACGTATTTCCCATCGGGGGAAATATCCGGATGATAGGCAGAAACGGTATCGTAAAATTCCACAATCTTGGTCTTGGTCAAGGAGTAGTCGATATAGACCAGTCTTTCTGTAATGTCGTTGCGGAATACGAGTTTTGTTTTGTAGGTTCCCGTTAGCTTTTTAATTGCGTCTGGGCTTAAGATCATGTTGATGTTGCTTTCGGTCATGAGACCGCTGCCGTTTAGCCAGGAAGGCGAAGGAATCTTTCCGAAGGCGAGGCGGAAACCGACGTAGTCGGCTTTTGTCGAAGAGGTGACTGTGTAGACATCACCGCGGCTGAACAAGCTGATTGCGCTTTTGGGATTGCGAAAACTGCCACCCTTTACGATGCGTTCTCCAAGGGAATTGCCTTCGTAAGGCCCGACGTAGTTGTCCATGATCGTGTCTTGCGGGTAATCGAGCCAGTCGTTTACCCATTCCATGACATTGCCTGCCATGTCGCAGAAATCCTTGCTGCCAGAGGCTTTCTTGCAGACCTTGTGAGTCTTGTAGTCGGAATTGTCGGCGTTCCAGGATTTGTTTAAATCCCAGCTGGTGTTTGCTGCAAAAATCCATTCGGCTTCGGTGGGGAGGCGGTAAGCGTTTGCGCCGGTGTTCAATGCCAAATTTATAATGCTTGTGCAGTGTCCATCGCTATCGAAGGTCTTGGTGGTGTAGGTGTAAGCCGTATCCCGTTTTTCCTTTTTGCTTAGGGCGTTGGCATAGACGATGGCGTCGAAATAGGTGACGTTCACGATGGGGAGAGAATCATTTTCGCATTTCTGGACAGGGGACTTCGATCCCAGTTCTTCCTTCATGACTTTTCGGAATTCGCCGCAGGTGACTTCATGCCTTCCCATAGAAAAGTCGTAAGAGAAAGTGGTCTTCATTTTGGGGCGTTCATTGGCCTTTGCGGAATTGTCGTCTGTTCCTACAAATCCGTCTGACCCTGATGCCCGAACTAAAATAAAACCGTCAATGTCTGAATCCTCTACGAATGTGGATTCAGATGAGGTGGTGTCTGTGCAGCTACAGATAAAAATCAGTGCCAGAAGAAAAAGAGACCGCAACATTGTTACCCCCCAAGTAAAATGATTTCTCTCTTCAGTTGAATTCCGAATTTTTCGAAAACTTTTTGTTGAACGTACTCGCTAAGAGCCTTGATGTCTGAAGCGGTGGCGTTGTCTGCGTTGACAATGAAGTTGGCGTGAACCGTGCTGACTTCTGCTCCGCCAATGCGGTGGCCCTTGAGTCCTGCCTGCTCGATGTAATAGCCTGGAGCGATTTGCTGAGGCATGTCTTCGGCACCAACGTCAAGGCGTTTGAATGTGGAACCTGCGTTGGGCATATTTAAGGGCTGGCTTGCCTTGCGCTTGGCCATGCACTCCTGCATTTCGGTTTCCAGAGTGTAGCTATCTTTGCCGGACATCTCTGCAGGTTCTAACTGGAATGTTGCGGACAAGATAATTTCAGCTTGACCTTTGGCACGGTCGTCGGAGGAAACCTGAAAACCGCTGTGCCTATAGCCAAAGTCGCACTGGGCTGCGGTTCGTGTATGTACGGTCCCATTGGCGTCAAGGCTTTCTACTTCTACGCAAGTCTGGCAGATTTCCTGACCGTATGCGCCTGCGTTCATGTAGATGGCTCCACCTAACGTTCCTGGAATACCGGCTAGCTTGTGTATCCCGCTGTAACCCATCTTAATGGATTTGCGCGCAAATGCGCCGAGGGATACGCCTGCTCCAACCTTGAACTTGCCATTTCCAAGATCCTGAACTTCAGAAAATGATTTCCCCAGGGTGATGATTCCGCCGCCAAAACCCTTGTCGGAAACCAACAAGTTTGTTCCGTTACCAAGAACGAAAAAGGGGAGGTTCTGGTCTGCCAGTCGTTTCCGCACATCGAGGATTTCGTCTACGGATTCCACCTTGAAAAAATAGCGGGCCTCTCCTCCGACTTTGAAGGAGGTGTGCCTACTCATGGGTTCATTTTCTAAGATAACCATTTCTCAAATATAGTTATCGGTTATGAATTGCATGAAATTTGATTTTTTTGAATGTGATTTTGTTATACTTATAGACGTTTAAATTTTGATAATCTAAATGACCAACGAAGAACTGAAACAATTCAAGGCCTCCATTTCTATCACTGCCGTGGCCCAGAGCCTTGGGGTGAATGTGGTGCGGGGTAAATGCCGCTGTTTTTGTCCACAGCGCCATGTCCATGGAGATAGAACTCCTTCTGTTTCAGTTTCTGAGGAACGGGGGTATTTCCGCTGCTGGGTTTGCGATGATATTCGCGGCGATGTGATTTCGCTTGTGCAAATTGTACGGGATTGTTCTTTTACCGAGGCCCTGGCTTGGCTTATGGAACAGTATCCGTTCCTGGTGCCTGGCAATGCGCAAAAGCCTGTTTCCCGTTCCGATGGCCCCGGCTTGCGAACCATAATCAATGGACGTCAGGTAAGCGTGCCTGCGGCACCTCCTGCTGAACCGGATCTCAAGGAACTTGTTCCCGAAGAAGATCGCAAGCGTATTGTCCTTTCTTTTTTGAAACGTCTCAGTCCTGTAGACAATACTCCCGCTGCCCGTTGGTTGGCCAAGCGTCGAATCTATAAGCCGGTGTGGGACCGTATGCTCCTTCGAACCATTACGGATTACGAAGCGGTAAACAACAGCCTGAAAGCGGATTTTGGTGTCGAGGTTTTGAAGTATGTGGGGCTGTTTAACGACAAGGGCAACCTGCGTTACTACAAGCATCCCCTGATTTTCCCCTATCTGGATAAGGAGCGCAGGGCATTCTATTTCCAGTCTCGCGCGATTGACAGTTCCGTGGTTCCCAAGGAAATGAACTTGAGGTCTACGGTTCCCTTCCCCTATAATTTTTCGGCGCTGGATGAAAAGCCCGGCTGGGTCTACCTTTGTGAAGGTTGTGTGGACACGCTGACTTTTTTGGGGCAGAAGATAAACGCTGTAGGTATTCCGGGAGTAAGATCCTTTAAGGTGGAATGGCTAAGCTACTTTAAGAACAAGAATGTGGTTCTCTGTCTTGATCATGACGAAGCTGGGAGAAGCGGTATGGAATATATCGGTAACCTGTTTACTCAGGCTGGTATTCGAAGTGTGATTCTTGGTGAAGGCATGGAGGGTTTGCCGACGGCCATGAAAGAGGGCGAGGACATTAATGACTGGTTTGGAGGAAAGAAGTGATGAAGAAGTTTTTTGGAAAGATTAGAGATTTTTTCAAGTGGCTATCGGGTACACTGGTCATCCGGATCTTGGCCTTCATTATCAAGTGGATTTATAGGCTGATCAACTTTATCCTCCGACAGGCCCTGTTGATCTGCATTATTTATTCTACCGCGTTTACGGTGGCGGCTAGCTACTTGATTTATCGTGTCTTCATCTACGGCTATGACATTTATGAAAGTGTTGAGGAACTGAAGGTTACTCAACCCGAGAATTCCAAGTACATGGAAGCCTTGAGGGATTCCAATCCAAATGTTCAAATCAGACATACCTATGTACCGCTGGATTCTATAAGCACCCATCTGCGTAAGGCGGTTATTGCCAGCGAAGATGCCGGCTTTTATTTCCATCCCGGTTTTGACATTCGCGCCATTGCGGAAGCCCTGGATGCAAACCAGATGGCCGGGAAGACTAAGTTTGGCGGTTCTACCATTACACAGCAGCTGGCCAAGAACCTGTTCCTTAGCGGTGAGCGTTCTTTTGATCGTAAGTTCAAGGAATTGGCCTATGCCTTGTTGATGGAACATGAACTGGGTAAGGACCGAATCCTGGAACTTTACCTGAACTACGCCCAGTGGGGCAAGGATATCTTTGGTTGTCAGGAGGCTTGTCTTTCCTATTACAAGAAGAGCTGCTCCAAGATCAGTCTAGACCAGGCCATCAATCTGGCCGCCATGCTTGCGGCACCGGCAAAGCATCACCCCAATATGAGGGAGAGCCAGTTCATGGCTAAGCGCCGTGCTGTTATCTATCAGAATATGTTCCCCAAGAAGGATAGCGTTCTTGTGGATTCCCTGAGGCAGTTGATGGCTCCTCCTGCGCAGCCGTTGACTCCTGTGGCTCAACCACAGCCTGCAACCGAAAAGAAGGTTAAGGCGAAGGCTTTCAAAAATCATTAAAAGTGCTATATTTTCAACGTCTAAATTTTTTTTCTTAAAAGGACAATAAAATGGCTAAGAAAGATTCCAAGAAGAAGGTCGTCCTCGCCTATAGCGGTGGTCTCGATACCTCTATCATCATCCCCTGGCTCAAGGAAAACTATGACTGCGAAGTGATCGCTTTCGCTGCTGACCTCGGTCAGAACGATTTCCCGGATGCTAAGGCTCTGGAACAGAAGGCTCTCGCAACTGGCGCTTCCAAGTGCTACGTCCTGGACCTCAAGAAGGAATTCCTCGAAGACTACGTATGGCCCACCGTCCGTGCTGGTGCCAAGTACGAAAACACCTACCTCCTGGGTACTTCTTTCGCTCGCCCCCTCATCGCCAAGTATCAGGTGAAGATCGCTCAGAAGGAAGGCGCATACGCTGTTTCCCATGGTGCAACCGGTAAGGGTAACGACCAGGTCCGTTTCGAACTGACCTACGCCGCTCTCGATCCGACCCTCGAAATCATCGCTCCGTGGAAGGACTCCAAGTGGAACATCCACAGCCGTGAAGACGCTATTGACTACGCTGCCGCCCGCAAGATTCCTCTGAACGGCATCAGCAAGAAGAAGATCTACTCCGAAGACGGCAACCTGTGGCACCTCTCTCACGAAGGTGGCATCCTGGAAGAACCGGACAAGGAACACAAGTACGATATGCTCAAGCATACCGCTACCTACGAAAAGGCTCCCAACAAGCCGGCTCACGTGACCATCGGCTTCGACAAGGGTACTCCGGTTTCCGTCAACGGCAAGAAGATGGACGCAGTTGAACTCCTCGAAACTCTGAACAAGATCGGTGGCGAAAACGCTTGCGGTCTCCTGGACATCGTTGAAAACCGCCTCGTCGGCCTCAAGAGCCGCGGCGTTTACGAAACTCCGGGTGGCACCCTCCTGTACAAGGCACACGAATGCCTGCAGCAGCTGGTTCTCGACAAGGAAACCTTGTTCGAAGCTCAGAAGATGTCTATGACCTATGCAAACCTGGTTTACAATGGTCAGTGGTTCACTCCGCTCCGCCAGTGCATGGACGCCTTCTATGACGAAGTCAACAAGGTTGTTACCGGTGAAGTTACCCTCAAGCTTTACAAGGGCAACATCATTCCGGCTGGCATGAAGAGCCCCTACAGCCTGTACGACATGAACCTCGGTGGCTTCTCTGATGTCGAAATGTACGACCAGAAGGACGCTACTGGCTTCATCCGTTGCTTCGGCCTCCCGCTGAAGACTCGCGCTCTCCTCCTCAAGAACAAGACCAACGTCAAGTTCGGTAAGGAAGTGAAGCTCCCGAATAAGTAGTAGCAAAGGGAACCCCATGGTTCCCTCTAGACTCCTTCCTAGAATCTTTCTAGAAAAAATCCCTCGGTGAATAGCCGAGGGATTTTTTGTTTTGGAGAGGAACTGAAAATTTTTATTTTTGGTCCTATGGAATTTTTTGACTATTACGAGAAGTTGTTTGGGAATCGCTGGCCGGCTTTGCTGGAGTCCTTGAAGGGCGAGGGCAGGGCTATGGAACTTAGGTTTGGCGATGGCCTTGAGCCGTACTACCTAGACGAGGCTTCTGTCTATGCGGCACGTGCGCTTAACGTGCGGCCTGGTGATGACGTGCTGGATATGTGTGCCGCTCCGGGTGGCAAGACTCTCGTGATTGCATCTATGCTGAAGGGGGAGGGGTCTTTACAAAGTAACGACCGCTCTCCGGATCGTAGACTTCGCTTGCAGCGCGTGGTGGAGCAGACTTTGCCCGAGGCCTGGCGTTCCATTATCAAGATTTCTGGTTATGATGGAATGAAGTTTGGCCTGCACAAGAAGGAGTCCTACGACAAGATTCTGCTGGATGCGCCTTGTTCTTCTGACAGGCATGTGCTGAACTCTCCGGAACATTTGAAAGTTTGGTCGGCGAAGCGTGTTAAGCGTTTGTCTGTAGAACAGGGGGCTCTGTTGGCTTCTGCGGTAGATGCCCTGCGACCGGGCGGAACGATTGTGTACGGCACTTGTGCCCTTTCTCCCATGGAAAACGATGACGTGGTCAAGAAGATCCTCAAGAAGCGTCCTTCTATGCAGCCTGCAGAAATTGAAGAGGTTTTGCCAGGCGCGGACCGTACGGAGTTCGGTGTGCATATTTTGCCCGACACATCAGACGGAAGAGGCCCGATTTACTGCGCTAAATTGGTCAAGTCTCTTTAAAGTTTGCTTTTTTTATCTAGAATATTCCCTTTTTCTTACAATTATGGGTTTTTGGCTTTTGCCAAAGGCCCTTTTTTATTTATTTTTCTTTACATGTTGAAACGTATTTTAACTTCTTTGGTTGTTTGGGCTGCGGCTACAATGGCCTTTGCCCAGGATGAAATGTCCTCTCAGGATGTGTGGCAGGAATCCCCCAGTGTGGAGGCTTCCGATGCCATGGCTGGTTTGGAGGCGGTTGCCTCTCAGTCTCAAGGTCAAACGTCTACAGATGAAGCCGGTACGACCGCAGAAACTCCTGCCGAGGCTCCTGCGTCTGCCGAATCTGCCGCTCCTGCTCCTGCGGCTGTTCCCGCTGCGGTTGTTGCACCTGCCGCTCCGGTTGCTCCCGTAAAGAAGACTCGCGAAGTCCCGGTCCGCTACTGGGTCAATGGTGACTCTACAGAACTGGACGCCATCTTCGTGAAGATCGAAAAGGATACGGTCTACCTGAAGAAGCCCAACGAAAAACAGCAGAAGCGCATCGAAAAATTGGATGATGCCGCCGCCGTAGCCCTCCAGGAAAGCAATGGCCAGGAGGTGGAAGAAATCGAAGAAGATGAAGAAGTCGTCATTCCCAAGAAGGAAAACGAAATCATCATGACCGACGCGGTGAAGGACTCCATGTCTGCCCAGGCCGAAGAGAAACCTGCAGAAGAGGTTCCCGCCGACGATGGTGTAGGTGACGACCTTGAAACCGCACTTGCCAAGGAAGATCAGCGCCAGAAAATGGAAGAAATCGCCAAGGTGGAAGAAGAAATCCGCCAGCGCGAAATCCAGGACAGTATCGAAGCCGAAGCCAAGAATCCCTTTATCAAGATTTACCGCTATGAACTGAAGCGCCTCTACAACCTGGAAGATGAGGTCATGATCGACCTGTCCCTTTCTGATTACGTGGTGCCCGAAATTGTTATCGAAGAAGAAAAGATTGAACTTTATCCTCCCGGAAAGGCCAACCTCCTTGTGGTGTCTGAACCGGAAGCCTGCTCCCTGTTCGTAAATGGAATCCCCCTGAAGCAGGTGGCTCCCGATACCATCAAGAATATCAAGCCGGGCAAGTACACCATCTCTGTCATGAAGGTCCTGAAGGACGTGGAATGGTGGGGCTCTACCGTGGTGCGCATCAATGCGGATAGCCTGAACAAGGTGAGCATTCCTGTGCTTCGCCCCACGACCCGCCTGACCTTGAACACGGATCCGGAAGCGGTGGAAGTGTACATCAACGAACAGCCCACCGAGTACGTGATGCCTCATTACGTGACCGACGTGGTGGTCAACGAGATTAAGCCCCAACCCTCCGCAACGGTTTACCTGAGAAAGGTGGGCTACCGCGATACTTCCGTGACCATCGAAGTGAAGGCCTTTATGCCTAACTTGGTCAACGTGGAAATGACTCCGGTGCTGGATGTGGAATTCATCGAAAGCCAGAAGAACTACGACAAGGCTCGCAGCAACCATCGCATTGGCCGTGGCCTTCTGTGGGGCTCCATCGCTCCCATTATTGCCGGTGGTGTTTTGTGGTACCTGGCCGAACGTGACTGGAGCGACGCTGCTGCCAAGAAGAAGGCTTACACCAAGCTCTCTGCATTTGATAGTGACGATACCCGCCAGATGGTCAAGGACAACCATAGTCTGAATCGTTCTGGTGACGTCAAGGGCGGTATTGCTGCCGGTCTTGGTGCTATCGGTATTGGTTTGTTGACAGCCGGTATTATTCTCGCGTTCTAGGTTCGTGTGAAGACTCTAAAGTTGATTTTCTTTTTGTGCATGGCCTGGGTTGTCCCAGGCTTTTGCCATCCCCACGTTTTTGTGGATGCGACAGTCAAGGTTCTTTTTGACAAGGATGGATTTACCTCGGTCAGGAACCGCTGGGTGTACGATGAACTTTATAGTACCGCCATGATGTCGTCTGGCGATGTTGATGGCGATGGTGTAATTTCTCCCAAGGAAAATGAGTGGTTCAAGAGTATTATCCTGGATCCTCTTGAAGGGAATAACTACTACAACTACGTTCAGCGCGGTTCTGATTTCTTGAAGGCTAAGCAGGTCAAGAACTTCAAGGCTTCTTTGCAGAATCGCCGACTGGTCCTTGACTTTGACGTGTATTTTGGTTGCCCTGCCACCAATGATTACTCCATGCTTGTAGTTGTTGTTGCCGACGTTACCAATTACATCTTGATGACCACAGATATGGAAAGTGCCGACGTTGAGGCTCCTGATTCCATAGACGTGGAGTTTTTTAACGACGGCGTTAGCGACTTGACCTTGTTCAAGGCTTTTCATTCGGGTATAGAAGGCTTATACCTGAGATATAAGAAAAAGTAGCGAAAGACTGTTGCGGGGTGAATGTGCAGAATCTCCTGAAAGTTTTAATGGTGCTAGTGCTCTCCTTGGCTATTGGGGCGTCCGCCGCTGTCAAGAAGAAACGCTTTGATGTTAGTGAAGATGGTTCTTCTAAACCTGTTGCGACGCAGGTAGATACTTCAACAGTCCCTGACAGTGCGGTCAATACAACTTCAGAGGAACCTCTGAAATCTGCGCCCACTCAGGGGGCCTCTTTTCATGCCGCTTTGGCTCAGGTGCAGAAGGATCTGCGCGAAAAAGTAACGGCGAAAATTGTGACCATGAAATCTGGGGACTGGTCTTGTATCTGGAAGTTCCTTCTGCTGTGCTTTGTCTATGGCATGCTCCATGCCTTGGGCCCGGGCCATGGCAAGTCTATTGTCATCGGTTTCTTCTTGGCTCGTCGCGGACGTTGGCGTCAGGGAGTTGCTCTGGGTGCGGGTATTACTTTTACTCATACGCTGAGCGCTGTTGTACTACTCTTTATTTTGTATGCAATTTTCAAGGCCACGGTATTCCCTGTTTTCGAAAATGGTCGCGGTGGTATCGAAATGGCTAGCTATGCATTGCTCATGATTACGGGCTTGCTGCTTGCTGTGCTTGGCGTTGTGGATTTTGTCAAGGGCCGTCGCCGTAAATGTGAAGGCCAGGAAAATGTGTTGCCGCCTGTCGCCCGCTGGAAAGAAATTATCGGCATTGCTGCAGTAACGGGAATTGTGCCTTGCCCGGCTGTGGCCCTGATTGTTCTATTCTGCCTGCTGAATTCCATGGTGGGGCTTGCCTTGCTTGGTGCGGTTCTCGTTTGCATCGGCATGACTTGTACCAATGTTCTTTTTGGTATTGGGGCAGTAGCCTTTAGAAAGGGAATCGACAAAACTTCAAGGGCATCTCGCTTTGCCTCTAGCATTTACTGCTTTACTTCGATGGTAGGCGGGGCGGTAATTTTTGTTTCGGGCTTGTTGCTTTTTTCCAATTTCTTTGCTGGTAGGGTTTAGGGGTTTGACCTGATTTTCGCAAATTTTTAACTTTGCGATAATATGAGATTTTGTTTTTTGTTATGTTTGGCTCTTTTTGTAGCCATTGCTTCCGCCGAAGAAAAGAAAGGTGGAATCCTAGAAGGCTTGTATCCTGTAGAAAAAGGTGAAGCCATTGCTGCAGGAAATTTTTATGGCGGTACATCCCTTTCATTGATCCAGGCCAATACCGATGATGATGTGCTGAACATTATGATCGGCGATGTATACGAGGCTTATGGCTACACTTTTACGGTTGAAGCGTTCGGTGGCTACTTCGTCAAGGACGCTATGGCCATCGGTATGCGTGCCGGTTATTCCAGAACCTGGTTTGATATTGACTTCGCCCTGCTAGAAGATGTTTTGGATCTGTCTGAACATCGGAAGTATGTGAGCAACGGATTCTTTATCCAGCCGCTATTGAAAAACTACCTGAAGATTCTTGATTCCAGAAACGTCTACTTCTTCAATGAAACCTCCATTTCGGTTGAATATTCCTACGGCATATCCCAGACCGATGATGGGGAAGACATGAAGAAATCCCGCAACCGTTCCTGGTCTATTGCGGCAGGTATCAATCCCGGTATTTGCATCATGGTGCTGAACCGATTCGCCTTTGAAACTTCTGTGGGCTTGCTGGGCCTGAATTCCAGCGTTATTGAAGTTGAAGAAAATGGCGAAACTAAAAGTCAGCTTGTGTACAATGTAGTGAACTTTACCATTAACCTATTGGCCCTGGACTTCTCTCTGGTCATGTTCTTCTAGGAGATTGCAATGAACTGGATGAATAAGACTGCTTTTTTGTTCGCGGCTGTGGCCTTGTGCCTGTGGGGCTGTGGCGAATCGGGAACTTCCGCCGAAGTTGAAAAGGTTGATGAAGGCCCTCTCTTTTCAAACTGCAAGGATGCAAGCCTGAATGTCAAGAAACATGAAATTGATGTTCC
Organism: Fibrobacter sp. UWH5; assembly: GCF_900142505.1. Lineage (NCBI taxonomy): Bacteria > Pseudomonadati > Fibrobacterota > Fibrobacteria > Fibrobacterales > Fibrobacteraceae > Fibrobacter > Fibrobacter sp. UWH5. The sequence continues at coordinate 83,981 of NZ_FRBB01000002.1, read as the reverse complement.
CTGCCCAAAGGATTCCCTGAAGGTTTCGTCTCTGTCTTCTTTGGGTGGCGCTAAATACTACCTGGCTTTGGACCAGGACCTGGTGGATCCTGAAATAGATTGGGATAGTCCGCTGAAGTCAGGCGCATACTTGATAACAAGAGAAGGTGAATTCGCAAATATTGTAGTCCTTGATGAAAAGAACCGCGTTGTTGACGTCTGGAAGGTCAAATCTCCCGAGGTAAAATCCAGCAGTTCTAAAAAGGTTAGCAGTTCCAGTAGCGTAAAATCCAGTAGTTCTGCCAAGAGCGAGTCTTCCAGTTCTGTAAAGGATGCAGAATCCAGTTCTAGCGAAGAAGTTTCTAGTAGCTCTGAAGAAATTTCTTCCAGCTCCGAAGAAATTCTGTCTAGTAGTGCCGAAGAACCGCAGCTCCCGGGTTCCGATTTTACCAAGTACGACGCTTCTTTCTGGGGAACTACCAGCGATGTCATGGCTGAAGCAACTTCCGCCGGCGATATCAAGTTCCAGTCTTCGGCTAATCTTGAATTTGCCAGTGGTCGTGCAACCTTGACCACCCGCGAGATTGTCGGTTCATTTCTAAGCATTCCCGGCTCCTGGAAAATTGCAGGCGGGTTCTACTTTGCTGGCTCCTTTAAGGCCAATGATATCGTCCAGCTTTACCAGTGGAATTACACTTCGGGAACACCGGATGCCGGTTATGAATCGGATATTTCTCAGGGGATGACATTTGGTCGCCCGTTTACGGCACGCCCGGTTTCCTTTGAGGTGAAATATTCCTACGAACATGTTTCCAATACAAGTACGGAATATCCTCAGAAGTCCTTGATGTATGTGATGCTGGTTAGCGCCGACAAGAAGGTTGTGGCCTGCGGTATGCATTCCGATTCCGAATCCGTAAGCGATAAAACCGTCGTTGTCGAATTGTCCTATGGCGCTGATCCCGATGGATTGTTGCAGGGTGGTTTTGCCATGGCTGAAGGTTTGACTTTGGGCGAGGGAACCGAAGAAGTTGCTTCTATCCATGTGATGTTTGCTTCTTCTGCCTATGCCCATGTGGTGGCTGGCGGTGCTGCAGGAACTGGCAAAAAACAGCGTGGCGGAAAAGAAGCTAAGCTGATCCTCGATAACTTTAAGCTGAATTACTAAGAGGTGGTATCATGAAAGGTCTGATTTCACTCCTTGCGTTCTTAACCGTTTTTATGTCTTTTGTAGCCTGCACTGCCGACTACGATACCTTTGGAACATCGGGCTACAAGACTCTTAACGAACTGACCTTTGAAGGTCAAGATGGTTCCGTGTCGGTCTATGCCGACGAACATAAGATCAAGGTGAAACTTGTCGCTCCCGAAGAAGGTGAATCCTGGGACTCCGTGGCGGTGGATGTTCTGGATATCAGTTCCATGGCGACATTGCACTTGGTCAATAGCAAGTTCAAGGAATTTCCGTCGGATTCCGCCGGATTGGATTCTCTGGCTCACGAAGTTTCTTATTCCAGCGAACGTCTGCGCTCTGGCGACAAAATCCGCATTCCCTCTAGCCTTGTGGTTTATGTGGCTGTGGTGGCCGAAAATGGGGACGCCTCCATTTGGCAGATTAGCTTTACCATTCCTGGCGTAGAAGCCGTTACTGATGACAAGGGCAAATCTTCTTCTAGTTCGGCCAAGTCTTCCAGCAGTGCCAAGTCTGATGATAAGTCTGACGACAAGCAGGATGAAGTGAAGTCCAGCAGTTCCAAGGCTCAGGATTCTGGCGAAAATCTCGGCTCCGCCGAAGAATTCCCTGAATCGAAACCGGATGCACCGCGAATTCTGTCTATGAAGATTGGCGGGAACGAGGCGATCATTGATAGCTCCGTCAGCGACGGCAAGGTCTCCTTCAGAATCCACTATGATGATTTGGACTACGCCTCGGGATTGTCTAGCGTTAAAATTAGCGATATTACCTTGTCTGAAGGAGCCGAAATTTCTGGAGTAGAAAATGACGGCGAATACAACCTGGCCCAGGGGGTGATTGCTACAGTCTCCAACGGCAAGACCGAACAGGAATACCGAATTGTTGCTGGCTATCAGTTCCCCAATAGTTCTTTTGATTCCTGGAACAAGTATGTTGCATCTGACTGGTCTAATGGAAACACCTCCGGCTTCAACATGACTTCTCCTTTGGATGTGGCTGGTGGAAAGGCTGCCAAGATGGAGTCCATGGATGCGAAGATTCTCATTGGACAGTTTGCCAGCGGAAATATCTTTACAGGCTACTTTAATCCTAAGGGCGTTGGCGCAACGAGCATGTTGAGCAAATATCCCGACGGAAATGAACTGATTGATTTCGGTAGGCCTTTTGAAGGTCGTCCGCAGTATGTAGAAGTAGACTTTACCTATGAAGGCAAGGGCGACAGCTGCGACATTTACTTCTTCCTGGAAAATCGTACTGCCACTGCAAATGAGGGAAAGAATCAGTACCGCACCTCTAGCGATGTAAATACGTTGGTGGCTTCTGCCTGGTACCGTTCTGCCTCAGATGACAATTCTGGCCGCCCCAATCCCGATGTGGTTTCCATCGTCGAAAAGGAAAACGGTTTTAAGACCTTGCGCTTGAAGTTTAAGTATGGCGAACCTTATGAAGATTCTCCTATCCATAATTCCAACACTTTTAAGGATGACCTGGAAAATTCCAGCGGCATTGATAACCATCTGAATGGCTATGACGGCGATATGGCTGTGACCCACCTCAGGGCGGTCATGGCATCTAGCGCTAACGGCAATTATTACAAGGGAAAGGTGGGAGCTACACTTGTTGTAGACGAGATACGTTTCTATTATTACTAACGTTTTTAAGAGGACGAAATGAAAAAGACTTTCTTGGCTTTGGTTATGTTGGGTGCTCTTGTTTCTGCAAGCTTTGCCCAGGTAGTGGACGATCCCTCCAAGTATACTTCCGGTGCTCCCGCTCCTGCGACTCCTAATGTGACGATCAATCATGTTGCTAGCAGTGAACCCATTTTTGCCATTTCTGTGCATCCGGTGTCCCTGATTTTTTACCCCCTCTTCAAGGATTATCTGCCACTGATGCTAACCTTGGAAGGTAACATCAATTCCAATGCATCCATTATCACTCGCCCTTACTTCAAAACCAAGAGCTGGGATGGCGAAGACGAAAATCGCAAGAAGGTTGATTTTGATGTGAATGTCTTTGGTATTTCTGAAGGTTTCCGCTATTACTTCAACCGCGGCCATCTGGGAATGTACACGGCTATTCATGCCATTTATGAATACGCAAAGGTGGAACGCGACTACGAAGACAAGAGGAGCAAGGACGTTAAGGAAACCGGAAATAGCCTGGGTCTTGCCATGTATGTGGGTAATAAGACCATTTGGGGCCATTTTACCTCTTCCTTTGATATCGGTGCCACCTATACCAACACTTATTTGAGCAAAAAGTACCGCGATGACCTGGAAGAAGTATCTTCTGTGGGCGTAGATTTTGATGTAAATTACACAATTGGGTTTACTTTCTAGTTATATATCCTCAAATTAGGCTGATTTTATTATCTTTACAGATGTAAATTGGAGATTGTCATGGCTGCTTTAGCTCTTACTGCAGAAAATTTTGATGAAGTGATCAGTTCTGGTCAGTTGGTGTTCGTTGATTTTTGGGCTACCTGGTGCCGCCCCTGCATGATGATGGGCCCTATTGTTGATGAACTGGCTGCCGAATATGACGGCAAGGCTATCATCGCAAAGATTAACGTAGATGATGCCGGCGTGAACGACATTTGCGCTCGTTTTGGCATTACTAACATCCCCAACATGAAGCTGTTCAAGAACGGCGTCGAAGTGGGCAACGTTGTTGGCGCAGTGCCTAAGAACACCGTCAAGGCTGTTATCGACCGTAACCTCTAATAGCGATTCTTACACAGATTTTCAAAAAATCCGCCTTTTTGAAGGGTGGATTTTTTTTATCGAAAGCGCTGGATGCAATCGCGCCGGAGTTGCCTGACTTTAGCTCGCAACTGGCTGCTCACCGCTCACTGCCCATGCCTCATTCCTCGTACCTTTTTCTACATTTGCGTCATGCTCACAAAACGTTTGATTGTCTGTTTGGATGTCCGTGACCGTAAGGTGACGAAGGGTGTTAAGTTCAAGGGTAATATCGATATCGGTGATCCGGTGGAGATGGGTGCCCGCTATAGTGACGAAGGCGTCGATGAACTGGTGTTCTACGATATTACCGCCAGCGCCGAAAACCGCCCCTGCGACATGGAAATGATCCGTCAGATTGCAAAGCGCGTATTTATCCCCTTTGCTGTAGGTGGCGGTATCCGCAATCTGGAAGACATGCATCAGGCATTGCTGGCCGGTGCCGAAAAGGTGAGTGTTAACAGCTTGGCTGTCCTCCATCCCGAAATCATTGCAGAAGGTGCAAAGGCCTTTGGCCGCCAGTGCATCGTGCTGGGTATGGATGCGAAGTTTGTGGGTGTTTCTGAAAAGTTCCCCAGCGGTTATGAAGTGTACATTCGTGGCGGCCGTCAGCCTATGGGTCTCGATGCCGTAGAATGGGCCAAGAAGGCTGAAGAGCTGGGCGTTGGCGAAATTTGCCTGAATGCTATTGATACCGACGGTGTCAAGCAGGGCTACGAACTGAACATTACCGACCAGGTGGCCAAGGCTGTCCAGGTTCCCGTGATTGCCAGCGGTGGTGCCGGTACTCCCGACCATATTGTGGACCTGTTCAATAAGACCAGCGCCGATGCCGCCTTGGTGGCTTCCATGGTTCATTTTGGCGACTACACTGTGCCGGGCATCAAGGATGCCATGCGCAAGGGTGGCGTTCCCGTTCGCAACAAGTAATTTTTGACGCGGCACCTCTAGGGGTTGTCGCGTTTTTTTTGAGGTTTTATGAATCCGTCTGTAGCTGTTAAGATTTTTGAGGCTGGCCGAAGCGCCGGTGCAGACTTTGTAGAAATTTTTGAAGAAGAAACTCGAAGCTCTAGCCTGGGACTTAAGGACAGTAAGATTGAAACGGCTACGGCAGGTACAGATTACGGTATCGGCATCCGTTTGCTGTATGGTACCGAAGTCCTCTATGGTTTTACCAGCGACGATTCCGAAGAAGCCTTGGTGAACTTGGTAAAGACCTTGGCTTTTGGTCGCATTGCCGCCATGAATGGTGGTGAAGGTTCTGCTGCAAAGCCTTTTGAATTTGCTCCTGCAAAGCGCGTCTGCGATTACAACGCCGCCGCCTTCCAGGATCCTCGAGTTTTGGGCCAGGCTGTCAAACAGGATTTTCTGTTCCGTGCCGACAAGACTGCCCGCGGCATTTCCGACAAGATTGTTCAGGTGACCGTTGGCGTAACTGATGACTGCACCCACATTAATTTGTTGAACAGCGAAGGTCTGAATGTGGAAATGGACCGCAGCCACCTGCGCTTGAGCGTAAGCGTTACTGCAGCTGACGGTTCTGAACGTTTGACTTCTGCCGAGCGTCCGGGTGCCATTGGCGGTTATGAACTGTTGGCCAATTACTCTCCCGAAGAAATGGCCAACTCCGCTGGCGAACGAGTGCTTCGCATGTTGACTGCCGGCTACATTCCCGGCGGCCAGATGCCTGTAGTCATGGGCAACGGCTTTGGCGGTGTAATCTTCCACGAAGCTTGCGGCCATCCGTTGGAAACGGAATCGGTACGACGCAACGCCAGCCCCTTCTGTGGAAAGTTGGGAACGGCTATTGGTCAGCCTTGCCTTACCGCCATTGACGACGGCACCTTGGATGGTGTCTGGGGTAGCCTGAAAATTGACGACGAAGGCACTCCCGCACAGCGCACCACCCTCATCGAAAACGGTATTCTCAAAACCTACATGTCTGACCGTGTGGGTGCTAAGGAAGTGGGCATCGGACTTACCGGAAGTGCTCGCCGCGAAAGCTACAAGTACGCTCCCGTTAGCCGTATGCGCAATACCTTTATCGCCCCGGGCAAGGATTCCCTGGACGATATGATTTCCAGCGTGGATTACGGTCTTTATGCAGCCCGTATGGCTGGCGGTTCCGTAAACCCGGCCACCGGTGAATTCAACTTCGCTGTTGACGAAGGCTACATCATTCGCGATGGCAAGATTTGCGAACCGGTCCGTGGCGCGGCCCTTATTGGCAAGGGGCACGAAATTATGCCTAAGATCAGCATGGTGGGTTCTGACTTGGAATTGGCTGCCGGTGTCTGCGGCGCAAGTTCCGGCCATATCCCCGTAACCGTCGGTCAACCGTCCATCAAGGTGGACCAGATCCTGGTTGGCGGAAGGTGATTTTATCTTCTGTTAGAAAATAAAAGAGGCGCCCCGAAAGGAGCGCCTTTGCTTTAAACCTTGTGACTTAGAAACGGAAGTTTAAGCCTAGGCCATAAGTTTTAGGACGGTTGGGACCATAAAGGTGGTCGCCGATGCCAACTCCGTAGGAGGCGTCTAGGTTCAGCCATTCGGTGATGTCAAACTTGGAACCCACGGTAATCCAGGTTCCGACTGGGGTGTTTTTGCCAAGAAAGGAATCAAAACCGCTATCGTCATAGATTCCGATGATAAAGGAAACTGTAGAACGGATATAGGGCGTGTAGTGGGGTACAACGGTAAAATCCAGTTCTGCTGAAATGTTAGCGGCTAATTCCGAATAGTTCTTCTCACCTTCTGTTTCATACTGGACGCCAAGTTCCGACCCGAAGTTGACCGTGGGGGTTAAGATTGAGGAGAATTGAAAGCCTCCTTTCAGAGTCCATTCGTCTTCAACGTTGTAAGAATCATCGCCAACGGGGATAGCTACGTCGAAGAAAGCGTTCATTTTAGGGATGAACTGGTATCGAATCGAAGCTTCGATGTTTCCTAAACCATTGACATCGTCCATTTCGGTTCCATGCAGTTCTGTGTAGAAGCGGAACGGAACCATTACCCCTAATTCCAAGTTTTGAATGACGGAAAATCGTGCGCCAGCGAACATGGTGAGGCAGCTGGCGTAATTTGTTTCGTTGTAAGCGAGACCTGTATGAGCTTCGCCTTGATTTTTGGGGAGCACCGGGAACAGATCCCAGGAGGCGAAGGTTGCCGAGGCTGCGAAAATTCCGGTGAGTGCGATTTTTTTGAGCATGTTTGTTCTCCTTGTTGTAAAAAATTACGGGCGGTAATATACAAAAAGGGGGGGGGCGCAGACCAATAAACTCAAATTTTTTTTAGACCCCAAAAAAACAAGCGGCGCCCCCCCAAAGGAGCGCCGTTGTTGGTGTATGGGATGTTTGGTTTTGTATCCTTAAGATAGATTTGTTTGGTCCAAGTGGGAATAGTCCAAGGTGATTTGCCGTTGTTGGGTTTTACAACACTTTACAATGGGAGCGCTCCTTTTGGGAGGGTGTTGGAGGGTGTATGTCGCAAATTTGGACGTTCTGGCGGTTCTTTTTGAGATGAAAAATGTTCTTTTTTAAACGAAATAGGGGCTTTTTTTATGAAAAAAAGCCTTTTTTTCCCGTTTGCGGTGTTTTTTTTGCGGTAAATCCATAAAAAGACGGTCTTGGCACGACAATTGCATTAAGTGGGGCGTTAATAAAGAAAAGCGCCCTTGTGGCGGAGGCAAATATGTCTGATTTTAATAATGATGCAGAAAAGGTTTTGGCCAAGGCCCAGAGTTTGATGGACCGTAATTCCCATTCTTACCTGGGATGTGCCCATTTGGCCGTGGGTCTGGTAGAAGGCCCTGATGCGACCCTGAAAAAGCTGTATAAGTCCAAGAACGCGAAGACTCAGGACCTGCGCGGTCGTCTGGAGCCTTTTGTGCAGAAGGTGCCCCGTGTGGAAGGGGCAAACCCGGATGTGGGCCCGGATAGCGACTTGAACCGTGTGCTGCGTGCGGCTGTTCAGGCGGCCCGTCAGGTGAACCGTATGGTGACTCCTGGCGATATGCTGGTGGCCTTGATGAAGTTTGCGGGGGACCGCGGCATTGCCAAGGTTTTTGAAGACGCCTTGGGTTCCGTGGAAGTGGTGGAGACTTGGCTCTCTGACCCCTTTGCCGGGGCAGCCAATGCCGAGGAACAGTCCCCGCTGAAGTTGTATGGTCGTGAGCTGGTTGAAATGGCTGCCGATGGCAGGCTTTCGCCGGTGATTGGCCGTGAAGAGGAAATCCGTCGTGTAATCTTGATCCTTAGCCGAAAGACGAAAAACAACCCCTGCCTCGTTGGTGAACCTGGCGTGGGTAAGACCGCTATCGTCGAAGGGCTCGCCGAGCGAATTTATCGCGGCGATGTGCCTGACGCATTGAAGGGCAAGAAACTTTTCGCCCTGGATTTGTCCGCCCTGATGGCTGGCGCAAAGTACCGCGGCGATTTCGAGGAACGTCTGAAATCTGTTCTGGACGCCCTTGAAGAAGACGGAAATACTCTTCTGTTCATTGACGAAATCCATACCATTGTGGGTGCCGGCAAGACCGAGGGCTCCATGGATTTGGGTAACATGCTGAAGCCCAAGCTGGCTCGTGGTGAACTGCACTGCATTGGCGCTACCACCACCCAGGAATACCGTAAGTACATCGAGAAGGATTCCGCTTTGGAACGTCGTTTCCAGCCGGTGCAAGTTGATGAACCTACGGAAGAAGAGGCAATCTCTATCCTCCGTGGAATTAAGGATGGTTTCGATGCTCACCACGGCGTGCGTCTGCATGATAATGCCTTGGTGGCTGCAGTGAAACTTTCTAACCGTTACATCAGTGACCGATTCTTGCCGGATAAGGCTATCGACCTGATTGACGAAGCCGCAAGTTTGGTGAAAACTCAGATGGATACGGTGCCGGAAGCTCTGGATACTTTGCAGCGTAAGGAACTGCAGATGAAGATCGAGGAGCAGGCTCTGGCGAAGGAAACGGATGACAATTCCGTAAAGCGCTTGAAGGAACTGCGTGAAGATTTGGCTGTGACTGCTGCTGCCGTGAAGGCTATGCAGGAACGCTGGCAGGATCGTCGCGCCCAGAGTGCTGAGCTGCAGAACTTGAAGAAAGCTTTGCAGCAGGCCAAGGACGAAATGGAACAGGCCGAAGCCCGCTACGACTTGAACCGCGCCGCAGAACTGAAGTACAATAAGATCGTGAACCTGGAAAAGGAAATCGCCGAAAAGACTGCGGCTGTTGCGAAGGCTGCAGGTGACGGCGAACTTACCGAAGAGGTGACGGAAGATACCATCGCCCTGGTGGTAAGCCGCTGGACTGGCGTGCCCGTAACCAAGCTTTGCGAAGGCGAAAAGTCCAAGTTGCTCCATTTGGATGAACGCCTGCATGCTCGCGTTATTGGTCAGGATGATGCTGTGGAAGCGGTGTCCGAAGCTATTTTAAGAAATAGAAGTGGGTTGAGTCGCGAAAACGCTCCTATTGGCAGCTTCCTGTTCCTAGGCCCCACGGGTGTTGGCAAGACAGAACTGGCCAAGGCCTTGGCTGTGGAACTTTTCGATGATGAAAACGCTCTGGTCCGAATTGATATGAGCGAATACATGGAAAAGCATACGGTAAGCCGTTTGATCGGTGCGCCTCCGGGATACGTGGGCTACGAAGAAGGCGGCCAGCTGACGGAAGCTGTACGTACCAAGCCTTATTGCGTCATCTTGCTGGATGAAATCGAAAAGGCTCACCCCGATGTGTTCAACACCTTGCTGCAGGTTCTTGACGATGGCCGTTTGACCGACGGTAAGGGCCGCACGGTGAACTTCAAGAATACACTGATCTTGATGACCTCTAACTTGGGCTCTGAAAAGTTCCGGGAACGGTTGGCCCGCGCAACTTCTGGCGCCGCTGGTAGTGCCGCAGGCTCTTCGGGCGAGAACGTCGCGCCGGTGACGGTTGCCGACATTGAAGCCGACCTTCATGCTTTCTTCCGTCCGGAATTCCTGAACCGTCTGGATGAAACCCTGGTGTTCCAGAGTCTTACCAAGCCTCAGATCCGCGACATTGTAAAGCTGAAGTTCGCTGGCCTTGCAAAGCGTGCCGCCCGCCAGGGCCTGGAACTGACTCTGTCCGATGCAGCCTTGGATGCCATTGCGGATGGCGCTTACCAGCCGGAATTCGGTGCACGTCCTATTCAGCGTTTCATTGAACGCAATGTAGAACGCCCTCTGAGTCACGCAATCCTTGCTGGCACCGTAAGCGCAACAAAGCCGGTGGTCATCGACTACGAAAACGGCGTGTTTACTGTGAAGTAAAGCGTCGCGGAACGCCGCAAAAAATTCCTCCTAACCCCAAAGCGCTGGACGAAAGTCTGGTACAAGAACAGCCCCGGATTTCTCCGAGGCTGTTTTTTATACAAATTGCGTTGTGTTGTTGCAGGCTAGATTAGAATTTTGCAAACCAGGAATTTTTCTTGGAATGCCTTGACTCCTTAGCTGCTCTTTTATACAGAAGGGGAATGTTTGAACTTGGCTGTTGAGCAATACTACGAATGCATTCACGGAATTCATCGATGTTCGTAAGGTGGTTTTCGTGAATGAGTTGGTTGTAAACAATGCTGTCTGGTTCGTATTCAATGCCGCATTCGTGGAACCCGCTCATGTCGTAGATGTCGCGACTATTGCAGGTTTCCCTGGTAATCTGTTCTTTTAAATCTTTTAGGTAGCAAGTGGAGGAAAGCGTGGTTACGGTTGCTTCTACCAGCCTTGATTCCATTGATTCTTCTGCAGAGGTGAGGCTAAAGGTGTAGACTTGGCCGTTAATGGTGAAGTTCGCTTGCTTGTTGCTTACTTTTTGATACGTAATGTTGTTTTCTTGCAGGAAAACGTCGAACTCCGGGCCTCCCTGATCCTGATCGTCAAAATCGCTGGCGTAGATTTCGTGGAAACCGGAACCATTGTAGAGAGCCTGTACAATGTAGTAGGCTAGATCCGTTTTTGTGAAATCAGCATTTTCTCTTAAACTAAAGTTGACAGTGGCTGTTGATTGGGTGAAAGTGATTGTTTCTGTGGCGTAAGGTGAGAGGCTGCACTCTTGCACTCCGTCGTCATCGTCATCATCGCAAAGAAGCGCTTCCCAAGTACCATATAGGCGACCATTGTTTTTGCCAATAAGAAAGTTTTTGCGATCGTAAACTTCGTCATCATAGGTCTTAAAGGTGTGGAGGATCAAAGTATCTCCCTTGATTTCGTACGTATTGGTATCTGCATGAACTTTTAAGCCTCCGTTGAGCCATTGTGGTTCCCCATCTACAAGGGCGCAGTCGCCGACTTCTCGTGACATGGAAACAATAAGTGTTCTGGATGCTTCGTCGACGGAAAGCTGATAAACATATCCGCCAGTAGGTGAAAACGGATTGTTTGAGGCTGCAGTCCCGGAACTGTCGTCGCCACATGCGATTAAGGATAAAGCAGTTAATGCAACTGTAAAAATTGCAGTTGTAATTTTTGTGAACTTCATTTGTTGTCTCCTTCTAACCTGTTTTGCCGTAATCTACGGCTTTGATATTACTTCTTGAAATACCCTGCAACTTCGTTGTGGATGAGTCCATTGGATGCGAAGCTGGTGTAGCCTTCGTAAATGGGGGCGACGGGCTTGCCGTTGGCATCGAACAGTTCGGTTCTGCCGTCCAGCATGCTGAACTTGCCACCTGCCTCAGAGAAAAGCAGAGGATACGGGGCGATGTCCCAGAGGGAAACGATGGGGTCGATCATCAGTTCGGCGCGGCCTGCGGCTACCAGGTAGTAACCGTAGCAGTCGCCCCAACCGCGGTGGAGACGGGCTGCGCGACGGACGTTTGCGTACTGTTCGCCATAGCCTGCAGTTTCCATGGTGTTGACGGTGCCGGAAAGAACCAGGGCGTCGGAAAGTTTTTCCACCTTGGAACACTTGGAGACGCGGCAGTCCTGTGCGCTGCTACCGAGGAATGCGCCGCCATCCTTCACGGCCCAAACAGCGGTGTTCATGGCCGGGATGCGGATAAGGCTGGCGATTGCTTCGCCGCGACGGTATAGTGCAATCAAGGTACCGAACAGAGGCACGCCGTGGATGAATGCCTTGGTGCCGTCGATGGGATCGATGACCCACTGGTATTCTGCATCGGGACTTTCGATTCCAAATTCTTCACCAATGACGCCGAAGCCCGGAGTTTCCTTTGCCCAGAATTCGCGGCAAAGTTCTTCGGTGCTCTTGTCGGCGATGGTCACAGGAGTCTTGTCTGCTTTCCATTCCACGCCAACATCGTTCTGGAAATACTTTAGGATGTTACCCTGAGCCAGTTCGGCAGCCTTCAGGGCAATGTTTAACAAATCAAGATTTTCTTTTGTTGCGCTCATTGTAACCTCTCTGGATCCTTCACTTCGTTCAGGATGACATATAGGGTCGTTCAGGATGACACCTCAAAGCGACGAAGTCGCGCCCTCATACCTCAAAGCAGCGCCGCTGCGCCCTCATACCTGTTTTGTCCACTTCTTAACAAGATCCATCAAGAACTGGTTTTCTTCAGGCTTGCCCAAGGTAATGCGGACGTGTTCCGGCAAACCGAAGCTGGTGAGGCCGCGGATAATCATGCCGTTTTCTTCCAGGAACTGCACCATTTCTTTTGCCTTAGGGCCGATGTGGACGCAGATGAAGTTGCCTTGGGTGGGCAGCACCTTGAAACCGAGACCTTCGAAGAAGGGCTTCAGGACCTTGATGCCGTCGGCGTTCAGCTGGCGGGTACGTTCCACGTGTTCCTTGTCGCCGAGGGCGGCAATTGCGGCTGCCTGGGCGGCCAGGTTAATGTCGAAAGGCGGCTTGATCTTCCACATGGCCTTGATGACCTGTTCGCTGGAAATGGCGTAGCCCAGGCGGATGCCAGCCAGACCGTAGATCTTGCTGAAGGTGCGGTTGATAAGCAGGTTGGGGTACTTCGCGATCATTTCGAACATGCGAGGGTAATCTTCAGCGGTGGCGAATTCTGCGTAGGCTTCGTCCAGGAACACCATCACGTTGGAGGGAACCTTGCTCAAAAATTCTTCAAGTTCTGCGCCTGTGTAGTAAACGCCGGTGGGGTTATTGGGGCTGCAGATAAAGGCCACGCGGGTCTTTTCATTAATGGCAGCGGCCAACTTATTCAAGTCGGTCTTTTCTTCGCCGACCCCAACGCCAATAAAATCGGCACCGTTGGAGAGTGTGGTAAACTTGTAGACGCTGAAGGTGGGGGTAATGCCCACACAGTTGTCGCCCTGACGGATAAATGCCTTGCCTACCATGTCGATGATTTCGTCGGAACCGTTACCCAGCACCAACTGGCTGGTCTTGACACCGTAAAATTCGGCAAGGGCGTTAATCAGGGTGGGAGCGTCTCCGCGAGGATACAGATGCAAGGTGTCCACGATCTTCAGGTAGGCTTCCTTGGCCTTGGGGGAAGGGCCGAGGGGGTTTTCGTTGGAAGCCAGCTTTACCACTTCGGTAAGGCCGTACTTGGCACGAATTTCATCCATGGACTTGCCAGGGACGTAGTCAGAAAGCTTAGAAAGTTCGGGACGCGGATCGATCATAATATCCTCTTTTGAATGAGCCTACAAAAGGCTGGACAAAATTTAGCTAACTTTGGGCAGTATGAGAAATTTACGTCTTGCCATTTTCGCCTTTGTGGTTGCAATGTTTGCAGCTAACAGTTTCGCCCTGGACCGTATCTGGAACATGCGCTATACTTATGGCCCTGATTTCAGACCGTCTCCCAAGTTCGCCGCCGGTGTTGGCCTGCGTTCTGATTTTGGCAGCAATGTGCTGTTCCCCGTGAACATCATGGGTCAGCTGGCCAAGGACTGGGATATCGGTGCCAAGCTGGATGTGTACACTTACAATCAGCTGGACAATGTGGAAACTTCCGTAGACTTCGGTACCCGCTACCGTTTTAACGGAGCCTTTTTTGAAATTGACGGTTACTTCGGCTTGAACCGTGATAACGGTGGAGCCTTGGTGCTGACTTATGGCAAGGAATATTTCATCGCCAAGAATTTCTCCAATGGTTATGAGGCCCGTGCAGGTTTTCTGAAGGGTGTAACTGGCGAAGACGGCTATGTGAAATTCGCCGTAGGAACCATTCCCACTTTGCATTTTGGAAAGTCCTTCCTCTTGATGATCGAGGTGAATTCCTCGGGTAGCGTGGGCTACCTCAAGGATGACTTCATGCTGGATATCATCCCCAAGATGGAGTTGGCTCTAGGTGGTGCTAGAGTCCGCGTAGAATTCGATATCGGCGTATTGCAGGAATCCAATAACGACCAGAAGAGCATTGCCCTCTACGTTTTGACTTCGCTGTAATTTATTCTAGCATGGTGCTTGTCTGCACGCCTTCCCTTGAAAATAAAATGTGGATGGTCCCTTTTTCGGCGGTATTCACGTAAGGTATTCCAAGGGAATCCAGCCGTTGGATGACCTGCTTGCTGGGGTGGCGAAAGCGGTTGTGTCGCCCGCTAGAAACAATAGCTAACTGGGGTTGCACCTTTTGCAGAAAGACTCGACTGCTAGACGTTTTTGATCCGTGATGTCCTAATTTCAGGACATCACTTTTTATGTACATATCTGTGTTCATGATTTCCTTTTCTCCTGCAATAGTCAGATCGCCTGTAAGTAGGGCGGAGTGTCCCAATCCCTTGGCCCGCAGTGTGATGCTCTGGGTGTTTACGTCGACACACCGGCGGGTAACCGGATGAAGAATTTCAATCTGGAAAAGATGTTCTTTCCATAGCAATCCACGTTCCATATCCCGAATGATTATGCCTCGGCTGTATGCTTCCTGAATGAATTTTTGCCAGTTAGACTTGTCTTCTATGCGGGCACAATCCGTAATCCACAATTCTTTTACAGGGAATGTCTTAATCAGGGAAAGGGCTCCGCCGTAATGGTCCAGATCCGGGTGGGTGATGATAAAGGCGTCGAGGTGGGAAACTCCGATGTGGTGCAGGTAGGGGACGATGGTGTTCTGGGTTCCGTCACCGGCGTCGATGAGGAAATGTTTTTGGGATGGAGTTGTAAGCAGGTGGCTGTCGCCTTGGCCTATATCTAGGGTGGTTAATTGCCAATTGGGAACGCTAGCCTTTATGAAATTTCCGTAGGCGAATGTTCCGCAAAATACGAGAAGGCTCGTCAGGTAAAATTTCTGGACAAGGCGGTTCTTTTTTGCGGCAGGGGCCAGCAGTATCACCAGCCCCAGCAGAAGGAGTAACGCAGGGCCGAAGGGGCCCACCGTGGCGGAGGCTTCCGAAGAGTCGGACAGTAATCGCGTTAACAGGGTGGCCAGACGCAAAAAGAATTTGGCGGCATAGCAGAAGTTTTGCCTTAAAATATCGAGGGGCGATAGCAAGGCAAATAGGCCAGCCTGCATACCCATGGAAATGGCTGGCACAACGACGATGTTTCCGAACCAGGCAACGGGCGACAAAGTCTTGAAATGATGGATGAGAAAGGGGGCTGTAGAAAGGGTGGCGCAAAAGGTGACGTAGGTAGGTTCCAGTATGGCTCCTTGAAAAAACGCCCATAGTTTGTTCTTGGTCAGTTTCTTGGGGAGACCCTGTAGTGGATTTAGAGGGCCGCTAATGATGATGCCCGCCGTAGCCGCCACGGATAGCTGAAAGCCTGGATTCCAGATGACTTCAGGTTCCGGGAACATGATGATGAATAGGGCGATTCCCAGACTGTTTAATGGGTTGGGCTGCTTTTGGAAGGTGGCTCCTATTAGAGGGACCGAGAACATGATGACGGCCCGTCGCACGGCAGGAGAACCTCCGGTTACAGGGATGTAGAGCAATAGCAGTAATACCGCCAACAGACGCACTATGTGATGGGGGAGGCCTGTTGCTTTCAAAAGAATCATGAGCATTCCTGCCAGCAGTACCACATGGAATCCGCTGATGGCTAGCACATGCACAAGCCCCGTCCTCT
The DNA here is from genome assembly GCF_900142505.1 of Fibrobacter sp. UWH5. Lineage (NCBI taxonomy): Bacteria > Pseudomonadati > Fibrobacterota > Fibrobacteria > Fibrobacterales > Fibrobacteraceae > Fibrobacter > Fibrobacter sp. UWH5. The sequence continues at coordinate 68,098 of NZ_FRBB01000002.1, read as the reverse complement.
GAAAGTCGCTGCGGAGGGCGTCGGGTATTCCGCTCTTGTCGCCGGCAAGTAGCCCGAGCAAGAGTCCTGTTTCGGCTGGGTCCAGGTAGTCGGCGAATCTGCGGGCTATCCATTGTCGGAATTTATAGAAGTATCGTTCGGGAACTAGTCGGTGGCTATAGACATCCCAGTGCTTGAATTTTCCGTAGGCGGTTAATCCTTGTGATTGCAGCCATTGCCGTGTATCAAACGCACCTGGAACGGTTGGCGGATTGACTGGGTACCAGCTGGCTTCGTAACAAATGGAATCTCCGGCCATGGGCATAATGGGGAGGTCCCGTTTTTCGGTGAGTCTTATTTTGTTAGAACCGCTGTTGATGATGACGGCTAGACCGCTGGATTTTTTTTGAATCGTCTCGACGATGCCGCAACCCTGTTGAGGAACGTCTTGGGACTTAATCGGGTTTATGGGGCTATGCAATGCGTAGTGGCTGATTAGGGCTAGAATCAGGGCCGCAAGGGAGGCCTTTTGCAAGTGGCGGGAGGCAACGTGGATCAAAAAGGGACAAAGAATCAGTAGGGGAATTCCATAGACGGGGGCGTCGAAGGTGATCAAAGTGACGATGAAAACCATGGCTCCCCATAGGGCCGGTTTTCCCTGGATTCCTGTTAACAGGTCTTGAAGATTGCAGAAAACATTTTTTATACTAGTTGAAAAGTGCTTCATCGGCTGAATTCTCCCAAAATTCTATCTTTTTTCTATACACGTATCTTTGGGGAATTAGGAACCTATGAAAATGAAAAATTTCTGTAAAAATATGTTGAAGAAATCCTTGTTGTTGTGGATGCTGGCGGTTTGCCTTGGCATGATGGGCTGTATCTTCGATTCCGATGAGGAAACCGAAGTGACCTTGTTGCCCGACAGTGGATTGTTCTTTCAGATGTTCCCCAATGACAAGGCCAACAATGATTCTGTGGATGCCCAGTTGGCTCACGGTATCAGGTTGCTTGTTCATCCTAAGGCTACCTACGAACTGTCCTTTGACAAGGGGGAGGCTACCGAAGCTCCCAGGCTGCAACTTTTTAGACTTGATGTAAAGGGGGACAGCTATTATGCTTCCAAGGTCCGCGTGATTTCGGCTACCGAAAGTAATGGCCGTTTTGTGTATAAGTTTACCTGCGACGAAAATGATATGGCTCAATGGGCGACCTCGCTGGAAATGAACCGCGGATTTTATAAGGGCTCCACAAGGAATGTCGAATTTAAGGGAAAGGGAGCCTACTCCGATCACATGTCCTTGAATTTGGTGGCTGTAGGAAATGTGGCCGAGACTTTGGATGGTTTTACCATTGAGGAATTTTCCGATGAACTGCTGAAAAGGTTCCGCAAGTATTATTCCAGCGTGACCATCGATACCCTGTATGTGAGCTACGCCCAGGATCACCCCTGGGTGGGCAAGAATTATCCGGCTGATGAACCGTGGGTTGCCGGAAGATCTTCAAGGGATACCATGCTTTGCGAATTGACTGGCTGGCCCGATATGGAATCGGCTCTGGAATTGATTCTGGTTCACTCAATCTATAGTGATGGCGTTGTTGGCTTCTCGAATCTTTTTAGCGGTAATATGGAAGCTGGTGAAGGCAGCACCGTGTTGCTTGGAACGCATACGCGAAGCCGCGGGTCGTCAGTTCCTTTGACTATGGATGAAATTGTGGAAACAGCCTTGCACGAAACCGGACACTTCTTTGGACTTCGCCATACGACCTCTACTATGAGGGATATGAGTGCCTATTATGATTTCTCCAATTACGAAGACGGTCTGGAGGACACACCCTATTGTCCGGAACTTCAGCGCAGTGGCTTAGTGAAGGAATCTGCAGAAGGTGAGGTGGACTTCCGTATTCCTGGAATGAGGATGAGACGCGAAGCGAAGGCTGACTATAATTTCACATTGGAGCAGTGTCCCGATGCAGACAACTTCATGTACCCTGTTGTTTCTGATGTCAGGTATTCCCAGTTCTCGAAGGAACAGCTGGAAATCATTCGTTCCAGTTTGATGATTTTCCCTCATTAAGGTTTTTATGAAAGCTTCTCAATTTAGTGAACAGGCTCAGCTGATAGCCTTTGTTTTGCAGAAGGGTGCTGAATGGGATCCCTCTGTGATTGAACTTCTCGAAAAGACTTGGGGGCCGATTCGGCATAAGGGAAAACTTTTTGCCTTTGACAGGACCAATTATTATACCCCTGAAATGGGGGATGGTCTTTACCGTGGAGTGGTTTCTTTGGAGAAATGCATTTCGCCTGAGACCATCGCCGATGAAAAGGAGCGGAGCAACGCACTGGAATTGACTACTGCCAACAGCGAGAATCCAGATCACCGCCATGTGAATATCGACATCGGCTATATGGATTTGGATAAGGTGGTGTTGCCTAGCTACAAGCGCGGACCTTTTAAACTTTACGCCGGGAAGGGCGTGTGGCTGGATATGCTGCTGACCTATGCCAAGGGCGTTTTTCACCCTACAGCCTGGGCCTTCGAAGACTTTACCCGCAACCCCTACCAACACGACCTTCAGTTGATAAGAGAAAAGTATAAAAAGGCGAGAGTCGCGGCGGATTGCTTGCAATCCGACATGACCGAGCCGCCCACTTTGGCACCGGAGGGGCAAAAGTATAAAAAGGCGAGAGTCGCGGCGGATAGCTTGCAATCCGACATGACCGAGCCGCCTACTTTGGCACCGGAGGGGCAAAAGTATAAAAAGGCTAAAGCGGCTGGTGGTGAGGGTTCTTGCCGCCTATGAAACGCTTGTGCTTGATTGTTGTGGTCGTGGTTGCCTTTTTATATGGAGGCCATCAGCTACGTGTTCGCCTGGCAGAAAATGCCGCCATCGAAAAGCATAATGCCCTGGTTGAAGAGACCAACGCCTGTCTGGAATCCGGGGATTGGAAGTGCGCCGAGAAGGATTTGAAAGTGCTGCTTTCTGAAACTCCCGAAGATCGCAACTTGCAATTGCATATGGCGGGTGTGCTGCTGGAACAGGAACGCTACGAAGACTGCATCGCCTACATTTCTGGACTGGGTTACAGCAATGGGGATCTGGAATATCTAACCGAAAAATCCAAGATGCTCATTCGAGAAATGGAAACATTGGGCCTGGAACGTTCCGCCCATTTCCGACTGGAATTTGATGGACGCCCCTCTCGCAGCGATGTGCTGGAAGCCCTCTCGGTGTTGGAAGTCGCTTACGATTCCCTTTGCCACCTGTTTGATTTCCGCCCCGAAAATAAGTTGCAGGTGGTGCTTTATGAATCAGAAGATCATGGCGGTGTTGGTGGTCGTCCTGCTTGGGCAGGAGCCCTATTTGACGGAAAGCTTCGTATTCCTGTAAATGTCATGCAGTATCGTGAAGTCTATCGCCCCATGCTGTTTCATGAATTGACTCACGCCTTTATTAGGGCCATGGTCCGCGTAAAAATTCCCACCTGGGCCAACGAAGGTATTGCCCAGGTTGTAGATGCAAGCCGCAATGACGTGGCTAGACCCGCCGGAAGTGAACCTTCCTTGGATGTGCTGTCGGCTCCCTTTGTTGGAGAGACCCGTACCGATGAGGCGGTAAAGCTTTACTGGTATTCCCAGAAAATGGTGGAGGGAATGCTGAAAAGGAATGCTGACTTTACACGGTTCCGTGATTTTATCAAGAGCCTAAGCTCCATGAGCGCCGATGAAGCCCTGCAGAAATTTTATGGAGTGACTGCCCAACAGCTTTTGAATGAGGTCTGACCATGGCGAAAAAGAAAGTTGTTATCCTTGCGACTGGTGGAACTATTGCCGGTGTTGGTGAAGCCGGTGCCAATACGGGCTATGTATCGGGGCAGATTGCCGGTGTAGACCTGGTGGCTGCCGTTCCTGAAATTGCAGACTACGCCGATGTGACGGTGGAGCAGTTCTGCAATGTGAATTCTGACGACATGACGGGCGAACTGTGGCTTAAGCTGGCCAAGCGTATCGACGAACTTGCCGAGGATGGATCCGCCTCTGGACTGGTTGATGCGTTCGTCATAACTCATGGTACCGATACCATGGATGAAACGGCCTACTTCCTCAGTCTGACTTTGCGAACCGAGAAGCCGGTTGTGCTGACTGGCTCGATGCGCCCTGCCACTGCCAAGGAACCGGATGGCCCGGCTAACTTGCTGGGTGCCGTACAGAGTGCTGTTGGCTTTGCTCTAGAAGATGAACCCGTTGGAAATAACGTGTGGGTTTATTTCGGAGGCGACCTGTTTGATGCTCGCAGAGTTCAGAAATGCAGCGCCAGCGAATTGCAGCCCATGGGAATCGATTTCCCTGGATCTGGGACGGCTGACTTTGACAATGCCTGCGAATCCCCGTTTTTTGATATTTCCGGCGTGACGGAACTGCCTAGAGTTCATGTGGTGTACTTCGCCGTAGACGCGAACCCCCGCCTGCTGGAATTTGCCTCGGCCATTTCAGACGGACTCGTGATTGCTGGGGCCGGCAGTGGAGAATTTAGCCTTCCGTGGTCCCGTGCATTGGCTAATGTCGACATCCCTGTGGTTGTGGCTACTCGAATTAACCACGGTGTGGTTACCCTGAACAGGAATCTGGCTTTGGCACCCGAAAGTGTGGCCAGAATCAGCGCCGGTGAACTGCCTCCTCAGAAGGCTGCAGTTCTTTTGCGACTGGCCTTGACCCAGACCAAAAATCCGTCGCGTCTGGCTAAAATTTTCGAAAACGCCTGATTGCGGGTTCGTTGCGTAACTTTCGCAGGAACATTACTGATTCAGTTTTTCCTTGGCGGCCTTGATAGCGTCTTCGGCCTTGTCTAGGGCGGCGTTTGCGGCGTCCTTGGCTGTAGATTTAGCGGCGTCGGCTGCATCACTAGCTTTGTCCTTGGCTGCATCTGCTACGTCGCTAGCCTTGTCTTTAGCAGCATCTGCTGCATCGCTTGCTTTATCCTTGACTACATCTGCAGCTTCGGTAGCTGCCTTTTTGGCCTTGTTGGCGTACTTGCTGGCGGTTTCGCTGGCTTCCTCGCCACATGCGGTAAGGCAGGCTGCTGCAATCATGGAAATCAAAATTAGACGCTTCATAAATTCCTCGTAAAGTTAGGGGTAAATATAGCCACTAATATATCGTCTGAATGTCTATATTTTGTCATATGAAATTTCTAATCCAGCGAGTAAAAAAGGCCCAGGTGGATATCGCCGGCGAGACCGTCGGACAGATAAACCAGGGTTATATGGTCTTAATAGGGGTTGGCGAAACCGATACCCGCGAAGAGGCAGACCGCCTGATCCGCAAGATGATGAACCTTAGGATTTTTGCCGACGAAAATGGCAAGACCAACTTGAGCATCAAGGACGTAAACGGCGAGTTGCTGCTGGTTTCCCAGTTCACCTTGTACGCCAACTGCAACAAGGGGAATCGACCCACCTTCAATGGTGCCGGAAATCCGACCCTTGCCAATGAACTGTATGAATACGTCATTGAACAATGCCGCAAGGAAATTGCCAAGGTGGAAACAGGTCGCTTCGGTGCCGACATGCAAGTAAGTCTAGTCAATGACGGCCCGTTCACCATCATGCTGGAATAAAGGTTCGCTCGGCAAGCCTCGCTAGAGGTGCGAGGTCGGTAGCTCCGCTACCTAGAGCGAACGGCCTAAAGCGAAAAGGTTAAAGTGTAGAGAATATAACTCACACCTCACACCTCACACCTCATACCTCATACCTCATAACTCACCGCCCATTGCGAGGATAATGTGCGCAAAATAAAATTTCAAGTCGTCTTACTTTTTTTCGCCCTGTTCTTGTCTTCTTTTATGATTTCGTGCGCGGGTATGCGTGACGATGCTCCCGGCGAATCTGCCGGTGATTCCGGCATGATGGATACTCCCTGCGATGAGTGCGGTAAGCGTGGCGATATCGAACTGAAAATCACCGACGAAAAGTTCTACCGCGAATGGAATGTGGCTGCCTATAACCGCCTGGATTCCAATGCCGTAGTAGGCGTGTTCCCTTCGCTTTTGGTAAATGCCAAGCGACCCGAAACCTGCCGCTTCTGCCACAGTTACAGCGCCGACGCCTTGGATTTTGATCTGGCTCGCGTTGAAGACTCCATCTTCGTAAAGGCTTTCCCCAAGATGCAGCGCGAGCTGATGCTCCCGGGAATGCGTCTGCCTGACGCCGATTCCAGCTACCTGGATACGCTGTCTGCCGCTTTCCTGAATTTCAAATTCGCCGATAATTTGCCTCTTGAAGATTTTACCCCGTGGCAGGACCGCGAAGGTATCGAGCAGCCCTTTACCCGTGTGGTGCCTACACCTCTCAAGAATTTGCTGAACAATACCGCTAGCCGCTATGGTCTGCGCTATATTTCTATCCCGGTGCGTCTTGATGTATTTATGGATCCTGATCTGGGCAAGTCCGGTGGCTTTACCTGGAAGATCCTATGGACCCTTTGGGATGCCCGTTATGGGGAATTGGTCTTCTTGACCTATTCGGAATATACCGCGTCGACTGCTAGCCGTGTCGCTCCGGAAAAGGAATGGGCGGAACCCTTTGGAGCTCGACTGCAGAAGATGTTCACCACCGACGTCAATACCCTGGAAGCTCATTAGTCTGACGCAGAAATTTAGCGCACGAAAAATGGCCCGCGATAGCGGGCCGTTTCTATACATCTTGTTTTATAGTATGCGTTGTCTATTAGACTTCACTATTTTTCTTGCTGAACTTGTTCATTACATCGGGAACCAGGTCCATGACCTTGCTCATAATGGAACTGTCCTTGCTGATGGGCATGATTCGAACGTCGTCGCCCTTGATCACCAGGAATGCAACCGGATCTACGGAAGCGCCGCCGCCGGAAGCGGAGGTGTCGCCCTTGCTGGAATGTCCGCCGAAACCAAAACCGACAGAAACGCGGCTGACGGGAACGATGATGGTGTCGCCGGATTCAATGGGCTTGCCGATTACAGTTTCTGCCTGGGTGATAAAGCGGAGCTTTTCTAAAAGAGTTTCTGCGAGTTTTTCAATAGCCATAATTCTAATATAGTTATAAATTCCTAGGTTGTTTTGCCTGGATGAACGTTAAACCTTAATATCGAGCTTCGTAAATGCGGTCGCTGGCGGTAAAGAATTTGCGTTCCAGATCGGGCCAGCTGAGGAATCCCCAGACGACGGCGATGCGGCCACCTGCCAACTGGGTTGCGATTCCGTTTGCCCCTTCGCCTGCAGCAAAATAGACGCAGTCGCTGCTGGGGAAGATGCCCTTGGGTTCAACAATGTTCAAGTTCTGGATCCAGCTTTCGAAAGCTTCGGCTTCTTCCTGGTCCCAGCTGCGGGCCACGTTCCAGCGGAGGTTGCCATCGCGGTAGCTCTGTACAAGCACGGGGAAGGTGGACTTGACTCCCATGAAGTACTTTGTCTGGATGGAGGTCTTGCCCTGTTCGCGATTTTCGAAGGGCAGACTTAAGAAAGCCTGGGGAAATCCGCCGTGGAATCCGGGGAATCGACGTACGTAGTTTTCCAGGTCGCTTCGTTCGTAGCGTCTAAAGCTGTCGTGCCTGAAAATGAAAATCCTGTGGTCGGCACGGATACTCTGTTCCAAAAAACTACCGCGCAAGATGGGGGCGCTGCCTTGGAATCGTCCGCTGTTCATGTAGTAATCCAGGGCGTACACGTCGCTCTTGAATTCCAGAATGGTTACGTCCAGAGTGTCGCCTTCCAGAATCGGGTAGCGGATTTCGATGCGCTTCTGCAGAGCGGAAATGTCGCCGACCATACTTGAATCCACTGCGGCAATGATGGGCTTTACCGACTTGTAAGTCAGCTCTTCCAGGCTTACGGGCTTAACCTCTTCCTGCTGACAGGCGCAAAGGAGTAGCGCTTGCATCAGGGCGGCAAAAAGACCTGCCTTCATCATTTTCTTGTGGAACTTCATACAGTTTGAATTTAGTATTTGTGAGGCTCTCTGTTTGGGGTTCGTCACTTTTTTTCGGCGTAATTGCAGAACTCATGGAGGGGGCATTTTTTGCAGTGGTCGGTCACTTGTCTACAAATGAACCCATCCTTGCCATTCTCCAGGAAGTACTGCATACTGTGAGACGAGAGGTAGGGGGACGCCTGGATTTCCTTGGCCAGGGCTACAAATAGCTGGTTGGCCATGACCTGTTTTTCCTTGGGGGTCATGTTGGCGAATCCGTCTCCGCCATTTTCGCTGCTGGCAGGGCCGAGAATAGAAATGTAACGGCGGGCGCCCATGGTCAGGGGCAGGTGGGGCATCTTGGATGTAGGTTTGCAGCGGAGTCCAAGGCCTACCGGTTCTTCTGTAATCAGACGGTAGATGGCGGCGCAAGCCTTGGGCCTCGGGTTGGATTTTCCCATGAAGTAGATTTCGCCCAGGTCTCGCCAGAGTTCCTCGGGGGGGCGGGAGGCGACGTAATCGGTGATGCTATTGTTCCCCTTGTGGTCGGGGCCTGCGCCGTGGTTCCGCATAAAGGCGCCCACGCTCCAGAAAATGCCTGCGGCATGATCAAACAGTTCCCAACTGCGGGTGTGAAAGACGGATTCCTCGCAGTTGTTGATTTCTTCTTCCTTGGGGACAGGCAGTTTCCATAGAGCGTCTCCAGGGAACCTCTCGTGGAGTGCTCGCATCAGGTTTGCGAATTCCGGGTAGCTGCAATTCTGGAATAATGCCGTGCCCAGTAAAACCCAGCCCACCTTTTCCTCGATAGTTTTGCAGTGCCGCGTTACGGCTACGACAGGATCCTGCAGGTCCCTGAATAAAGCGACAAATCCCGCTGTCGCCTTGAACAACGCGGGATTGTCTTGAATGAATTTGCCGATGGAAACTGCCATTGCGGAGGGATCGGAACGCTCTAGGTTAGAGGGCTTCGCCCACCTTTACAGCCTGGCCTACGCGGTTCTTGAACAGTTCCGGATTGCGTTCGCGGATCTTCTTGTCCACCACGAGAATCACGGTGCTGCCCATTTCGAAACGGCCCAGTTCGCCACCCTTTTCTACGGCGATAGGGGCCTTGGGCATCCAGTCGAAGCGCTTCTGGTCACGGGGGAGCTTGCCTGCGTTGGTCAGCAGTTCGTCGGTGTAGGCAACACCGATGCGGCCCACGTTGGTGGCGCCCACTTTCACGACCAGGATTTCGGATCCATCTTCCAGGCGGATGTGGCTGGTCAGGCGTTCGTTAATGCAGAACAGGCCTTCCACACGTTCCACGCTGCCTACGTTCACCGGCCACAAAGTACCCGGGCAGTAGCTGGCGTCCAGCACCTGACCGTTGACGGGGCTATGGATGCGGTGGTAGTTGAACGGGGCCAGATAAATGGTAGCGAAGGCTCCGCCTTCAAAACGCTTGGCCATTTCGTCGTCGCGGAGCAGGTCCTTCAGGGTGTAGGTCTTGCCCTTGGCCTGAATCAGTTCCTGCTTTTCGTCGAAAGTTGCTGTCTGGGAAAGAACGCCGTCTACAGGGCTTACGATTTCGGTGTCTGCAATGGGACGCATGCCCGGCTTTAACCTGCGGATGAACAGCTCGCCGATGTTGGCGTAATGTTCCAGCGGGTACTCGGATTCGTCCATATTCAACTTGTAGTAGCTGCAGAACATGTTGCGAGCCACCTTGCTGATAATCGGCAAACGAAGACGAGTGATTGCGCCAAAGGCGCGGCTGGCTGCGTTCTTGGGCAGCAACTTCATAAAGACGTAAAAAGCAGAATTCATAAGAGTAAAGATAAAAAAATCCCGATGCTTCGGGTTCTTTTTTTATCCTGTCGTCAGCCCCCAAGGCCGGGACTTGCCCCCATCAATACAACCAGTAAGACGGGAAGTCCGACGATGAGGCCTATCGCAATCGTATATCCTAGAAAGGAAAGTGCATTCTTTGCGGCACTTGTGGTTTGAGTTGTAGAATCCGTTTTTGAGGAGTCTGAAACAATCGCCGTGGAATCCGTTTTCTTAGTGTCTTGGGAGCCCGCATCAAGTATCATGTAGGTTCCAAATACTAAGCCTCCTACAACAACGTCTGTTTTGGAACAGCCATTTAGCCCAAACGACAAAACCAACGAAAGCAGAATGGCATTAATAAACTTCATGACTATAAAGTAAAAATTCTTCGGGTGAAAGTAGCAACAGATCATTTATGCAAACAAAAATCCCGATGCCTAAGCACCCTTTTTAGGATAAAGGATAAAGCGAAAAGGATAAAGAAAAAAAGGTTAAAGGACGAATCCTTTAACCTTTAAACTTTCAGCTTTACGCTGTCTTAGGACTAGCCCAGGATCTTCTTTTCGTAGTCGCCCATGCAGTCGACGAGAGCCTGCACGCCTTCGATGGGCATTGCGTTGTAGATGGAAGCGCGGAAGCCGCCAACAGAACGGTGACCCTTGATCTGGACCAGACCCTTGGACTTTGCGAATTCGATGAAGTCCTTAGCCATGTCTGCATCCTTTTCTTCGGAAACAACTTCGCGGTTGAACACGAAGGGAACGTTCATGAGAGAACGGTCTTCCTTAGCAGCGGTACCGACGAACACCTTGGAGTTGTCGATGGCGCTGTAAAGGAGAGCTGCCTTTTCGCGGTTGATCTTTTCGATAGCGTCAACACCGCCAATCTGCTTGAGCCAGTTGAGGGTGCGGTTCATGGTGTAGACTGCGAATACCGGAGGAGTATTGAACATGGAGTTCACGCCGGTCTTTTCGTCCAGGTGAGTCTTGAAGTTCAGCATGGTGGGGATCTGACGATCGACCTTGCCCAGGAGGTCCTTACGGATGATGGAAACGGTAACGCCTGCGCAGGAGATGTTCTTCTGTGCGCCGCCGTAGATCACGCCGAAGTCTTCCACGTTCACCTTGCGGGCGAGGAAGTCGGAGCTCATGTCAGCCATGAGGAAGCCGGACTTGGGCTTGGGGAAGTTGTGCCATTCGGTACCGTAAATGGTGTTGTTGGCGGTAACGTGGAGGTAAGTTGCGTTGTCGCTGAGCTGGAGGTTCTTGTCGATGTGGTTGTAAACATCAGCCTTGGTGGAGCAAGCAACGTTAACGTTACCGAACTGCTTTGCTTCCTTGAGAGCCTTGTTTGCCCAGACACCAGTGTCGGTGTAGTCGGCAACGCCGTCGGCCGGGAGGAAGTTCATCGGCATCATGCAGAACAAGAGAGAGCAGCCACCGCCGAGGAAAATGATGTCGTAGTTGGCGGGGATACCCATGAGGTCGCGGAGAAGCTGTTCAGTTTCGAGGAACATGTTCTCGATGGGCTTTGAACGGTGACTCATGGAGAGAATACTGATGCCAGAGTTTGCATAGTCGATGCATGCTTCAGAAGCTTCCTTGAGTGCTTGTTCGGGCAGGACAGACGGGCCTGCGCTAAAGTTATAGACCTTATTAGCCATGATAATGTTCCTTTTTAAATGTTTGCGAAACCTTATGGTCTCGACGCGGGTAAATTTAGCAAAAGCTTGAATTTTGGAAAGTTCTTTTTACATGTTTTAACAAAAAAAGACGAGAGAAACTCTCGTCTATAGACTTTCGTCTGGAGGGGGCTTCCCGTCCTAACTACACGCCCAGCGCTTCGACTGCAGCCTGATATTTCTTCAGACGGAACTTGGTCTTCAGTTCGCGGCGTTCGTTACGGCGGATATACTTGTCTTCCAGGAGCGTGGTAAGGATAGCAGCCTTGGCCTTGGCCATGACGGGGTCTTCCTTCAGGCTTTCGGCGAACTTGACGAATTCCTTTTCGCGGGCTTCGTAAGTGGCTTCTTCGGCGGGAACGCCTTGGGCCATCAGCTTGCAGCTGTATTCGTCGATCCAGCTCTGGTTCTTGTGGTAAGTCATCTTCTCGATCTTTGCGACCAGGTCGGCGGGTACGCCCATCTGGACCAGGTCCGCAGCAGTCTTCTTGGCAGATGCAGTTGTGGTATCTTGAAGCAGGGCAAGGACTTGCACTTCTTCAGGTTCGCCCTTGGCTTTAAGGTTGTCAACAACATTCTGCAGAAAATCGATGTAGGGGCCACCGGCCTTGTCCACTTGTCCCTGGTGAATTTCGGCGGCGATCTTGTAAGCGTCATTGTAAGAGATCATATATATCCTTTTTCGCCCAGAAGGGGCGGTTCCTAGACAATATATATAATTTGAATTTTTAAAAAACAAACTTTTATTTTAACAATGGAATAAAAAAATCCGCCCAAGTTGGAATATAGGCGGATTTTCGCAAAAAATGCTTTTTTTTTGTGATTTTAGGCGATAAAGTTCTTGCCCAGGATGGCAGAAACGTTCCTCATGATTCCTTCGGCAACGTCGGGCTTGTTCATGGAATAAACGTGGACGTTGGTGATTCCGTTGGCGTAGAGGTCGATAATCTGGTCGCTGGCGTAGATGATACCAGCCTGCTTCATGGCCTCGGGGTCGCTACCGAACTTGTCTACCAGGGATTTGAAACGCTGGGGCATGAAGGAGCCGGAAAGCTTGATGGCTCGTTCTACCTGGTTGGCGTTGGTAATGGGCATGATACCGGGGAGTACCGGACAGGTAACGCCTGCTTCACGAAGCTTGTACAGGAAGTTGAAAAACAGGTTGTTGTCGAAAATCATCTGGGTAGTCAGGAAGTCGGCACCGGCGTCCACCTTTTCCTTAAGATACTTGATGTCTTCGCGCTGGTTGGCACTTTCGGGGTGCTTTTCGGGGTAGCAGGCGGCTCCGATGCAGAAGTCTGCGCCGCTTTCCTTCAGTTCGCGGACCAGTTCCACGGCGTGGTGGTAGTCGCAGTCGGTACGGCCGTTGGCGATCAGTTCCGGAGTGAGGTCACCGCGGAGGGCCATGACGTTAGTGATACCTGCAGCCTTCATGTCTTCGATGCGCTGCTTCACGGTTTCCTTGCTGCTAGACACGCAAGTCAGGTGGGCCAGCATGGGCACGCCGAACTTGGACTTCAGATTCTTGGCAATTTCCAGGGTGTACTGGCTGACGCCGCCGCCTGCGCCGTAGGTGACGCTCATAAAGGCGGGGCCAAGGGCAGCGATAGATTCGGTGGCGTTTTTCACGCTTTCAAAACTGGTTTCCTTCTTGGGCGGGAACACTTCGAAGGACAGGGACATCTTATCTTGCTTGAGAATATCAACGATTTTCATGGTGCGTAAGATAGGAAAAATTGATGGGGAATAGAATAGACTTTTTTTATATGGCTAGCAATAGAAAAAAGCTATATGTTTTTTGAGGGCAAAATGGTGAAAATGCCGTTTTTACTAACTAAATGGGGACCTTAGGTGTGCTTTAGTTAGTAATTTTTTAAGATAAAGTAACGAAAAGTGTCCGAAAAAAGGGGAGAGTCGGACGAAAAATGCAAATTTTTATTAAAAAAGCCCCCAAAATAAGACTATAACTCAAATTTTGTGGCGAACAAAGTAATAAACTACGTACTAAACGTAACGGAAATCGGGAAATGGTTAGTAGAATCGCTGAAAGGGATGAGGTCTGCGTTGGAACAGGCGGGATGCAGCAAGCCTGGCGGCTTGCTGCAGTTTCTACGTCTCGGATATGAAAAAAAGACCACCCACAGGGGGTGGTCTTCTTTCATAGTCGAGGCGGGATTCGAACCCACGACCCTCTGCTTAGAAGGCAGATGCTCTATCCAACTGAGCTACTCGACCATACTACTTTCTCAAGTGTGGCGGGAATATAGCAAAAATATTCTATTTCATCAACTGGATCTGTTATTTTGTTAGGTTGGTGATGCACTTGTAGAATCCCCCTTCGCTTTCGTAATCATCGAGGTTCATATAGGGAATGTTTTCTGAGGTGCAGTTTTCCTTCTTGTGATCGTAGATGTAACGGTACTGGCATTGCTTCCCGTTTGCGGAAAGGGTGAATGTCGCTATATCCGAACTCATTCCTCTGTATAGATTGACGTCCGTGAAGGAGTACTGGGTTCCGTTGATGCTGCCTCTAATTCGTTCTTGTAGAAGTCTCAATCTGGGTTTTGCGGTGAACTGAAGGTGATTGTGTTTTCTGTGATGGAAATGGTGTTTATTTCGTGGGGGATGTAATCTTCAAAAACTTCTTCCATTATCCCATCATAAACAACAAAGCCCGTTTCCGTCCAGGTTCCTGAGGGAACTTTGCTTCTGCACTTTCTATATGGCTTTCCCATTGGGCGGAGGACTTGTCGGCGGATACATTGCAGGTTTCTCTGTCGAATGGGGTGCTGAAACTGTAGAGCTGCTGCGCCGCATGCGGCGAGAATGCCTGCCGCAGCAAGAATGATGAACTTCTTGTTCTTGTCTAGCTCTCCTTGTTTTTGTGCGGGGAATACAGCATTGTCGGTCTGCAAAAAAAAGAAGAGACCTCGTAGAGGTCCCTTTTTAAAAGTTAGAGCGTGTGAACCTGATGTCCAGCCTATTTCTTGAGCATCTTGTTCAGGGTGGCTCGCAGGTGGTTCATGTTGGCGTCGTTCACCGTCTCGTAGCGGTAGAATGTCCCGTCGGGGTTCACCAGGTAGACCACGGGGATGTAACCGGTGCCGTAGGCCGGGGCGAACTTGTACTCGGAGTCCTGGAAGACGGGGATGACCACCTTGTACTGGTCGATAAAGAGGCGGATGTCGTTCTTCTTGATGCCGCCGCCGAGGCCGATGGCGATACCGGTCAGGCCGTCCTTTTCATATTCCTTCATCAGGTCCTGGATTTCGGGCATGTGGCGCTGGCAGTGGGGGCACTTGGGGCTGAAGTAGTAGATCAGCAGGGGGCGGTTAGAGAAATGGCTAAAGAGGATGCCAGGATCGCTGATGCCGGCCAGGGGCTTGGAAAAGTCCATTTTCATGGGCTGGTTGGTGGTGCTATCCTGCATGAGCTGGACGTCGGCCATCTTGGGCTGTTCCAGGGCTAGCTGGGCGGAGGCGGCTCCTGCAGAAATGGCAACGGTCAATGCAACAGAACAAAACAGATTTTGTAAAAGCGTACCGGATTTTCTCATAAAACTCCTTTTCGTGCCTTAAAATACGAAATTATTTGGTTTGTGGGGTGGTTACATATTCAAAATGTGATTTTTATCGAATTTTGCAAACTGAATTTTGGATACGATAATGGGAGGAGAGGTGTAAAATGGGCCGAATAAAGAAGAGTGGGGCGCAGAATGCTAAACAGAATGCGGGTATGGTGGGACGTTCCCTGGAATTTTGCGGTCTTGGAGACAAGCGCAAGGCGGGGGAACTTCTGGCTCGTGAGATTACCGCCAACGGGAACCCTACTTCAGAATGGCGAAAATCGGGTATCTTTCTGGTATTCAGACAGGAATTTCTACCCTGTGATGAAGAATGTCCTTGCGTGTCCGGATGGTTTCCGTATTAATCGTGAGATGGGATATGTTTGCCGTAAGCCGCAGAATGGGGAAGAGAGCAATCTATGGTCCGTTGAAAGAAGAAAACCTAGACGAGGCCATTCGGTTTGTTAAAGACGTCTATGGAAAAATTCTGTCGGGTAAGGCCGATGATGAATGGCGGGGTATTTTCTTTGATAGTCTAAAGGTTCAACTAAAAAGGGATTCTTTCAAGGGTCGAAATTTGACTCCCGAATCAAGGGAGGAAATCTCAAAGGAATTGGAAGATGTGGTTGCTGGCCAAGGAATGGATGATGCGAGTTCTGGCTGATCCATTCCTGCATACGGATTCGGCATGCCCGGCGGTGGCCGACCTGGCGAAAAGCTGTATCGACGGGACCCTGTATGGAACCTAACTACAGGCTGTAGGAGGTGGTGACGGAGTAGTGGGGCTCGCCCTTGCGTATGCCGTTGACCGGGATGGTGACGTCGATCTTGTTGATCAG
Source organism: Fibrobacter sp. UWH5 (assembly GCF_900142505.1). Lineage (NCBI taxonomy): Bacteria > Pseudomonadati > Fibrobacterota > Fibrobacteria > Fibrobacterales > Fibrobacteraceae > Fibrobacter > Fibrobacter sp. UWH5. The sequence continues at coordinate 52,276 of NZ_FRBB01000002.1, read as the reverse complement.
ATGGCTGATGGACTTGGTCTGCACAAAGCGGGCGCCGAAGCCTACGACGTAGATCAGGTCCTTGCGGTTGATGTCGTTGAAATCCCAGGCGGTTTCGCCGATGCTTCCGAAGGCGACGAAAACGGGGCGCAGAGTGGCCAGTTCGAAGTCGGGGAAGTAGCGCTGTTCCAGGTTGCCGTATACGCGGGCCTGACCTGTGTAGAATCCTGTGGGAAATCCTGCGAAGCCTCCGTTGATGCCGCCTAGGCAAACCTGATAGCCGTAGCGGGCGTCTTCATAAAAGTCTGCAAGTCCCGTAATGGCAGTAGAAACCTTGTTGCTTGGGTGGAAAATGTATTCGCCCCACAGTTTTCCGTAGAAGTCCCGCTGTTCCCCGTGATCCAGGTAGAAGTTCATGTTGGACTTCAGGGTCAGGTGATGCATACCTGTTCCCAGGTAAAGTTCACCCCACAGGTCCAGACGGATGTCGTTGTTGGCGGAACCCAACTGTTCGTAGTTCTTGGAAATCTGGGCCTTGAGGCTGTAACCCTTTTCGATATCTTCGGTCCACTTGACGTTGTGGAAATTCTTGATTTTTTCGTAGCGCAGGTTGGAAAGAGTCAGGTACAGACCCAATCTTGAATCCTTGCGTTCCGGAAGCCATTCGTTCCAGGCGCTGGCGGAGTCGATGGCGTAGGCGTCTTCGCCGTCGGTAAACAGGTAACGGTACAACTTGCCGTGGGAGGCTGTTTCGCGGCGGTAGTCGTAGGTGGTGCCTACATAGAGCTTGCGGAAGGTTCCGCCGAAGGACCTGCTGACACGGAAGCTGAGGGAGTCGTCTACATATTCCTTGACCTTCATCAGCTGGACGGTTTCGTTGCCGTTGTATTGCTGGAGTTCGCCCAGATATTTGTCTAGGGAGTCGGCGGGAACGTTCATGTCGTAATGGGTTGCGCCGGCGGGCATATCTCCGCTGCCATAGAAGTAGGCGTAACGCTTGTTCTTGAGGCCTGCAATGGTGTAAGCCCACTGATTCTGGCTACGGCTCAGGAAGGGAATATACATCTGGCCGCTGGCGAGATAACCGTCAGTGTTATAGCTGTAGGTCAAGTCCAGGTGGTTGTAGCGGAACAGAAAATGGGGGGCGCTGTATTCCAGCGTAAGCATGTCACGGAATTCGTTGTGTCCGTAGTAGAATCCCAACTTCTGGCCTAGACCGAGAAAGTTGCTTTCTTGCAGGCCGATGCTCCAGACCAGATTGTCGTAAGACCATTCCTTGCCGCCGAAACCGATACCGATGGGAACGGTGAGAGTCCAGTTGTCGCTGGTGTGGACATGGGCGATGTTTTTGTCGTCGGAATTTTCGATATTGATGTGGGCGTCAGAAAGGAAGTTCTGGGTACGCAGGAAACGTTCGGCTTCCTGGACCTGGATTGACGTTACCTGGTCGCCCTCATTAAACAGCAGAAGTTTTTCGACGGTGGATTCACGGGTTTCGATGTGAATCCAGTTTAGAAGATCGTAGGCCCACTTGTCGTACTTGGTGTGGACCTTGGAATCGTCGAATGCATCGCCAATGTGGTATTGGATGGAATCGATTTTAAAAGCGCCTTCGTCCTTGAATGTGGAATCCTGCTCTGCAAACGCGGCTGTGACAAGGGTTGCAAAAGTGACGAGGGCTGTGCTTAAGAATCGGTTCATAAAAATCCTAGGTTGTCCACAATATAAAAAAAATGGATGTTGACGAAAAATGCCTACGGAATGGCCTCGCCACAAATGCTAGGTTTTTCTATATTAAGCGCGGGGCAGCGGATGGCCGCCGGCGAGAAGAAATTCAGACTGGAGGAAAGTCCGGGCACCACAGAGCAGGATGCTGGATAACGTCCAGGCGCGGAAACGCGATAGAAAGTGCAACAGAAATTATACCGCCTGCAGCAATGTAGGTAAGGGTGAAATGGCGAGGTAAGAGCTCACCGCATTCCTGGTGACAGGGGTGGCAATGTAAACCTCATCCGGTGCAAGACCAAGCAGGAATCCGCTGGAGGCAACTCCGGCCAGGTGCGGCTCGTGCCTGTTGGATATCCGGGTAGGTCGCTTGAGGCGGCTGGTAACAGTTCGTCCAGAGAGATGGTCATCGCCCCGCAAGGGGTACAGAACCCGGCTTATAACTGCCCCTTATTTTGAAGACCCCTGCCCTAAAGGCGGGGGTCTTATTAGATGCAGGGGGCTTTGCCCCCTGGACCCCCAGGCCCTTGCCCAGCAAGGGCTGGATGCAAGCCATCTCTGGCGGGGCTTTGCCCCCTGGACCCCTAGGCCCTTGCCTTGCAAGGGCGGGAGGCAGGCCATCTCTGACGGGGCTTTGCCCCCTGGACCCCTAGGCCCTTGCCTTGCAAGGGCGGGAGGCAGGCCATCTCTGACGGGGCTTTGCCCCCCTGGACCCCCAGGCCCTTGCCTTGCAAGGGCTGAATGCAGGCAATCTTTGGCGGGGCTTTGCCCCCTGGACCCCCAGGCTCTTGCCCAGCAAGGGCTGAATGCAGACAATCTCTGACGGGGCTTTGCCCCCTGGACCCCCAGGCCCTTGCCTTGCAAGGGCTGGATGCAGGCCATCTCTGGCGGGGCATTGCCCCCTGGACCCCCAGGCCCTTGCCCAGCAAGGGCGGGATGCAGGCCATCTCTGGCGGGGCATTGCCCCCTGGACCCCCAGGCCCTTGCCCAGCAAGGGTTGAATGCAGGCCATCTCTGGCGGGGCATTGCCCCCTGGACCCCCAGGCCCTTGCCCAGCAAGGGCTGAATGCAGACAATCTCTGACGGGGCTTTGCCCCCTGGACCCCCAGGCCCTTGCCTAGCAAGGGCGGGATGCAGGCCATCTCTGGCGGGGCTTTGCCCCCTGGACCCCCAGGTCCTTGCCTTGCAAGGGCGGGAGGCAGGCCATCTCTGGCGGGGCATTGCCCCCTGGACACCCAGGCCCTTGCCTTGCAAGGGCGGGAGGCTGGCAATCTCTGGCGGTTGCGGAGACGGAAAAAGCCCACGACGGTGCGTCGAGGGCTTCTCCTTCTTCTTTTTAAGTCTGCTTTGTTTTTATGCGACTAAATATCCAGGTCAATGCCGATACCGAATCCGCGGCTGGTGCGTTCGTAGGTGTTGAGACCGTACTTTTCCTGATCCGTATCCTTGTTGTAGATGGTGTGGTAGTAACCCACATCGAATCGGAGGTAGTCGGTAACACGGTAGGCGAAACCAAGACCGATGGTTGAGGTGTTCAGCAGCTGGCTCAGGTCGCTGACGTAGTTGTCGGTGCGGTCGCAGCGGAATACGGCGAGTCCGCCGCTGATCGTCCAGCTCTTGGACAGGTCGATTTCTACGCCGTACATGAATTCCTGGCTGTTTTCCAGATAGTTTTCGGTGTCTCCGGTCAGGTCGACATCGCTATCGAACCACAGGTTATAGCCGAAGGAAATTCGGGTGTTGGGGAGGATGGCGTAAGACAGGCCCAGGGCGAGAACTGCGGGAACGTCGGCGTGATCGGTCTTGCCGTCGTCAAAGTCGGACATGCCCACTTCGTTCTTCTTGGTGCTGTTCTTCATTTCCAGGTCGGTCTTCATTTCGTACTTCACGCCTACGGTAAGGCCCTTGTACTGGAAGGAGGCACCGAAGATGGGGGCGAATCCCCAGCCTTCCTGTTCTACGTCAAGTCCCTTGTCGCTGACTTCCTGTGCGTAACCGGCCATGGCTTCAGACTGTGCGGCCATCTGCTGGGCGGTTGCCTCGTATTCGGCTGCGGAGGCCTTGTCGCCCATTTTTTCGAAGAGGGATGCAGCTTCCTTGGCGGCGGTGGCGTATTCGTCAAACGTTTCGGAAAGCTGGCTGAAGGTGGCGGCTGCGTTGACCATTTCGCCGTCAAGTCCCAACTGTTCGTTTTCCGGATTGATTCTTACGTTGGAGAGGGTCGCTTCGTACTTGTTGTAGGAGTAGGTTGCTCGGCCACCGGCGTAAATGCTGAACATGTTGGCGAACTGGTAGGCGGCACCCAGGGCGATACCGATCTGGTAAGACGATGCTTCCAGCTTGATGTCGGCGTCATACTTGGTAGTTGAGAGTCCACCCATAGAGAGTGCCATGGGGAGAGAGGCTAGCTGGGAGTCGAAAGAGGGGATGCCGTGCTTGAAGTTCAGGGATCCACCACCACCGATAACGCCGACGGTAGAGGAAATGGCCAGGTTGCCGTGATGCCATGTGGCGTGGAAGCCGGGCATGGAGGGGGCAAAGGTGTTGCCTTCGTATTCCTTTTTACCACCCTCGAACAGGGGAGATTCGGTGGTAATGGTACGGCCCTGCCAGAAAGTCTGGTTGGAAAGTGACAGGTGGAAGCCGTCCTTCATGAAGGCGGTTCCGGCCGGGTTGTAGTAGGGAGCGTCGTTTTCGATAGTGGCATTGCGGGCAACGCTACGGAGGAAGGCGGCGGAATGGTTGTTGTTGGTGGTGGCGCCGCCTGCGAACAGGCTAGAGGTGGCCAGACCAATAACGGCTGCAGTTTTAACCCATGTTTTTCCCATAAAAAGTCCTTTGGTAATCTTTTGTTATCAAAATATACCATTAATTATCAAAAATTGTGCTGAAGAGATTACTTTTTTATTACAAAATGAAAAGAGTGTGATTTCCGTCTGCTGAATTTTGTATGCGGAGGACGTCCGATTTGGGTTGGGTTTCTAAATTTAGGGTGTGATTGATAGAAAACAGCTGAAAAATATCGTTTTACGCGTGGAGGTCATTATCGGCGTCATCGCCATGATTCTCGGTGCGGTGCTTACCATCCTGTTTTTGGGCGAAGGCTATTTTGTTGGGGCCCTCATGATGGTGATTACTGGCCTGATCAGCGTTTTTCTTGGAATCAAGGAACTGGTGGCGCCTGTGGACAATATGCTCCAGTGGCTCCCGCTTTTTTATATCGTGGTGCGCCGGACGTTCTTTTTCTTGAATGTGGTACTGTGTGCCCTAGTGGTGGGCACGGTGACCAATTTATTATAGGGACCGCAGAAAGGGTTCCGCTAACTATAAAGAGAACTGTTAATGGATTCCGTCTTCGTTGGCGGACTTTTTCTCGCTGTACCAGGTCTGGATTTTTTCACGGGCTTCCTCGTCGAAGGCGGCATCCTTCAATATGTTTTCGGCCATCTGTAACGTCTGACTGATCAGTTCCTGGTCGTGGATCCAGTCGAACCAGCGGAATACCCAGCTGCCGCTCTGTTCGTTGCCTTCTAGGTTACCTGCACCGCGGGTATTCAGGTCCAGTTCCGCAATTTCGAAACCGTCTTCGGTGTGGCTGAACTGGGTGAGGCGTTCGACGGAGTTTTCGGCGGCGGCACCTTCGGGCATCATCAAGAAGCACCAGGCTTGCACGTCTCCGCGACCGACGCGGCCTCGCAACTGGTGGAGCTGGGCCAGTCCGAAACGCTCGGGGGAATCGATGGCCATGACGTTTGCCTGAGGGACGTTGACGCCCACTTCGATGACAGTAGTGGCAACTAGCACATGGACTTCGCCTGCGGCGAAACGTTTGAGAATTTCATCCCGCTGGGATTCGTCCATCTGGCCGTGGATGCCCTCTATCACGACGGTCTTGTCGAAGGCGCGCAGTTCGTTGACTACATCCTCGACGCTGCGGGCGGGTGCTGCGTTATCGCCGGCGGAACTGCCGTTGTCGTCGGCGTTGACGCGGCTGACGATCCAGTAGCAGAGATTGCCTCCCTTGGCTTCGTTCACGATGAACTTCTTCATGTCGTTGCGCTTGTCGGGGGAGACCAGGCGGGTCTTGATGGGCTTACGTCCTGCAGGCTTTTCCTTGATGGAGATGACCTGCAGGTCGCCGTATAAAGTCATGGCGAGACTGCGGGGGATAGGCGTGGCACTCATGACCAACAGGTCAGGATACTCGCCCTTGGCGAGAAGCGCTTCGCGCTGCCCCACGCCAAAGCGGTGCTGTTCGTCGATGATGACGAAACCTAACTTCGAAAATTCAACGTCCTTCGAAAACAGCGCATGAGTGCCGATGACGGCCTGGCAAAGTCCCATCCGCAGTTCACCCAGAATCTGCCTACGTTCTGCCGCAGGAGTGGCGCCTACCAGAAGTTCCACTCGCATGCCGGCGGCTTCAAAGAAAGGCTTCATCTGCTTGTAGTGCTGTCTTGCCAGAATATCAGTGGGGACCATCAGGGCGCTCTGTTCGCCAGCGCCGCATACGGCCAGCATGGCCAACATGGCCACAACAGTCTTTCCGCAGCCCACGTCACCTTGCAGCAAAGCATGGAACTGCTTCTTGCCGTTCAGCCCCGAGACAATCGTATTCAGGGCGGCATCCTGCCCGGCGGTTAGGCTAAAGGGCAGCCTGGTTTTCGCATTCATGACCTGCCCCAAATCCACCTGGCGTTCGTGCCCGCGCAATTTCTGATTTTCGCGACGGCGGATCATACGGAGGCAGAAGGGCAGCAGTTCCAAAATTTTCAGCTGGAACTTTGCCTGACGAATGGCGTTAAAATCTGTGGGCAGGTGCAGTGCCTTCAGGTTGTCTACCACGGTTCGGTAATGGAGGTAATCCGTCAGCGCCTTGGGGCAGACATTAGGTAAGGTTAGATTTGGAAAATTGAATACAAACCTGTACCAGTTTCGCATGGCCTTCTGGGTAATACGACTCTTGGTCATGACTTCGGTCATGGGGTAAACTGGTAAAATCTGGCCGTTGAATTGCTCGTCGGCATCGAAGGGCTGCATGTCGGGGTGGGTCATCTGGAACCCACGGTATTCGCCAACAACACCTGTTACCAGCCAGTGGCTGCCGGGCTGTACGCGCCTGCTCTGATAACTAGCCCCTTGAAAAAAAGTCAGCGAAATTTCGCCGGTGCCGTCGGTAAGGGTGGCCACAAAGCGGCTAGTCCTTCCGCGGATTAGACCAGCCCTGGTGACGGTTCCAATCAACACGACTCGGTCCCCTACATGAAGGTCGCCAATTTTAGAAACCTTGGTCTGGTCCAGATAAGTTCGGGGAATGTTGTAAAGAAATTCAGAAAGGGAGCTGATGCCTGCGGACTTTAGCGCGTCAAGACTTTTAGGCCCCATCTTGGGAAGGTGCGACAAATCCATCGGCTCACCTTACTTGCTGGACTTCTTGGCTTCTTCTGCGCGTTCGCGAGCCTTTTCGCGGGCGGTCTTTCCAATCAGGTTGGTATTCTTCCAGGTAAACAGCTTGACCGGGTTGCCGTCATCGTCAAGAACCTTGATGCCCTTGGTGTCCACAGCCTTGATCAGGCTGCTGAGCTTGTCTAGCAAGTCGTTCAGCATATCCACGGTTTCGGTGGAGGTAATAAGCTGGTTGGCCAGGGAGTTCTGTTCTATGCTGAGGATGATTTCGTTGGTGTGGGCGACCCCTTCAGAAATGACCTTGATAGCGCTGTCTGCCATCTGGACTTTTTCGTTGACAGTCTGCTCAGCTACCTTAATGGCGGTGTCAGCCTGCAAGGTTACGTCGATGAGAGTTTCGCTGGCGTTGTCGATCTGTGCGAATACGTCCTTGAGTGCAGGCTGAAGGATTGAAAGCTGCCGTTCCACATTCTTGGCGATTCCCTCGATGGTTGTCATGGCGTTTTCGACCATCTGGATGGCGGACTTGTGGGTGGAATCCCCTTCGACAATCATAAGGACCATGTGGCGGATGACATCCATCTGCTCGTTCACATTTTCAATGTAACGGAGGACTTCGGCGATGCCCGGCTGGAATGTTCCCGTATGAACATAATCTTCGGGAAGAACATTTCCGGTCTTGGAGGGAATAATTTCTAGACGGCGCTGACCCATGATGGCGTAGTTCACGTTGTTGAACTGGGAGCCTTCTCGGAGGATGATGGGTTCGTTAAACTTGATTTGCACGCGGGCGCGGTCGCCAAGCCAGGTGACGGAGCCAATGGTTCCGACAGTATAGCCACGAACAACCACCTGGTCTTCGGGCTGCAGGGTTCCCAACTCAGGAAAGTCCACCAAGGCGGTCTTGGTTTCTTCGTGGTGGGCGTTGTACATGCTGTAGGCCACAACTACGAATATCAACAGCAGTGCGACTATGCTGAGGTATCCCAATGTGCGGTCAGAAATCTTCATGGCTACCAATATAGAAAAGATTTCCCAAGACTCGATGGACTTCGGCCTGGTCTACGGCCCCTTGTTGCACAAGTCCACGGGCTGAATCCTGCAGGTCCCCGTCGGCAAATGATCCGTTGGGCAGGAGCAATTCTACAATGGCCTGTCGCCCTCCGTTTTTCAATCTGACAAGACGCTGGGCCATAATGCCCAGAAGCGATTCTTCCAGGAGGTTACGCTGAATGCCCAAATCCTGCAATCGGGTGAAAGCGGCCTTTGCGCTATTGGTGTGCAGGGTAGAAAGGACCAGGTGCCCGGTCTGGGCGGCGCGAATTGCAATCTTGGCTGTTTCCGAATCGCGGATTTCTCCCACAAGGATAACGTCGGGATCCTGACGTAAAATAGACCGTAGTGCCGAGGCGAAGGTAAGCCCGCATTTTTCGTTGACTTGAACCTGATTGGCCCCGTTCAGAGTGTATTCTACCGGATCTTCGATAGTGACTACGTTGATTTTTCTTTGGATGATTTCCTGAAGTCCTCCGTGAAGCGTTGTGGTCTTGCCGCTGCCCGTTGGGCCCGTAACCAAGAACAGCCCCTGAGGGGATTGGAATATCCGCTGGAGGGTTCGTTCAATTTTTAAAGAGAAATGAAGGGCGGCGAGTCCCCGAGGTGCCTCGCCTAGGTCCTGCCTTTGTGGCAGCAGGCGAAGAACGCATTTTTCGCCACCTTGAACGGGGAGCGTGTTGACTCGGACATTTGCGGTCCCCTGGAGCCCGCAGTAGGTAAAGCTCCCGTCGTGGGGAATCCGCCTGTCGGTAATGTCGATTTCTGCAAGAATTTTCAGGCGTACAAGAATCGGGTCGGCGGTCCAGAGGGGCAACCTCTTGAAATCTTCAAGAAGTCCGTCCCTGCGAAAACGGATCCGCAGTTCATCTTTTAATGGTTCCAGGTGGATGTCTGTGGCGCCTGAATCGACGGCTTGCTCCAGCAAGTTGTCTACGAGATTGATAATAGGTTCCGCTTCCCAGGAGTTGGTGGACTGCTTTAGAATATCTTCGGTAAGTTCCTGGCTGGTGTTGCGGTTGGCGTATGGACTTTGGCTGATCATCCTGCGGATTTGAGCCGGCGAAAATTCCTGCGGCGTTATGTGGCTTACACTCAGTTCCTTTCGGAGTTTCTCTAGCAGGAACTCATCGTATTTGTTGGGGACGGCAACCGCCCCTTCTATGGGGCAGACTCCGATACGTCTTAACCATTGGACACTTATCTTATTCATCTACTGAATTATACAAATAAAGTATAACGTTTTGTGTCGCATATTGTTTGCAAAATAAAAAGCCCCGCGAACGAGTTCGCGGGACCTTCTCTCTCTAATGTACTAAAATGTTAGTCGTTCTTGTTGCGCTTTACCTTGTTTGCCACAGCCTTGGCGCCCTTCTTGACCTTGCCGAAGATGGCGTTGGGCAACCAGAAGAAGGTAGGAATCAGGTACATGGTAAGGATTGCAGACACAATCAAACCACCCACAGAAGCGATACCCATAGGCTGGGTCATTGCTGCCACATCACCACCCATTGCAAATGCCAGCGGAAGCTGAGCCACAACGGAAGCAAGTGTTGCAAGCACGATGGCCTGGAACTTGGACTTTGCTGCGGTCATCACAGCGGAACGTCGTCCCATGGCACCGCTTCGTAGCAGTCGGTTTGCTTCGTCAAGCAATAGAATAGCGTTGTTCACCACCACACCGATAAGCATCACGATAGCCATCAATGCAATCATGGACAGAGCCTTGCCTGTAAAGATGAGGCCCAGGAACACACCGATTGCACCCATAGGAATGGTAGTCATGATGATGAAGGGCTGTGCGAAGCTTTCCAGCAAAGCCACCAGCAAGATGTAGGTCATGAGGATAGCCATGATGATTGCTGCGATAAATTCTTCCACCATGTCGTTCTGCATGTCTGCGTTACCGCCGAAGCCCGTGGTAACACCATCAGGAAGCTGGTCCTTCATTTCTGCAGCAAGAGCGCCAACCTTACCCATGATTTCACCAGTGGTGTGACCCGGGAGCAAGTTCATAGAAACGTCAATTCGGGTGCGCTTACGCTTACGTTCGATCTTGGTAGGACCTGCACCGTCTTCGATGAAGAAGAGTTCCTTTGCAGAAACGTAGCCCTTCGGAGTGAGCATGGGGAGATCTTCAATGTCGGCGTGAGTTGCGCGGTCCTTTTCCTGCATACGGAAGTAGACGTCGTATTCTTCACCGTTTTCAGAGTAGGTACCAGCTTCGTAACCGCTGACTGCAATGTAGTTGTAGGTAGCCATCTGCTGGACGGTGGTTCCATAGTCTGCCATGGCCTGGCGATTCGGAATCATGCGGATTTCAGGCTTACCAGCTTCGTAGCTGGACTTGATTTCAACGACACCTTCAATCTTTTCGGCAACGGCAGCCTTGAGAATGTCGGCGGCCTTAATCACGGAGTCTGCGTAAAGACCGCTAACTTCAAGCACCACGTCACCGGCGGAGTTGTTACTCATTTCGGAAGCGGAGGTGCTCTTGACGGAAATGTAAGCGTCAGGAATGTCGGCCAGGTAAGGACGGATGGAGTCCACGATTTCGTCGGTACTGCGGGTACGGCCTTCCCAGCGCTTGATCATCTTGTAACGCATCTTGGCCTGGTTTACGGAGGTAAAGCCGCTTTCGCCACCCACCGTCACACTGTACTGGCTGATTTCGGGAATGCCCTTCAGGCGGGATTCAATGATCTTGGTAACGCTATCCGTTGTTTCGATATTGGTACCCACAGGCATTTCCAAAGTCACTGCCATCATACCCTGGTCCTGACGGGGAGAAAGTTCCACAGTCATGTGGTTCTTTACCATGTAGCCCACGAACATCACCATGGCGACAAGGGCGCCAACCTGGAAAATCACACCGAAAATGGAGAGTGCAAAGCTAAGGGTCTTGAGGTAGATGAAGCGTACGCCGTTCATGATGGCGGGGAAGATTCCCATGATGGCACCAAAGAATCTGCCGATGATGCCCGGCTTTTCCTCAATGATGTTGCCATTCTCGTCACGCTTCTTGCCCTTGAACAGGTAGGCTGCCATCAGCGGGGTAAGAGTGAAGGTGATGAGGAGGGACACAACCGTTGCGAACACCATGGTCATACCGTAGGTCTTGAAGAAGATACCCACGATGGACTTCATGAATGCGATAGGCACGAACACGCAAACGTTGGTGAGGGTAGAAGCCATAATGGCCACCATGATTTCAGAAGTACCCTTATAGGCAGCTTCCTTGGGATCAAGGCCTTCTTGCAACTTGGCGTTAATATTTTCAAGCACCACGATGGAGTTGGTCACCAACAGACCCACTGCAGAGGAAAGTGCCATCAAACTCATCATGTTGATACCGAAACCGGCGAAGTACATGAGAGTGAAGGAACCCACCACGGAAATCGGCATGGTCAGGGCTGCGATAAGCATGGTTGAAAGCTTACCCAGGAACAGGAGCAACAAGACGGAGGTCAAGAGAATTGCGACGATAATGTTCTGAATCACGTTGTCGATAGATTCGCTAACTGCTTCAGACTTGTCGTAAACCAGGTGAAGTTCGAAACCAGGAGGCAGAGTCTTGTTGACTTCATTCAGACGCTTGATCACACCCTGGGCGACTTCCACCACGTTTGCGTCAGAGCGCTTCTTGATATCCAGAGAAACAGAGTTGATGCCGTTGAAACGAGATGCAGAAGTAATGGTCTTGACGGTGTCCTTCACCTTTGCGACTTCGCCCAGCTTGATAACGCCAGAAGCGGTGGGGAGGTCCAGGTTGCGGATTTCATCGAGGCTGCGGAACTTACCGGCAGTACGCACAGAAGTATTCTTGCGCTTACCGATGACTTCACCCACAGGGTTGTTGATGTTAGAGGCTCCGTACATACCCATCATGGTAGCGATATCTACGCCACGGTTCTTGAGCATGTCCTTGTCCAATTCCACAGAAATCTGACGGGTGGTACCACCGAAGATATCGACGCTAGCAACGCCGGGAACGGAAGTGAAGAGGGGCTGAATGTCGTCTTCCACCTTCTGGCGGAGTTCGGTAGAGTTTGCGGGACCGGTGAAGGAGATGGACATAATTGCAGAAGCGTTAATGTCCACCTTGGAAATGATCGGAGCTTCCGCTGCGTCAGGGAAGTCGGCTGCAGCCTGTTCCACCTTGGCGCGGACGTCGTTTGCGGCCACGTCAACGTTGATGCCCATGTTAAACATGGCAACGATAATGCCGTAGTTTTCCATACAGATGGACTGCACGTAGTCGATACCGTCCACCAGTTCCACCTGTTCTTCGGCGGGCTTAATAATTGTAGATTCGATTTCTTCCGGGTTTGCACCAGGGTAGACAACCACTGCGGTTACAACGGGAATATCGAATTTCGGCATCAAGTCCACCACCATCATACGGTAGGTGTAGATACCGAACACCACCACGGTCAAGATGACCATGAGCATGGTGATTGGTTTGTAAATACTTGCCTTAATCATTCAAAAAGTCTCCCGGGATTATTCTACGATGAGAACCTTGTCGCCGTCGTTCATCTTGGACTGACCTTCGACCATCACGACGTCGCCATCGCTAAGTCCATCTACAATCTGGACATCTCCGTTTGCCTGAACGCCAACCTGCACAATCTTGCGCTTGGCGTTACCTTCGCCATCAACAGTCCATACTGTGTTAAGACCGTTGCGGTAAACGATTGCTTCGGCAGGAACGACTACGCCGCTAACCTGCTGCATGTCCATGTCCGCTGTAATGTACATGCCGGGGAGGAGCTTCTTGTTCTTGTTATCGAAAGTAACTTCAACAGGGAAGAAGCGGGTCTGGGGATTGGCAGCCAGAGGAATAGTGGTCACCTTACCCTTCACCTTCTTGCCGTCGGCGAGGGTGACAGTTGCTGCAGCGCCCTTCTTGAAAAGACCGATGTCCTGGCTGGTAATGTTCAGCTTCAGGATGACCTGGTCCAGCTTTGCGATGGTGCAGAATGTACCCTGTCCCGGAACCTGTCCCACCTGGAACTTCATTTCGGTAACGACACCGGAAGAAGGTGCCAAAATCTTGTTTGCACGTTCCAAAGTTTCCAAGTTCATCTTGGCGATCTTCAGCTGCAGTTCCTGGGAATCCATATCCTGCTGAGTGATGCCGCCCTTGGCGTGGAGATCGCGCATACGTTCGGTTGCCTTTTCCAGGAGGGCGATCTGTTCCTTGGTCTGTTCCAACTGGGTGTTGTCTGCGGAACGTACGTATTCTGCGAGAACCTGATCCTTTGTGACGTTGCTGCCGACCTTTACGTTGATTGCGGCGAGAGGATCGTTCATCTTGGAAATGGCGTAAGTCTGCTGCATGCCTTCGATGGTGCCACTGAACTTGCGCACGTCGGTAAGCTTGGCCTTGGTTGCCTTTACGACGCGAGCGGGCTTGCCATTCTGCTTCTGGATTTCTTCGATGGTTGCAACCTTGGGCTTGTTTTCCTTTTCATCCTTTTTGAGGTCGCAGCCGGCGAAAAGCAGGGAGGCTGCCATGAGAGTTACGATTGTCTTAACGGTCTTGTTCATTTTCTTCCTCTTTTCTCTTAATATTCACCGGTTGCCTGGAGCAGAGCTTCGTATGCGGAGTTCCAGTTCTTGAGGGCTTCGAAGTATTCCAGCTTTGCCTTACGCAGGCTTACCAATGCGGTAAGCAGGTTTATCTGGGTTTCTCGGCCAACTTTAAAAGCTGCGTCGGTTAGATCGTAATTTTTTTGTGCCAGCTCTACGGAACGTTTCTTCATGTCGATTTGCTGACGTGCGTTTCCGAGGGTGCTGAGGCAGGATTCAATCTGCAGGCGGAATCCGCGTTCTGCCTGGTCCTTGAGAATCTGGGTGGAACGCAAGTCGGATTTTGCCTGGGCAACCTTTTCGGTGGTCTGCTTACCATTGAAGAGGTTCATGGTGACGGCAAGAGCGATATACTTGTTGATGTTCTTGTCCCAGTTAGGTGCATCCCACTTGTAGAATTCATTCTGCTTGTTTGAATATTCTACACCGCCCACAAGTACAACGGTAGGCTTGAAACTGCCTTCTTCGATGTCAACCAACTTGGTGTCGATTTCTTCCTTGGCGGCAAGCTGAGCCAGTTCCTTGCGGCGCTTCTTGACACCTTCCATGGAAAGGTCCGGCATAGGGGTCTTTTCGGGGTCGCGGAATTCACCAGTGAACTTTACTTCGGGATCATAGGGGAGGCCCATGATGTTGAGAATGCCGTTGCGTGCCACGATCTGAGTCTTCTTGAGGCCCTCGATACCCGACTTGAGGCCATCCAGTTCCAGCTGGGCGCGGACAACGTCCAGTTCTGTACCGAGGCCGCTCTGGTATGCCTGAGTGGCCAAATCCACGGCGTTCTGGAGGAGTTCCATGGTCTCTTCGGTGACGGCAACGGAACTATCCAGGAAAATGACGGTGTTGAAGGCTTCATCAACCTGGGCGCGGACGTCATTCTTGGTCTTTTCGAGGGTGATTTCGCTGGCGAGCTTTGCTGTCTTGGCAATTTCAATACCGGTACCCACCTTGCCGCCGGCGTAAAGAATCTGGGTGGCGGTGATGCCCAAACTGGACTGCCAACGGTATCCTTGAGCTTTCATGGCGGAAACAAGTCCGTCAATGCCGCCTGCGGCAGCCATATCATAGGCAGAGGGGGCGCCGTAATCGGGGTTTTGTGCCATTCCCTTCATGGCATCGGACATATCTGAACTTGCCTTGACGTCATCCAGGCCGAAAATTCGGGTCACTTTGGCAGAGAGATCGATGCTGGGGTATGCATTGCCGTAGCCTTCGCTAACTGCGGACTGAGTCTTTTTCAGGCTTTCTTCTGCAGATTTTACATCGGATGAGTTTTCAAGGGCCACCTTGATAGCTTCTTCGCGGGTATATACCTGTCCTGCGAACGTCTGAGCGGCCATGCTTAGGGCAATTGTCACAGCCATTGTGGCCGAAATAGCAAGTTGCTTAGACATAATTCTCCTGTTTAATTTTTTTACGTGCCAAATTTAGGAAAATGAGGGGGTGATTCAAGGGCTTTTTTCCCTAGGGTCTGTATGAACGGGCCATTTTGGCGTATGAATGAAGAAAAAAATGAAAGAACCCCCTTTTTTAGGGGGTTCTTTTACATAAAATGTAAAATATTTTTGGCTCTTTTTTCCTCAAAAATGGTTGTAAATGAGGTAAAAAAGATGGAAAAATTACATCAAACCGGGGATTTTCATGCCGCCTGTAATGTCGGAAATGCTGGACTGGGTGGCTTCATCTTTTTTCTTGACAGCGGAGTTGATGGCAGCCATGAGCAGGTCTTCCAGGGCTTCCACGTCGTCCTTGTCTACGGCATCCGGGTTGATCTTGATCATGGTGACCACGCCCTTACCGTTCATGGCGATCTTGACCATACCACCACCGGCTTCTGCTTCGAAACTCTGGGCTTTAAGATCGCTCTGGGCCTTCATCATCTTGCTCTGCATCTTCTGAAGGTCTCTCAACATTTTGCTCATGTCCATAGTATTATTCCTTTCTTATGTTCAAAAATGCGTGTCTAAATTGACTTTTTTCTTTTTTTTATAAATGTTCGCAGTTAAAATATGCTGATTTTATACAAAAAGACGAAAAATTTGGGCAAACATAGTTTTTTTTTAGTTGTCCTGCTCCGCCATTTCGAGGTCTTCTTCGGTCTGTTGCACGGTAACCTGGCGCTTGCTCTTGCGGGAATAGATTAGTTCCGCATTGAAAAGTTCCTTGAGGCGTTGGAGGCCCGGCTCCTTCTGGATATCCAGTTCATAGGGGGACATCTGGGCCTGCATTCGTTGGTGAAGTTCCTGGGCGTTGAGGGCACGGGTCTTCACGGAGAGTGCAACCGGGGTCTGTAGGCAATTTTCCAGAATCTGCTTTAGACGTTCCAGGTATTCCGGGTGTTCTTCCATCTGCTTGGGGCCCCAGGCGTCTTTACCGGCGTCGCCTACATAAGTCAGGGCGATGGGGAAGGGGGTTTCCTGGATGTTGCCCGTTTCAAGCACGGAATCGTTGAGGGCCACAGAAAAGGCGAAGTCTCCGTCATCGTTGATGCGGTTTCTGATGGAACCCCAGGCGGCAGCCACTTCGTAGCGGCTGTAGACGTCGCCGTAGTAACCTCCAGAGATGCCCCTTTCCATGGCGGCAAAGGGATTTTCTGCGGCTTGCTGGAGTGCCTTGGCTTCTTCCTGGGCGTCCAGCATATTCTGGACATCAGTTACTTTTTTTTTTAGCGCCTCTTGGTCAGCACTGGCCGAGGCGTTTGCGGGATCGTTGATGGCGGCAAGAGCTCGCCTCAAGTCGACGATTCTGTCGAGCCATGCCATTCGGGCGAATGTTGTTTCTACCAGAAGGCGGGGGTTGGTGCTGTAACGCAGTGTACCCTGGAGGTCGATCAGCATCTTGGAAATGCGGAGGATGTCTACGTTGCCAAGGCCGGGAACGGCGCTCTTGTACTTGGAGTACATTTCGTCGGAGACGTTCAGGGCGTCGGCGGTAAAGGCGTCCAGACGGGAGTACAGCAGGTTACGGAGGAACTTGCCGAAACCATCCAGCAGGGGAGTAAATTCGATACCGCGCTTGCAGGCGTCATCGACCATATGGAAGCAGGCCTTGAGGTCGTGGCTTTCGATGGCATTAATCAGCGTGAAGAACAGTTCTACAGGGGGAATGCCCAGAACGCTGCGTACGGCTTCGGCGGTCATTTCGCTGCCGGTAAAGGCGTAGGCCTGATCGAAATAGGTGAGGCCGTCACGCATGGAACCGTCTGCCTTTTCGGCGAACACGTCAAGAGTTTCGTCGGAGGCGTTGATGTTTTCCTGTTCGCAAATGTAGCGCAGACGGCTGCGGACCTGTTCTACAGAAAGGCGCTTGAAGTCAAAACGCTGCACGCGGCTAAGAATAGTCTGGGGCACCTTGTTGACTTCGGTGGTGGCGAAGATAAAGATTACATGTTCAGGCGGTTCTTCAAGAGTCTTCAGCAAGGCGTTGAAGGCACCGGTAGAAAGCATGTGGACTTCGTCGATGATAAAAATCTTGTACTTGCCGATAACAGGCGGGTACTGCACACGTTCGATCACGTCGCGGATATTGTCCACACCGGTATTGGAAGCGGCGTCGATTTCGAAAATATCCATGGGATTGCCGCCGGCAAAGTCCTTACAGCTGGGGCATTCGCCACAGGGGTGGAGCGGGTCGCCGCCGGTGCAGTTCAGAGTACGGGCGAGGATACGGGCACTGGTGGTCTTACCGACGCCGCGGGTTCCGGTAAACAGGAAGGCGTGGTGAAGACGGCCCCCTTCAATTGCATTCTGAAGGGTTTTTGCGATGTGTTCCTGACCGACCATGTCGGAGAAAGATTGCGGACGCCACTTACGGGCCATTGCTACGTATGCCATGGGCTGGAATATAGTAAAATAGTTTAAAGGGTAAAGTTTAAAGGGGACAGATTAAGGGGGGAGGATGGAGCCTGCGGCTCCTTTGAGGTTGTTAGGTCGCTCGCGGGGCTCGCTTTTTAGGTTTCAGACTCCAGGTTTCAGACAACTGGTATGAGGTGCTAGAAGTGAGGGGTGAGATATGAGTTATCAGATACGAGTTATGAGTTATTATAATCGCGCCGGAGGCGCCTAGAGTCACCCTGAGGACGTTCAGGGTCTTATGCACTCATGAGATTCCGAAACAAGTTCGGAATGACAAACGCAAACACTCGTCAAAGCCATATCTCATAAATCCTTTTCACTATTCACTGTTCGCCCTTCGCTGTTCACTATTTTATTGTATCTTTAGCAAAAACAAACGAGGTACTAATGAATCCGAATCTTGCTCTTTTGATCCTTTCCTGGCAGGTGGCTTGCCTTTTTCATGAAACTGAAACCGAAAAACTTTTGCCGGGTTCCGCCTCTGCAACTGAAGCCGAAAGCGATGAACTGGACAAGATTCATGACGAACTGACTCCGAACGTAAGTTGGGACGATTTCAATAACACCTATGGCAAGTTCCGCAACGCCAAGGATCGTATTGATGCCTGTGTGGCAGCCATCAAGGGTGAGTCCGAAGAATTTAAGCGTGCTGTGCTGAACGCCATGATCCGCGTGGCAGAAGCTTCTAACGAAGACGGAAACGCAAGCAACATTTCTCCCGAAGAAAAGGCCTTTATTGGCCAGGTGAAGGACGCCCTGGGAGTTTGATAGCTTAGAGCTTATAGTTTAAAGGTTAAAGTATAAAGGAAAAATCCTCGCAGTTGGACTGCGGGGATTTTTTGATGTTCAATCTTTTTTGAAGCCTGAAGCCTAAAGGTTAAAGTTTCTCTTTACGCTTTGACCTTTTCGCTTTCCGCTATCTCAGAACGATGTCGCCGTTAGCAACCAGCTTGTCGCGGAGCTTGTTGTGGGCCTTGTTCACTTCGTCGTCGGTCAAGGTGCGGTCCATGGTCTGGTAGGTCAGACTATAGACCATGTTCTTCTTGCCGGCTTCAATCTTTTCACCTTCGTAGATACTCTTGAGGGAAATCTTGGCAAGGTTCTTGGGATTGAGACCCTTGATGCGGGCGACGATTTCTTCGTGGGTGAGGCTCTTTGCCACTTCCAGGGAGATATCGCGGGTAGAAGGAACCTGACGACTGAAGGCCTGGAAGATAATCTTCTTGTGGCTTTCTTCAATCATCTTGTCCAGGTTAGCTTCCATCACATAGGTTTCGTAACCGATTTCGAAGGACTTGGCTACAGACGGATGCAGGGCGCCCATGGTGCCGAGAACGGTCTTGCCGCAGACGATTTCGGTCTGCTTGCCCGGATGCATAAAGGCTTCCAACTTTTCGGGAACGCGGAATTCGACAACGAGACCGCAGCGCTTGAAGAAAGACTGGACCAGACCCTTGAAGGCGGCAAAGTCAATCTGAGCGGGCTTGTCGTTCAGCGGGTTCACGTCGAATGCACCAGCAACGGTAAGGGCGATGAGGTTGGATTCGTCAAAGCCGTTGTCGCGGACGTCGGCACGTTCTCGCTTGAACTGACCCTTGGCCACTTCGAATAAGCGAACGGAGCCCGGACGGTTCTTTTCGTTTTCTGCAACGTTCTTCAGCAGGTTGGGCAACAGAGAAGTGGGAACGACGCCCAGTTCTTCGGACAGCGGGTTCAGAAGTGCTGCGGGGTTTGCACGACGGTCAGAAGCGTCGGTGCCGAAGAGAGCCTCGGTACGAGCCTTGCTGGTAAAGCGCAAGTTCAAGCATTCATGGAGACCCATGGCACTCAGAGTTCTGCGGATCTTGCGGTTCATCTGTTCCACAGCCGGCAGTTCGTTGGGCTGCATGGTGAACTTGGGCAGGCTGTAAGGAATGTTGTCGAAGCCTACGAGACGTGCCACTTCTTCAATAAGGTCAACTTCGCGTTCCAGGTCCGGACGGTTACCCGGAATTTCGAAGGTCATGGTTTCGCCGTTCTCTGCAGCCAGCTTCAGGTTGATGCTGGTGAGGTGCTTGCGGATCACGTCGGCAGCGATGTCCATGCCGATGATCTTTGCAACGCGGGAAACACGGAGGTCGATCTTGGTCAGTTCCTTCTGGTGGTCTTCGCCGGTGTATTCCACGCAACCCTTCAGAACCTTGCCGCCAGCCACTTCCTGGATCATGGCGCAAGCGTACTTGCTGTATTCGTCCTGGGTGGTGGTGTCGATGCCACGTTCGAAGCGGTAGCTGGAGTCGGAGCCGATGCCCAGACGCTTTGCCTGCTTACGGACGATGGTGGGGTTGAAGTAGGCGCTTTCCAAGAGAACGTTCTTGGTGGTGTCCACAATTTCGGATTCTACGCCGCCCATGGTGCCGGCTACGGCTACGGGACGGTCGCCATCGCAAATGACCAGTTCAGCTTCGGTCAGTTCGTGGTCGGTGTGGTCGATGGTCTGGATCTTTTCGCCCTTCACAGCGCGACGGACCTTGATCATGGAACCCTTCAGCTGGTCCATGTCAAAGCTATGGAGGGGCTGACCTACGTCCATGAGAATAAAGTTGGTAACGTCCACAACGTTGTTGATGGAGTTCATGCCGACGGTGTGGAGGAGTTTAGCCAGCCAGCTGGGGCTCTGCTTGACTTCAACGCCCTTGATGACGCGGGCGGTATAGCGGGAGCAACCGCAACCGGGGATAACTTCCACGGAAACAGCGGAGGAGGCTGCGTCGGCTTCTTCTACCAGGTTGTAGGAGAGGGGCTTCAGGGGGCGGTTAAACTTGGCTGCCAGTTCGCGGGCGACACCGCGGTGGCAAAGTGCGTCGGGGCGGTTGGGGGTGACGTTCAGTTCGAAGCAGACGTCGTACATGCCCAGGCTTACGAAAGGAGTGCCGGCGGGGATGGAGTCGTCCAGAACCATGATGCCACCGTGGTCGTCGGAAAGGCCGATTTCGTCTTCAGCGCAAATCATGCCGAAGCTTTCTACGCCGCGAATCTTGGACTTCTTCATCTTGAGGACGGAACCGTCGCTCATGGGAAGTTCTGCACCGATAGGAGCGAGAACTACGGTCTGGCCTGCTGCAACGTTAGGTGCGCCGCAAACCACCTGAACAACTTCCTTGCCGTTGTCGACTGTGGTGATGTGGAGGTGATCGCTGTCCGGATGGTTTTCGCAGGTGAGGACCTTTGCCACCACCAGCTTGTCGTAAACCTTACCCGGTTCTTCGATGCCTTCAACTTCCAAACCGATGGAAGTCAATGCCTTTTCGATTTCTGCCACAGATTCCGGCAGATCCACGTGACGCTTCAGCCAACTTAAAGAAACTTTCATCTTTTATTCCTTTTTTAACTGCATCCTGTACTGCAATCTTTTTTAAAGACAGCAGGCTCTTGTGCAGCCCATAAATTACGCGGGACAATTTAGAAATAATAAAAGCCTCGGTCTTGGGACCGGGGTGTTAAAATGCGTTTTGACAGCGTTGGAGACTCTTTGGGGCTGGACCTAGGCGAACTTTAATGCGGGCAGGATTTCTTCGACGAATGCAGTAATCCAGTCGGGGTTTGCATTTAGGCAAGGAATACGCTTGAGTCGAGGACCGCCAGCACTGTAATAGATCTGAGACGCCTCGTCGTCAATTTCGTAGATGGTTTCCAGGTTGTCGGCGGTAAAGGCCGGGCTTACCACAACGACGGGTTTGTTTTGTTCGCCCAGCTGCTGCAAAGTCTCTGCCAGTGATGGCCCCAACCACTTTCCAGAGGGGAGCTTGCCGGGCTTGTACTTACTTTGATAAACCAGGTGGGCTTCTCCGCTGAATTTGTCGCCTGCAATTTCTGCGAGGCTTTGGCAAATGCTCTTGAAACTTTGTTCGCAGTCGCTGCGGTAAGGGTCGCTTGCGTTTTCTACACGCCAACTTTGGATCGAATGGAATGACACAAGAAGGGTGTCTTCCTCTTCGATTTGCTCGCTAATGGTTTTTGCCACTTCTCGGGCCCAGGCTTCGTTTTGGCAGAAACCTGTGGCAGATAAAATCTTCCCCTTGAACTTGATTTTCCTGGCACAGTCCAATACGTTGTCGATGGCTGCCTGTGTGGTAACGCCAGATCGCTGCGGGTACAAAGGCAGCATGTGAACTGTGTCGACACCGTCTTTTTCAAGTTGCTTTAGGGTTTCGCTAATGGATGGAGTACAGCCGTATTGATAGGCGAGACGGATTGTGACGTAGTCTTCAACCTTGTGCTGTTCCAGTGCGTCCGATGCGACGAATTTCCTGCGGAGTGCCGTCAGAAATTCTTCAGAGTACGTTACCAGCGGCATTTCCTTGAAATCGTTGCTGTTAAACATCTGAAGGTATTTGTCGTAACTAGAAAATTTGCCCTTTGGCAAAATGACGAACTTTAATAGCAGCTTCCAAAATAAGCTCTTCTTGCCTATGGTATGCCAGTCTCCAAGAAACTGATGGAGATAAGTCTCGATGTCATCGACATCAAGATTGGCGGGGGAGCCTAATTGAACCAGAAGAAGAGCGGTTGACATTACCTGCGGCGGCTCTGCTGGAAGTTGTTTTCCTTGCGTTCGTAGGGCTTGCGCTTCAGCTGGTCTAGAACAGATTGCAGTTCCTTGGGCAGGGGGCAATCGAAAACTTTCTTTTCGCCCTGCCAGTCGAATTCCAGACGGCAACTGTGGAGGAATAGACGGTGCAGGCCCAGCTGCTTCTTGATTTCGCGATTCAGGGCGAAGTCGCCGTAGCGGGAGTCGCCCAGCAGGGGGTGACCGATGCTTGCGAAATGGGCGCGAATCTGGTGCATACGACCGGTTTCCAATTTAATCTTAACCAGGTCGAAACCGATGTAATGCTGCTTGACGCGGTAATGGGTGACGGCCTCCTTGGCGTCCTTGGAGTCTTCGCCAACTTTCATCTTGCTACCCTTGGCGGCGTCGGTGCGGGTCAGTTTTTCGCTGATGGTGCCGCGGTCCTTGGAAAGGTTGCCCTTGACCAGGGCGAAGTAATACTTGTCTACTTCGTGTTCGCGGATCATGCGGGTAAGTTCGCGGAGGGTGTCGCCGTGGAGGGCCACCATGATCATGCCGGAAGTTTCCTGGTCCAGTCGGTGGGCGATGGTGGGCTTGAAGTCCAGATCTTCCTTGCGGCCCCATTCCCACAGGTATTCCACCAGGCTTTCGCCGGGCTTGGTGCCGGAACCGGGCTGGCTTGCCAATCCCGAGGGCTTGTTCACGATCAGATAATCTTCGGTCTGGATGACGATGTCCAGTTCCTGAGCGCCCCAGTTGGACTGCTTCTCGGCGCCAGACATGTTCTTGCCCCAGGTGGATTTGTTCTTGGCGAAGCCTGTGACCGCAGATTTGTCGCGGTTTGCGCCTGCTGCGGAACCCGCTGCACCGGGGAAGGAAATGATGTTGGATTCGCCTGCCTCGTAGGCGGCTTCTACTTCGGCCTTGATCTGTGCGGACTGGGCGCGGCTCATGTCCTTTTCTTCTTCGGAAACGGACTTGAAGTTTTCATAGATGTTTACCAGATCGCCTTCCTGGAGCATCTGGTTTGCCTTGGCGACCACGCCATTGACGCGGACTTTCTTCTTGCGGATGACGGAGAAGAATACGGAGAGGGATTCCTCGGGGAAAGCCTTGCGGAGGAATCGGTCGAGACGCATATTTGCGAAGTTGCGGTCAATCTGGCGAGTTATCATGTTTTAGTGGTTAGTGATTAGTGGTTAGTGATTGGTGATTAGTGGATGGTGAATTCCTTTCTACTGTCTACTAACCACTGTCTACTGTTTACTTCTTTTTGCGTAGTGGGCTAGGCGGATGCCATCGGCGGCGCTGGTGACGATTCCACCGGAGTAGCCGGCACCTTCACCAAGAACGTAAAGACCCTTGGTGTTGACGCTTTCTAAAGTTTCGTTATTGCGGGTGATGCGGAGGGGAGAACTGGTTCGAGTTTCCGGCGCCACAATCAAACCTTCTTCAATAAAGCCTGGAATCTTCTTGTCAAAATTCTGGAAGCCTTCTGCCAGGGAAGCGCAGATGGTCTTGTCCATCCAATCCCACATATTGCTGTTTACCAGGCCGCAGGGGTATGTGGTCTTGGGCAGATTCTTGTCGACGCGTTTTGCCAAAAAGTTCTTGATGGTCTGGGCGGGAGCGGCGTAGTTCTTACCGCCAACTGCGTAGGCGTCGGCTTCAATTTTGCGCTGCAGGTCAAGACCGCCAAAGAGGGTGCCGGCAGTCTTGATATCGAAACCTTCTGCACCCGGTGTAATAGGAACTGCGATGGCGCCGTTGGCCAAAGGACCGTTTCGATGGCTGTAGCTCATGCCGTTGGTGGCGAGAGTGCCGGGTTCTGAAGCGCAGGGCACCAGGACACCACCGGGGCACATGCAGAAACTGTAGGCGGAACTGGTCTTGTTCAAGGTCGGCGTTGCCAAAAAATATTCTGCGGAACCGGTAAGTTTAGTATCAATGTCGCGACCCAGCTGGCGCATGTTGATAAGCATCTGCGGGTGTTCTACGCGAACGCCCATGGCGAACGCCTTGCTTTCGAGAGAGACTCCGCGAGCATGGAGCATCTCGTAAATGTGACGTGCAGAATGGCCTACGGCGAGAACCAGTGCCTCGCAAGGCTGCCAATGGCTGGGGCAGATTTCTGCGAAGTCTGCAGAAGGAACTTCTCCCAAATTACGGCGGGACACGTCCCGCAGCTTGATGCTGCAAATCCGTCCGTCCTTGATTTCAATATCTTCCAGGGTGGTGCTGTAATGAATCTTGCCGCCCAGTCGTGCGATTTCGGCGCGAAGCTGACGTAACATCAAAACCAGTCGGTCCGTGCCGATGTGGGGCTTTGCAAAGGTGACTACGGATTCATCGACGCCGAAGGATACCATGTCCTTTAGTACCGCTTCAGAAAACAGGTTGCGACTGCGGGTGTTCAGTTTTCCATCACTGAAGGCACCTGCGCCACCTTCGCCATAGAGCACGTTGCTGTATGCATTGAATTTTCGGTCTACAAAGAAACGGCGGATATCCCTAAAACGTTCTTCTACCAGTTTGCCTTGTTCGTAGAGGTCCACAGAAAAACCCTTGCGAAGCAAGTGTAGGGCTGCCCACAATCCGCTGGGACCTGCGCCGATCACATCCACATGGCCTGCCATGGGAACGGTGTTGCGTTGGGGATCATTTTCCAGGGATTCGGTTTCTCGTGTGGCGGCCACCAAACCCTTGGCGTGATTGCCCGTGGCTCGCAACTGGCGCTTTACTTCAAAAATGACATTGTAAGACCACTTTGGGTCTCCCTTACGGCGGCTATCCAGAGAAAAACGTTCCACTTCCAGATTGAAGATTTCTTCGGGATGGATTCGCAATTCCCGGGCCAAAGCGGCTCGGTACTCACCCTTTTTGGCGAGGGCGACGGAAAGTTCTCTGTAGCGGTAGGTATACATCAACCCAAAGGTAGAAATTTACAGCGTACCTTCGTAAACCACAAGACGTTTTCCGTCGATGGTGACGGCCATGCCGCTTTCCAGAGCGTTGAAGGCACCCTTGGCCAGGGCGAGCCATACCAGGCGGGGGTTGATCAGAGGCAAGGTTTCTGCAGGAATTCTGCTTTCGCCGTCTACAATTACGCCGCGAACGTCTCGGAGTACGGGAATGTATTCTTCGGTCAGAGTGTTGCACAGCAAGATTTCGTTGCTGTCGCGACGCAGAAGCATGTAGGCTTCGGTGGGGGTCTTTGCGCGAAGGATACGGCCGTTGGCGCGGGCAATATCTGCAGAGGCGCAGCCGCCCTGTTCGCCCTTCACCAGTTCGTTACCCACGTGGAGGACTCGGATGGTGTTCACAATTTGTGCGCTAATGGGGTAGCCGGAAGCCATGACGATGCGGTCGGAAATGTGGACGGCTCCTGCGTCGTAGGCGCTCTTGATAGCGTTCTGCACCATGGAATCGGAGTCGTTTACTTCTTCGGCAAACAGAGGGAATACGCCCCAGTTCAAGAGGAGCTGGCGCTTGACCTGTGCGAAGGGAGTTACAGCAAGGATCGGCTGACTGGGACGGAACATGCTGATCATGCGGGCGGTGTTTCCGGTAAGCGTCGGCGTGATGAGGGCAGCGGCGTTCACTTCGCGGGCGGTCTGGTAGGCGTTCTGGGAAACGATGCGGCTCATGTCGCCCTGCAGATCCATTTCGAAGGATTCCCGCATCTTCTTGTAGTATTCGGGAGAATATTCTACGGTAACTGCAACGCGGACCAGAGTTTCTACCGCTTCGATGGGGTAGAGACCGTTGGCGGTTTCGCCGGAGAGCATCACGGCGTCGGTACCGTCGAAAATAGCGTTAGCCACGTCGGTCAATTCCGCACGGGTGGGGCGGGGGTGCTGAATCATGGAGTCCAGCATCTGGGTGGCTGTAATGACGGGCTTGCCCAGCTGGCGGCAGACGCGGATGATGTGCTTCTGGGCCAGAGGAATTTTTTCGGTGGGCAGCTGAACGCCAAGGTCACCGCGGGCAATCATGATGCCGTCAGCCGTGGCGGCAATTTCGCGGATGTTGTTCAGACCTTCTTCGTTTTCAATCTTGGCGATAATCTTTGCCTTGGAATTGAGACTATCCAGATAGCGACGGATTTCCTGGACTTCGCTGGCGTAGCTTACGAAAGAGGCGGCGATAAAGTCTACGTCCTGTTCGGCACCGAACTTGATGTCGTTCTTGTCCTGTTCGCTCATGATGGGAAGGCCGGCGTGAAGACCGATCAGGTTCACGTTCTTCTTGCTTCCGATGGCTGCGGAATTCTTGGCGACGCACTTGACGGTAAAGCCGTCCGTTTCTTCTACGTCTAGTTCCAGGAGGCCGTCGGCAATAAGGATGCGGTGGCCGGGTTCAATCTTCTGGGGCAATTCCTTCCAGGAAAGGCTCAGCTTTGCCGGTTCGTTTTCTGTGGCGCCCTTGGTGAGGGTGTCGTCGACGGTTACCCAAACTTTGTCGCCCTTGTTGAACTGGATGACGGCATCACCCTCGGTATTGCCGGTGCGGATTTCGGGACCCTTGGTGTCCAACATCAAGGCGATGGGTCGCTTGAGGTTGGCAGAAACGCGCTTCACCCTGTCCATGGCATCCTTGTGGGATTCGTGGGAGCCGTGGGAGAAATTGAATCGGGCCACGTTCATGCCTGCGATAATCAGGCGGGAGACAACCTCGTCATCCTTGGTGGTGGGGCCCATGGAGCATACAATTTTCGTCTTGTGGGTGAACATTTTTCGCCTCTTTTTTTTCGTCAGAAATCAAACTATTAATTTTCGGCGCCAATGATAAAAATTTTTAACACCTTCCCAAAGGGTAAAAGTGAACGTACTAAAAATGTATGAAAAAGGCGGGGCATAAGCCTCGCCTCTCAATGTTCTTTCTTTACCGTATGCGGTACTTTTACGCTTACCGTATTAAAAAATGTAGTTCACGCGGATACCGCCGTAGATGTCGGTGTATTCATCGCGCTTGCTATCGGGACGCAGATACATGGCCGTGCCGGCAAACCATTCGCTGCTCCAGTGCTTGGTGTGGTTCACCTTTACGTTCAGACCACCAAGAATATCCATTTCTGTTTCATCCTGTTCGCCATCGTCTTCCCAGGTGGTAAGCAGGTAGCGGAATTCTCCGTTGATGCCAAGCGTCAGGAACTTGTTCATGAGGGGAATCGTCATTTCTTCGTCGACATTGATTTCGGATTCCTTCATTTCGTCGCGAGTATAGTTCTTGAAGCGGGGGCGGACAATTAGGCTGTTCTGGAGAAGGTCTGTTTCCAGAGTCCATGAAAGGGGATATGTGTGTTCCAGATAATCGGCGCCGCCGAAGTAATAACCCATCTTGCCCCAGGTAGAATCAGCGAGGTCCAGCAAGTTGGCAAGGCTATCCTTGTAGAATTTGGAATAGTCAGATCTGATAGAGAGGACTCCACCCACCTTGACAATGGATTTACCCTGTTTCAGGGATACATCTGCTGCCCAGGTATGTCTGAAAATTCTTTCCTGGAAATTGGAGGCCAGGTAGTCTTCAATGGCATAGCCGGTGTACTGAGCCCAACGTTCTGCGTCTACGGTTGTGGAATTTTCGTTGTCGGTCAGTTCAATAGTTTTCTTTCCCTTGCGAGGTGCAAACCAATCGTCTAGGAAAACTCCGTCCTTGTAGAACTGGTTCACCTGCAACTGGTAGGGACGATATTGAGTGCGGTATTCAAGATTGTAATTCAGTCTTGTAGAAATGTTGTTTGAGATCTTGAATGTGTTTTCTAGAGAGAAATTCTGGATGTACTTGGTTCTGTCGTTATCCAGTTCATGTTCTTCCTGCCAACTGTCGGATGCCTCGTCAAAGAATCCCCAACGGGTTCCTTCACCAAGGCCGAATAGGTTGGTGTTTCCGTGGTTGGCTGCGTTCTCTACGTTAATCTGGTAGGCGAAACCAAGAGTCCAGTAATCTCGGATTTCCTGTTCAATGCGGCCGCCGAATTCGCGGGTGTCGGAAAGCTGGTCTGGGGAACCTGCGCTGTAGAAGTCTTCGCCTACATACTTGACGTGAGCCGAGATAGTTGTCTTGTAGATGCTCCAGTCAAGAGAAGCGCCGATGGCGAAATTCTGACTGCCCCAGTTGAGGCCCATAACGCGGCTGTCTTCGATATCGCTGTCTTCTTCACGCTTGGCAAGTTTCGCATCGCGAATGAGGGTGCGCAAGGAGTCGCGCATCTGGCTGCGGGTGAGGGTGGTGTTGTCTCCGAAAATGTTGTAGAGTTCCTGGTCGCTGAGGGTGCGAATTCGGGATTCGTTGTTCATAAGCTGACGGAGAGTTCCCATGGAACTTACGTTCAGTCCTGCTTCGCTAAATACCTTGTTTGCTGCGCGTTCCTTGGCGACGTCGGCGGTGTCTGCGCGACCTACGGCCACAGAGCCATTCAGTTCAATGTCTCCAGGATAGAATAGCCAGTTTCCGTCGGCGTACATGGTGAAGGAAGTCTGCATCGGTTCGCCGGTACTTCTGCTGGAACCGTCGCGGAGCAGCGGGTCTTCCATTTCGTCGTTGGCGTAAATGATTCCCACGGTGGCGTCGAAACGGCGTACGGGCGCCCACTTGAAGGAGGCTCCGTAGGCAAGACGCTGGGCCTGGAGTTCTCCATCTTCAATGTATTCTTTGTAAATAAGGGGGTGACGGTCATTCCAGGCGTAAGGGCGGCGGGCTTCGCCAAAGAAACCGCCCAGTTCAAAGAGGGGCATGTCTGCGTTGTTTCTGAGGAGCGACATGGTGTAGCCTACACCGAAGATGGGTAGGTTTGACATGTAGATGTCCCCCTGACTTTTCTGGAAGTCACCTAGAACTAAATGGTTGACTTGGTCTGTGTAGGAGAGGGTGACCGGGTTTGGTGAGAAGTGACTCCAGGAGTCTGCAGAGAGGTCTGCGTTAAATTCGATGGTTCGACCGTCTGGAGACTGCATCAGCAAGTAGGCGCTGGCTTCAGCACCGAATCCCGGAACCTGGAATGTATTTTCGTAGGACTTGCCGGTGATGACATGGTGGTAGTTTCCGCCCAGCATGACGTTACCGATGATGTTCCAGGACTTTGCGGTAGAATCCTGCAGGGCGGATTCCTTTTCGCGGGACTTGATCAGGTTTCCGATCTTTTCGTCGGGGTCGGTAATACGTTTCTTGATTCCGAAAATCTGGGGGTCTTCGGAAAGGGCTCCTGCAACAGTTCTGGAATCTACCGTAAAATCGTTGGCGTTGCCGGAAATGCTTTCTGAAACGGAATTGTCGAGAACGTCAGCGGCGCTTGCTCCCACGGTATTTTTCGATATGTCGGAATTTTTCAGGGTCAGATGGCTGTTGCCCATATCCAGAATACCATAGCCGTTTTCCTGGATGGTGGTTCCGCTAGCATCAATGTATCCCAGATTGGAATTGTAGATGGCTACGGTGTTCTTCTTGAAGACAACGTTGTCCAGGGAGGCCTCGCCGTAGTTGGATACATGGAGGGCTGCACCCTGGTTGTCGGTAAATTCGCAGTCCGTGATTTCTGCCTTGCCGTTACGGATATAAAGACCGCGACCTGTACTGTTCTTGATAGAACTTCCGTGGAGGTTCAGCCCTGTGTTTTCAATGACGACTCCGTTTTCTGCATCGGTAATGACTGCGTTACGCAACTCGGATCCGTTTTCGCCAGAAATTGTGATGCCCTTCCAATCGCCGGCCTTGGGTGTCCTGGCTGCGGATTTGAAAACGACTGCTTCGGTGCTGATGCCTGCAGCCACAATCTGACCTTCGACTTTCAGCTTGGAACCGGGAGTGAACTGGAGGATGACTCCGGGTTCGATGACCAGGGCCGAAGCCTTGTCTACAAGCAAGTCTCCAGTGACAAGATAAGGGGATTCGCTTGCTCGCAGAAAACCGCGGATGTTTCCGCTAATGGCGGTGCCCCGAAGAATGGGGGACTTCTGTGCTGGGGTCTGTTCTGTCTGGGCTGCGGCTTGAGCTTCTGCCTGAAGTTCAGTTTGTGCAGAGGAAAGGCTTGCTGTTAACGCGATTGCTGTAATAAGAACGTGTTTCATTAGCGAACCTCGTAAATCTTAGTTGCGTTCAAGGTCTCTCCGCTCTTCAGGAATACCTTGATCTTGATTTCGGTAGTCTTTCCTCGGATGATTCCTACCTGCCTGTCAAAAGCTGTTCCATGAAAATCGGTTTCGGTGAGAACGTCATCCTTTTCGCCGGACTGGCTAATGACAATGCGCTTGATAAACTGGGGATTGTTTTCGGGCAGCCCGTTAACCTTGAAACGGATCATCTGGTAAAAACGATTGGTGTGGTTCTGGGGCGGGCGCGGAACGCGGAGGCGGATCTTCTTCGGTCCTTCGACATCCAGGGTGGCATTAGTCTTGGGGAAACATCCCAAGGTCTTGCTAGCCTTGCTTGTGTTGCCTGCCAGGTCTTCTGCAGTAAAGCTGTAGTTGTGGATGCCCTTGGTGGTCTTCAAGGTGTATTCACCGGAGTTTCCGTAAATCTGGTCGATGCCCTTGACTCCATCTACATAGGGGGTCAGTATGACCTGGTCACCTTCAGTATCCTTGATATTTAACTTGATAAAGCACTTGAGGGAATCGGTCCTTGTGATGCCGATGGTTGGAGAAATTGTATTGATGGTCTTGCTGTTCTTCTTGATGGCCAGCTTGAGTGTTGCCTTTTCGGTTCCGTATTTTTCAGAATTGTATTCCACTTCCACCAGTTCGCTGTTCCAGTTTTTCCAGGAGTCCTTGATGGATAGGTTGTAACGCAAGTGTCCATCGGGATTGCGCAGGAGCAGGTTGTCAGAAACCTTGCCATCGTGGGTTACCGTAAGGGTGGCATTGGGGTCGGACGGATCAAATCTTCCTTCGATGATGGTCGCAGACGGATCGCTAACGGTAAGGGGAGAACTGGTGATGAGAGTCAAGGGCTCGTGGCCTGCCACAGAATCCCTGGGGGCGGAACTGACATAGTAAGTGGCCAAGTTTCCGCAGTCAAAGCTGGTCTTTCCCACTTGGCAGGTGACTGTAAATTTCTTCGGACCTTGCTGTTTCGGAGACCATTCCGGGGTGAAGGTGACGGAGCCTTCGTCGGAGTTCTGCATTTCGCCGCCGATACCGACCTTGATGCCCTGGGTGCACTGGCCCTGGATTTTTACGGAGTTTTCGCGGATGGTGTCCGGCAGAGCCTCGAATTCGCAACGCACGCCATCCTTCAATTTTTTCAGGGCTTCTGCACGGAGCTTGTCCAGTTCGCCGGCTTTCTTGAGCAGTTCCTCTTCCGTGATGGTGGAGTCGCCTGCCAGGCTGTCAATCTTGTCCAGGAAATCGGCGTCGGCTCCTACGCTCAGGTCAATGACGACCAACTTGTCGCGGTGGGTGACAATGGCTTGATTTTCGTGGATGGATACGGCCTGAGTTCCCATGAACATGTCCATCTTACCAAAAATCAGGGCTGCAATGGGTGTCTGGCGTTCGCTAAGTCCTGTCAGACCGTAGGTTCCTCGGATAGCTGCCGTGGCAGTGCCCGTCTTGAACTTGAAATGACTTCCGCCATTCTGTTTCTGGACGTCGAACTTAATCTTGCCCGACTTGATTTCGGCGGTGATGTAATTCTTCCCGTCGTCTGTCATCACTTCGGTCATGGACACCAGGGAATTCTCTTCGATGGAAAAGTTACTTCCGTCGGGGAGGGCGATGATTGCCTGGGATTCCAGCAGGGTACGGATCAAGTCGCTCTGGTTGACCTTGTTTCCAACATTAAGGTCTTTCCAGTCTCCCTTGCCTTCCTTTTGGGTCGTTACTTCGCCAATGCGGGAACGGACCTTGCCCGAGGCGGACTTGGCGGCGAAGGAGTTGGCTACCAGAAGGGCCAGGAATATCGCGATAACTCTAGAATAGCGTGAACACATATTGCCTCTCGTTCAAAGGGGTCTTCATGTCTTTTGGGGCAAATATAGCTTTAGGGGAAGATTCCTTTTTGTATCAAAAATAAAAGTTTGATGTATTCCGTGGACTAAAACCCCTTGGAGATTTGCTCTTTTGGCGAAAAAAGCTATATATATAGAAGTATTTCATAAAAGGATAGCACTATGGAAGTTGAAGAACTGACCGTTGCATTCAGCGACGAAGACTCTGGCGAAGAAGTCATCAAGGAATTGGGCAAGGAGATCCTCTCCAAGGGCGCATGGCCGACCGTCATGTTCCACTATCAGGAAAAGGATCCCAAGACCGGTGAATTCGGTGAACCTAAGGTTAGCCTCCGTCGTTATCGCAAGATGAACGGAAACTTCAAGGCCCAGGGTAAGTTCAAGATTACCGGCAAGGCCCAGGCTGAAGCTATCATCGAAGTTCTCAAGAAGTGGTACAACATCTAATGGACCCTGCTAGTTATAACATCGACTTTCTTACCGAAGGCGACATCGAGAAGTTCCCTTATCAGGACAAGTTTGAAAAGATGGCTCGCAAACTCCTGGCCGAAGAAGGCAAGGAGAAGGACGTCAATATCGTCATGTGTTCCGACGAATTCGTCCGCGAAATGAACAAGAATTACCGCGGTCTGGACAAGGTGACCGACGTGCTCTCCTTTGAATGGCATGCCGAGTTCCCCGGTGAACCCGAAATGCTGGGTGAAATCTACATCGCCCAGGAACAGGTCCGCAGACAGGCTCCGGAGTACGGCAACACTTTCTACGCCGAACTGAAGCGTGTCATTGTTCACGGCCTTTTGCACCTGTCCGGTTACGACCACATCAAGGCTGCCGACCGCAAGGTGATGCGCGCCCGCGAGTGCGAATTTCTTGGACTTGACCCCTACAAGGAGAAGGACTGATGGAATCTCCTGAAAGTTGGGCGATTGTTTTTTTAATCCTTTTCCTTTTTGTTTCCTTCTCTTTCTCGTTAATCAAGGCTGTGTTCAGTGGCATTTACGCCAAGCGTGATGCCAAGGACCGCGAAGGCCGTGAAGAGAAGGTGGCCGCCCTGGTGGAACTGGGCGGATTCAACGAGACCATTTCCATTGGCCGAATCTTCTGCAATGTGGGTAGCGGTGTCCTGGGATTCTATCTGTTCGAGATGCTCCCCTGGGCAAAGGACTTCTGGATTCTTGCGTTCCTGGCCTATATGGTGGTGGCCTGCATCTGCATTTATACCCTTACGGTTTTCTGCGCCAACGTTCTCGGAAACCTGAAACCCGACACCTTGGCCATTGTGCTGATCCCTCTGTTCAAGTGGATCCGCCTGCCCTTTGCGGTACCCGCAAAAATCTGCCACTGGATGTTTGTCAAGATCTTGAAGGTCATGGGTTACGATTCCAAACTCAGCTTCTTGCCCGAAGAACGCCGCGACGCTGTTCAGGCCGACTTGTCTGACGTCCAGGGCGACGATGGCGAAGGTCTGGAAAAAGAAGAACGTCAGATGATTCTGAACATCTTCGACTTTGTGGAAACTCCGGTTCGCGAAATCATGACTCCCCGCGTGGACATGTGCGCCATCGATGCCGATACCAGCCTGGAAGATTTGGTGAAGGTGCTGAACACCGAACGCCATTCCCGCTTGCCGGTGTATAAGGAAACAGTCGACAACATCGTAGGTATCCTTTCTAACCGCGATTTTTTGCAGTGGTACACCGAACATCACGAAACCGAAACTTTCGACATCATGAAGTTGGTGATGCCGCCGGTATTCGTGCCCTACCACAAGAAAATTGACGACATGCTGACCGACCTGCGAAAGACCGGTAACCAGCTGGCCATTGTGGTCGACGAATATGGTGGAACCGCGGGCCTTGTAACCCTGGAAGACATCCTTGAAGAAATCGTTGGCGAAATCCGCGACGAAGACGACGTGGATGAGGAACAGGACGTCCAGAAACTGAAGGACGGCCGCTACATCCTGGATCCGCTGATGACCCTGTCCGACCTGGAATACGAACTGGGCGTGGAACTGGAAGCTCCGGAAAATTCCCATGTGGAAACCCTTTCCGGCCTGATCCAGGCAACCCTCGGAATCATTCCCTCTCCTGGCGCCGAAGTGGTCATCAAGGGCTACACCTTCCGTGTGCTCAAGATGGAAGGCAACCGCATGGAAAAGGTTCTCATGATCCAGCCCGGCAAGAACAAGCCCAAGTCCGGTCCCCGTACGCAGGCCTTCCGCGTCACTTGATTTTGTTTGATTTGGGGACGCAGATCGAGTCCCGCAAACCTAAAAAAGAAGCCCGCCGAAGCGGGCTTCCTTGCGTTAAATTCGCGGTCTGTTTCGTCTGACGATCTAGGTTAAAGTTCGTCAACCGCTTCAGCACGGAGGTTCGTCACGATGTGGTCCTGGCGCTGGGGAGTGTTGTTTCCCATGTAATAGGCCAACATCTTGCCGAAGTTGGCGTCCGGCGGGAGAATCACGGTTTCCAGACGCATCTGGTCGCCAATGAACTGCCCGAATTCTTCGGGGCTGATTTCGCCCAGACCTTTGAATCGGGTGATTTCCAGACCTGTCTTGCCGATTTCCTTGGCGGCCTTGTCGCGTTCGGCTTCGTCATAGCAGTACTTGGTCACGTTCTTGTTACGCACGCGGAACAGCGGAGTCTGCAAGATGAACAGGTGCTTCTGTTCTACCAGTTCCGGGAAGAACTGCAGGAAGAAGGTCATGAGCAGCAGGCGGATATGCATACCGTCCACATCGGCATCGGTTGCGATAATCACCTTGTCGTAACGCAAGTCTTCAAGGCCATTTTCGATATCCAGAGCGCTCTGGAGCAGGTTGAATTCCTCGTTTTCGTAAACCACCTTCTTGGTAAGTCCGAAACAGTTCAAGGGCTTACCGCGGAGACTGAACACGGCCTGGGTCTGCACGTTGCGAGCCTTGGTGATGGAACCGGATGCAGAGTCACCTTCGGTGATAAAGATCATGGATTCCTTGTTCAGTGCGTTCTTCACGTCGGTCAGGTGGACCTTGCAGTCGCGAAGCTTCTTGTTGTGCAGGCTTGCCTTCTTGGCGCGTTCGTTGGCCAATTTCTTGATACCTGCAATTTCCTTGCGTTCGCGTTCGTTCTGGGTAATGCGATCCTGAAGGGCCTTTGCGGTTTCGGGATTCTTATGGAGGTAGTTGTCCAGTTCCTTGGAAACGTAATCCACGATCCAGGTACGGAGCTGAGCGCCTCCCGGAGAAACGGTGGTGCTGCCCAGTTTGGTCTTGGTCTGGGATTCGAACACCGGTTCCTGGATACGCACAGAAATGGCGCCGATAATGCAGTTGCGGACGTCAGACGGATCCAGATCCTTCTTGAAGAAGTCGCGGGCGCCCTTGACGATACCTTCGCGGAAAGCCTGCTGATGGGTACCGCCCTGGGTGGTATACTGGCCGTTCACGAAACTGTAATAATGTTCGCCATACTGGTTGCCATGGGTAAAGGCGATCTCAATGTCGGACTGCTTGAAATGGGCCACCGGATAACGGATAGAATCGTCTACGTGCTTCTGGAGCAAATCCAGGAGGCCGTTGGGGCTGACGTAGGTCTTGCCGTTCATGATGAGGGAAAGACCGTTGTTCAGGTAGGCATAGTTCCAGACCTTTTCTTCCATGTAGGCGGGAAGGAATCTGAAGTTCTTGAAAATATTGGCGTCCGGTTCGAAGAAAATTTCGGTACCGTTCTTTTCGGTGGTGTCCTTTTCCTTTTCTTCGCGGACAAGCACACCCTTGCTGAATTCTGCTTCCTTGACGCGGCCATCGCGGTAGCTCTTGACGATGAACTTGGTAGAGAGGGCGTTTACAGCCTTGGTACCCACGCCGTTCATACCTACAGACTTCTGGAAGGCGTCGGAATCGTACTTACCACCGGTATTGATCTTGCTGACGCAGTCGATGACCTTGCCCAGGGGGATGCCGCGGCCGAAGTCGCGGATGTGGGCGGAGTGATCTTCAATGTCGATAATGATCTTTTTACCGGCGCCCATGACGAATTCGTCGATGGAGTTGTCGATAATTTCCTTGACGAGAACGTAGATACCGTCATCGGGGCTCTGGCCATCGCCCAGCTTGCCGATGTACATACCCGGACGTTCGCGGATGTGTTCGTTCCATTCCAGTGTTCTAATGCTGTCGTCTGTATACTTTGCTGCTGCCATAATCTTTAAATCAGAACGTTTAAGGTTAAAAAATCAGTTCAAAATGTCTATTTCAAAATGTCTATTTCAAAATTTTTCACAAAGATAAACTTTTTCGCTGACACTTTAGTGTCAAGATAGTTCTGCCCCTGCGAACTTTTCGGTCGACAATATAGTAAAAACGAAATGGAAACTGTTCAAAAGAGCAGTTCCTTGTCGCAAAAAAAAGGCCTGGCCCTGGGCCAAGCCTTTTCCATAAAAATTTGACCTTGTGGGTTAGACGCCCAGAGAAACTCTCATGAGCAGGCTGAAACCATGGAAAGTGTGGTTAATGGGTTCATAGGTGTTAAAGAAGTATTCACCATGAATCCAGGTGTTGAGACGTCTGTTACGATTCAGTAGGATGCCGCCACCAATGTGAGCCTGGAGGCCGTTGTCGCGGATTTCATCGCTGTTGTATTCGTAATCGATGTCAAAGGTTGTTGCAGACATACCCACGCCAATGTAGGGGGCAATCGGACCAGAGAGGATGGGGTAGTAGAAAGAGAAACCCCAGGCGATATAGTCTGTAGTGATGTCTTCGTACTTATCGTAATTATAGTAGTAGTAATCGCCGTTGTTAACCTTGTTATTTCTGTCGACTGTATTGACCTTGTGGCTGATGTTGAGGGTCAGCATGGTGATTGTGTACTTGGAATCGTACGCAAAGAAGAAATCGTAGGAGGTCAGGGGTTCGTAATCGGTGAATGCGTTGATTTCGTCACCGATGAACTTGGTCAGACCGAGACCGACACCGAAGTAGAGATTGGGAATGCGAGGCTTTTTGGCGGGTGCAGGTTCTGCGGCCGGAGCTGCTTCATAAACTGCGGGAGCCGGTGCTGCAACAGGCTGTGCGGCGGGCTGTTTTGCGGGGGCCTTTGCTACGGGCATGGGAGCCGGAGCGGCTGCGACTGGTTCTGCTGCCGGTTTGGGGGTAGGCTCGGCGACAGGCTCTGCAACCGGTTCGGCGGCAGGTTCTGCCTTGGCGACGGATTCAACTGCGGGCTCAACGGCAGGTGCTGCAGCCTGATTTTCGGAACTCATGACTTCGGCCAGTTTTGCAAGGGCCTTGTCCATATTCTCTTCCTTGAGAATCTTGACCTGGTGATTCCAGACAGGCTTGTTTTCGGAATCCTGGATCTTGGCGCTGACCATGGTGGCCTGACCCAACTTGCTGACGTTGATGGAGGCTGTCTTCTGGCAACCTTCGGCAACAATCTGGTAGCTGCCCTGGCTGTCAACGTAGTTCTTGAAAAGGGAAGGAATACTAGCCTGGGTTTCGGCGGAAATGCCACTGGCTTCTACAGGAGAAAGGCAGAGAGGCTCTGCTGCGGAAATATATGCGGCAAGAGAAAAAAAGACGGGGATAAAAATTTTCTTATTCATACCGCAAAAGGTAAATAAAAATACGACGGAACGCATGGTTCCGCCGCATTTTCCGTTGTAAAAATGTGTGGTGTTAATCACATTTTTTCTGGGGTGTGGATTTTAACGGATTTGACGTCCTTTGAGATTGAAGTAGCGAGTAGATCCGTTAACATCGGTCTTTTTGATGTTTATGCTTCCCTTGCGAACAATCAGCTGGCTGCCAACTGTGTTTTTCGGGGAAATTTCGCGTTTCCTGGCGATACTGCTCACTTCAAAGTTGGCGGCAGAGGCTTTTTCGACGTCGAATACCTTGCCAGTAGAGGAAATTGCCTGGAGACCGTTGGCCAGGAAGGCGAAGGGGGCATTCCAGTTGATAGCCACTTCGTTACTGGCGTAGCTGCACTTGTTGTCGTAGAAGGATTTGGCGGGAGCGCTTTCATCGCGGTAGTCTACGTTGCCGCAGGACTTGATGTCGGTGGCGGCGGGGTTGGGACCGCCAGAAAGCATGCCGGGGACGGGGGCTTCAACGGTGTCAGCTGTGCTGGGACGATGGTGGGGGTGCATAACCTGGTTCACGCCATAGCCAGTCAGGTAAGACATATCCAGGGGGTTTCTTCCCATGAGGTAATCCAACAGACCTACTGCAGCATCCAGATACTTCTGTTCCTTGGTCAGGATGTAGGAGTAGATCAGGGCCATGCCCTTGTTGGCAGCGAAGCTATTGGAACCCCAGTTGAAATCCTTGCCGTCCATGGCGACGCCATAGCCGTTATCATTCAAAAGGTCAACGATCTTGTCTCCGAGACCCAAAACCTGAATTCTTGCAGAATCCACATCTGCCTTGTCAAAAATGGTGGGGTTGGTGGATACGGTGTAGGAAGTCAGCATAAAGGTGGTAGACCAGGTGGGCAGAGACGTTCTGGAATGGAACAGGGGGACTTCCTGGAACTTTGCCTTGATGGTTTCGTTCTTGCTGATTCGGAAAAGTTCGGCGGCGGCCCAGATTCGTTCGTCTGTAGCGGAGTTGTCGGAATAGGTTCCGGTGCCGACGCCCGAGGGCTGTACAAACTTTGCGTTAGGATTCAGTGTACCCCAGTAGTAAGCTTTTTCGGCGGCGCGAACGCACTTTTCTGCAAAAGCTTCGTCATAAGGCTTGTAGATGTCTGCTGCGAGAGCCATGACTGCTACGAAGTTCCAGGTAGCGGTGATGCTCTTGCCGATTGCGAAACGGACGGATTTGTCTTTTTCGGGCATGATTTCACCACAGAAATTCTTGGTGGTCAACTTGTGGAAAATACCGCCGTCGACATCCTGCATGGTCAGCATCCATTCAAGGTTCCAGCGGATTTCATCAAGAATGTCGGGAACGTCGTTCTTGCTTTCGGGAATGTTCAAATTCAGGGACTTGAAATAGTCTTCGTTCAGACGGTAAAGCTGAAGAAGGGTGTAGGTTGTGATGCCGGAGTTGACAATGTATTTGCCGTAGTCACCTGCGTCATACCATCCCTTGGCTCCATTAAAGGTGGAGATGTTGTCGATGATTCCTGTGGATTCGTGGTATCGAACAGCTGTGTCCGGGTGGCCTGCTGCGCGGGCGTACTTGCCGGCGAATTCTTCGGTCAGTTCGGTGGATGAACGCTGGAAGTAGAAGAACTTGAGGGCGGCCTTGCCGATTGCCTCATAGGCGTTATCGCTGACAATAATGGGGTAGCCTACGGCTTCATCGCCAATGTAGGCCTGGTAGGTGCCAGCCTTGGAAAGTTCGGAAAAATCTACAAGGGAGGCTGCTGTATCGCCTGCGGGTGCCCAAGGTGCCGCTGCAGGAACCTTTACGGACAGAGCCTTTGAACCGGAAGCGTCCTTGAAGGTAACTTCCATGCCTTCTGCGCTAACGACTGCAATTTGCTTGAGTCCCTTGGTCAAGAAGCCAATCTGGTTCTGGTGAACTGTTGCTGCCACAGCACTTTGGGCTGCTATAGTAGAGAACGCAGCGACAGTCAGGAATCTTGCGATACTTTTTTGAAATTCATAAACCAATCCTCATGTTTGACTATAAAATTAAACAGAGCGAGGATTGTCTTGCTGAAATAATTGCACAAAAGTGTTTTCTGCTGAAAACACCCTAATGTGGAATGTTCTAGTAAGTCTTACTTGGAAGAGAGTGCCTTATATAGGGCACGGATGGCATTGCCGCGGTGGCTGATGACTTTCTTTTCTTCAAGTTCCATCTGGGCGAAAGTTCTGGTTTCGCCATTGGGAACGAAGAGAGGGTCGTATCCAAAACCCATATCGCCTACGGGTGCATAATTGATGTTGCCTCGGCATTCGCCTTCATAAATCTTAGGCTTGGTCACGGAGAACTTTCCGTCTTCGCCCTTGATGACTTGCTGGTAGGAGAGGGCGCAGAAATAGCGGGCGGCGCGATCTTTGATTCCCTCAAGTTTTGCCATTAGTTTGTCATTGTTGGCGTTGTCATCGCCGTGACCGCCGGCATAGCGAGCACTGTAAATTCCCGGTTCGCCATTTAGTGCAAAAACTTCAAGACCGGAATCGTCGGCAAGAACGGTTGCTTCGATACCGCGGTCGGCGAGCCACTGGGCGGTAACGCTAGACTTGATGATGGCATTGGCGGCAAAGGAGTTTCCGTCTTCTACGATATCCCCGTCAAAACCGATGTCCTTGAGAGTCTTGAATTCATAGTGGTCTGTTCCCAGGATGTGGGCGAAATCACGAATTTTACCTGCGCTGCCGGTAGCGATAACAAAAAGACTTTTCATGGGTGAGGTTCGGTTAAAGGTTGATGGGGAAGATTAGTAGTGTTCCGGTTTAAGGACGATGAGGATTGCGTCGACGACGATACCTACGCCGCAAAGACCTCCAGTGCAAAGCCAGAGGATTCCCGTCCAGATTTTTCCTTCGTAAAAACGGTGCAGTCCTAGATAGCCTAGTAAGATACAGAGGGCTAGAGCTATCCACTTGTTGTGTTCACCTTGTGCGGGCATAAGCATTCCTTTATTTACCGAGTTAAATATAGAAATTGTTCCTTTCCTGTAACACTTGGATATGTTTGATGTGTTACCCAGAGGAAATGAATTTTTAGAATCAAAAAAAATAAAGTCGGGCGGAGTTTTTTATATTCCCTAATGAATATGAAAAATTATACCGTTAAATGTTTTAAGGTCGGGGCCGTTCTCGCTGCATCGGCTTTTTCTTTTGGTTTGATGTCTTGTGCCGGAAGTAATTCCGGGGTCGATAAGAAGACTGAAATTGATTCTTCTGCAGAAATGGTTGCGCCTGTCATTCCGCTGCCGCCTCCTTCTTCACCGGTTGCCGTTTTCGAAATGAAAGTGGTTTCTGCAGACAAGCAGATTCGTGTGGTGGAAAAGCCCACCATGGCTGCCCTTGATTTTGCCGCCTATTTTAACAATCCTATCCGTTGGGCCGGTAAGGATGAAAAGCCTGAAAATTATACTGGTAAGATGGCTTCCGCCGAGCTGAAGGATTATCCGTTCCCCATGCTGGATTCTCTTTCTGCTTATGAACCGGCCGTTGTCGGTGGACGTGCTCCCATTTCTTGGGAACCTTTTGCCAAGTTGATGTATACCCAGTTGGGTAACGATTCCCTGAATGTAATTTTGAATTCCGTGGAAGCGGTCAAGTGGGACGAACCTGAAGTGTTCCGTGCCTTCCAGAATGTGAATCGCATGTGGGGTGTTCCCATGAGTGACGGTTCTGTGGAATGGTGGGTCGAGGTGATGCCAGCTTTCTGGACGGGTCGCAGTGTTTTCTATGGTAAGCTGAAGTACAAGTCTACTGGAGAGGCTGCTGAAATCCTGAATTACTATCTAACTGGTGAGATGAATGCGGATGATGCCATGAACTGGGCTC
The DNA here is from genome assembly GCF_900142505.1 of Fibrobacter sp. UWH5. Lineage (NCBI taxonomy): Bacteria > Pseudomonadati > Fibrobacterota > Fibrobacteria > Fibrobacterales > Fibrobacteraceae > Fibrobacter > Fibrobacter sp. UWH5. Next base: position 10,704 of record NZ_FRBB01000002.1, on the reverse strand, counting down.
GCACTTTGTCTTCTTACTGGTATCCGACCTTGAATACAGATTTGGAACCGCATACGGCAGGTGCTCCCTGGGAAAATGGTAAACCCTTTGCCGTGATGCGTGGCAATCCAATGGGCACGCCTATGTGGATCGGCTTTGAAGTTCCTGCGTTCCGTATGAGTGATGAGGCGATTCGAGCTAAGCAGGTGGCTGATTCTCTGGCCAATTCCGGCGAAGTGATTCCGGTGGAACGTCACTTGGATACAACGTCTGCATTCCGCCTTGAAACTTTGAATGAAGTGAAGGGTTCCTGCCCGGCGAACGAAGCTACCGCAACATTCCGCAAGGCTCTGGCAGAACAGATGGCGAAACTGCCCAAGGAACAGAATGCCTGGGCCGAAGTAGATGCTAACGGCAAGAAGGTGGAGGGAGGTTTCCTCTGGTTCCGTCGCAATGCAAATTATCTGCTGGCTGACAAGATTAGTGCCCAGGATTCTCTCCATAATCCGCTGCCCCGAATGGTAGAATTGAAGCAGTATCTGGATTCTCTTGGTATCCAATTGTTGGTTGTTCCAGTTCCGGTGAAAGAAGAAATCTATGGTGAAAAGCTTGTGCCGGGGACTGCTGCTGACTTGTGCGTCAATCCTGAAGGTCGAGCCTTTACTCAGGAACTTCTGGAAGCGGGTATCGATGTGCTGGATATTTATCCGGCACTTATGTCGGCAAAGGCAGGCGATGAACCGCCTCATTTCAGCTACCAGCGCTACGATACCCACTGGGCCTTGCCGGGTGAACTTGCTGCCATGGAACTTTTGGCCGGCCGCGTGACGCAGTATAGCTGGTACGCAGAGACGGGGGCTCAGCCTGGTTCCCTGAATTTGCAGGAAACGACCACCTTGCGTGAAGGTGATCTGGTGGCTCATTTGCCGGATGCAGAAAAAGCAAAGTATCCTGCGGATACCTTGAACGTGATGAAGGTTTATAAGGGAACTGAAACTTATAAGGGTGGTAAGAATGCTCCTATTCTTTTGATGGGGGATTCTTTTACGGGTGTGTTTGAAAGTGTGGATCAGAAGAGTGGTGGACCGGGTTCCTTGCTGGCTTATGCAACAGGTTTGGATGTACAGGTGCTTACCAGTTGGGGCGGTGGCCCTGGCGTGCGCAGCCGTATGATGAAGATGAAGAAGGATATGCAAAGCAAGAGACTCGTTGTCTACATGATGACAGCAAGAGACCTCTGGCAATCCCCCATGGAGTGGGACGCGCTTCGGTGATGATTAGTTTTGCTCCGGGCGATGCGTTTCGGTTGGGTGAAAACGTATGAAAAAGTCGAAATACATCTTTAAGCTGTTTGTTCCTGGAACTTTGTTTGTTCTGGGGGGTATTGGGTTGTATTGGCTTTGGGGTGGTCAGGGTGGAAATCCTAGCTACTTGGAAATGGCTTGTGGCTTTGAGGGTCGCTCTGTGGATTGCGCTGATTCTACGGATGATTGGCGAAGGGGGCTTGCGTTTTACGACAGTTCCCTTGCAGCTTCGGGTGATACCTTAGGTTCCCTAAAAAAATTGCTCTGGAATTTCTGGGATATAAAATTTGCCGGGGCGGGGGAGGCTGCGGTATCGGAAGGTTCCATTTTACCGTTGAAGGTTCTTGATGCGAAAACCTCGGGTTGTATGGGATTGGCCTGGCTTGCCATGATGGTGGCTGAGGCTCGTGAAATCAATCTTTCTGCAATTCTCTTGCCGGGGCATGTTTTTTTACGCTATGGCTCAGTAAACCTGGAACCTAATCGCCAGGGGTATTCCTACACGGATGACGAATACCGTGAAAAATACAAGTCTGGACCATGGACGGGTTTTGAATTTAAACCGTTGACATCCTCCCAGTTCATGGGGCTTGCCGCCTTTAACATGGGCAATCTGTATTTAAAAGATGATGTACATCACGCTCTGATTTGGTATCGGGTTGCAGAACAGTTTTTTCCTGATTATGAAGGCATAAAGGTAAACCAGCAGGTTGCAAAGAATAGTCTTTAATTTTATAAATTTGGTTGTCTAACCAGGACTATTTATGCCTAAACATCTCAAAAAATATTTGACATCGTTCTTTGCTTTGGGAATGGTATTTTGTTCTCTTTCGTGCTCCGATTCTGAACCGGAGGCGAAGATTGTGATGCCGGAGTATTTTCAGCCTGTAATGGATAGGGATTCTGTCGAAGGTATGCTCCGGATTCTTGCCGCAGGGCACTCAACCTTCTTGGGCTCGGAATATGGTAAGGTCAATGAACGCCCCGTGATGAAGGTGGAATTCGATTACAATTTTTCTGTGGGACGACATGAGGTAACCTGTAAGGAATTTAACGAACTGAAACTGTTGCAGATTCCTTGCGACAACGATAGTCTGCCTGCAACCAATGTTACCTTCTATGATGCGGTTCTCTTTGCCAATGGCAAAAGCGTCAAGGATCATAGGGATACAGCCTATTCCTACACGAAGGCTGTTTTTGACACAGAAGGACATTGCACTGATTTAGAGGGTTTTGTCTTCAGGCCAGAAACCGATGGCTACCGTTTGCCAACGGAAGCGGAATGGGTCCTGGTGGCCTCTACGGGTTGGAATCCTGATTTGTCTTGGAATGCCGGCAATTCTGACTATGTACTGCATCCTGTGTGTTCCGTGAAAAAGACAGGAAATACCCTGTCTAGGAAAGCCGTTAAAGAAGAATTGATGCTTTGCGATATGGCAGGTAATGCCATGGAGTGGGTGAATGACTGGCTTGGTTATTTCAAGGATACTACGATTTTAAATTATACGGGAGCTCCTGATGGAGGCTCTCTTGGTGAACGTGTTGTAAAGGGTGGAAGCTATCGTAATGATTTAACATCCTTGAATGTGTATTCCCGTGGCGATATCTATACGGTGACTTCTTCGACTAGGGCGGACTATGTGGGATTTAGGCTGGCTTATGGTAAAATCGCCAACGCAACATGGTTGTCTTCTGATGGCTCCGCCAACGGGAGCCGCGTACTTTCTCTAGTTAGCTCGTCTACCATGCAGTCCCTGGTGGGAACATTTTCTGCAAAGCTTGCTTTCCGAAACAATGTATCTGGAAACTTGAGCTTTGTGAATTATGCCAGTGGCCGTTCTACCGTTAGGGAAATCCATGATACACTGTCGGTTTATCATCCGGATATTTCCCCTGATGGTTCCAAGGTGGCCTTCTGTACCAAGTCGGAAGGAGTTAGCGGCCGTTCTGAACTTTATGTGCGTAATTTAGATGTGTCTGGTTTCGGTCTGGTTAAACTTGATGTTGAAAGTGCCGCTATACCTCGCTGGCGTGTTACCGAAGATGGGGATACGACGATTGTATATGTGACGGATGCTGGCAACAATAAAAATGATGATTCCTTTAAAGCAACTTCTACATGGCAGGTTTCTTTTGCAAACGGCAAGTTCGGTACTCCCAAGAAACTGTTTGATGGAGCCTATCATGGCGGTGTTAACGAAAAGTTGGCTGTAACCGGTGCTCGTTTGCTCCGTGCAAAAGTTGCCCGTAAGGGGGAAACCCTGGCTTCTTCCGCAAAGGATGAAGTATGGTACAATGGTGAACAGGCCTGTAACGTTTCCTTGTCTAAAGATGGCTCTGCAAGAACCTTATTCCTTGATTTTGGTGGAAAGACTGGTGCTGACTTTGTAGGCGAAAAATACAGAACTCACCAGCGCCTGCTGATTGCCGATGAGTCTGGCAAACTGGTACAGTCTGTTGCCGCTCCCGAAAACTATACCTTTGATCATAGCGAATGGGCTCTAAGAAACAATTGGAGCGACAAGGAAAATTTTGCTGTAGCTACTCTTACCGATTTGGAAGGTTCTCATGTTAGAATTGCCTTGATTAATCTTGCTGACAGTAGCGTGGTTGAACTGATTGAAGGTGATGACCTTTGGCATCCTAGTCTGTGGATTAAGCACAGCGGTCACGCAGGAGGAGAGTCTACGATTGATTGGGATAGTGCTGGCGTCTACCTCGGAGATGGCCATAATCTTGAACAGGCTCGCTATAGAATCAAGATTCAGAAGTTTTGGGAACAGTTAGACCGTACAGAAGTCCTGATGGTCGGAAGTTCTCGCAGTGAAATGGGCTTGAATCCCGACCTCTATCCGGAATGGAATATGCTGAATGTGGCTGTGTCGGGTATTGACGGTCATCGAGACTTGAATTTTATCCGAAACTACGCCTTGAAGCATGCAGACCGTTTGAAGGCTATTGTATTCTCTGTCGATTTGGATAACTGGCGTGGTGTCGAAGATCACTGGGCTTTGATTAGAGATTTTGTGCCTGGGTATATTTATGACGAAAACCACAATCATTGGGAAGATGGAATTCCCGAAGGCTTTGTTGATGCGGTTCGTGAAGCCTATCCTGCAGAAGATGAACTCGTGGAACAGTTTAGTGAACGCGGAAATATTTGGTCTGCTTCTCGCGGCTGGAATTCTGATCCGGTTGACGTCCTGTTTGACTCTGTCTTTACCGATAAACAGCTGGAATTCCTGGATAGTTGCTTGCAGGAAGTGGAAGCTCTGACTGATATTGCTGCAGAAAAAGGCATTTATCTTATAGGTATAATTTTCCCGCAGGCACCCCAATATGCCAATACCGGTAGCTTTGGTGTTTATGGCCTACAACGCAGTATCGCTGTTGAAAAAATCCAGTGGCTGAATGATTTGGCCAAGCGAAAGAAACATTTTATCCTGATGGATGAATACAAGATGGGTTACCATAACTACGCTGATGAAATGGCCTATAATCGTGACCATTTAAGTAGTGTGGGTGCCGAATACATAACAACCCGCCTTGTTGATGTGTTGAAAGGACTTAAGTAATGAAACGTGTATTTAGCCTTGCCTTGTGCATGATGGTCTTGCTTTTCTGGGGCTGTTCGGATTCTGCTAGCAGCTCTACGGAAGAAGGCTATATGCCAAAGGGAATGGTGTATTTTGATCCTGCCGCAGAATTTGACAACTTCCTTGGAACCGATGATGAAGATGCCAAGGAAAATGAAAAGACCAAGATGCGGGTCCTTTTCAACTACAGTTTCTACATGGATAAGCATGAGGTTACTTGTGGCGATTACAAGAAGTTGGCCAAGGGCGAAAAGTGGGGGAAGTTCGTTTCCTGTTCAAAAGAAAATTTGCCTGTGACGAACGTGACCTTCTATGATGCGGTTCTATATGCGAATGCCTTGAGTAAGCAAGAGAAGCTGGATACGGTTTATTCCTATACGGGAATGACTTTTGATTCCGACGGAAACTGCACTAACCTGGAAGGCTTCGTCTATAAAATGGAAAATGTGGGCTTCCGTTTGCCCACTGAAGCGGAATGGGCTTTTGCCGCAAAGACAAATTGGCTCCCGAAGAAAAGCTGGAATAGCGACAATTCTGATTATGAAGTTCATGAAGTCTGCACTACCGGCGATGATTTGAATGTGTGTGATCTGGCCGGTAACGTTGCGGAATGGGTGAACGACTGGCTGGGAAAATTTGCCGATACTACAGTGTATAACTTTGTGGGGGCGCTGAACGGCGGCTCTCTTGGTGAACGCATTATCAAGGGGGGGAGCTATCAGAATTCTCCCAAGTCCATGCATGTCTACAGCAGGGGTGACGTTTATACCGTAACATCTTCAACGAAGGCCGATTATGTGGGCTTCCGACTTGTCTATGGTCCCTTCCTTTCTGCGGTATGGTTGAGCAGTGATGGTACCATTAGTTGCAATCGCGTAGGTTCCGTTATTGACTATAACACCATATACCGCCTTTCAAAAAGTTATAAGGGAAAGCTTGCCTTTAGAGACGATATGACGGGAAATCTCGCCTATGTGGACTATTCTAACGGCTTCTTGAATGCTTATGAGTTTGATGATTCCGTTTCGGTCTATCATCCGGAAATTTCTCCTGACGGTCGATATGTCGCCTATTGTACAGGATTGGAAGGCGTAAGTGGAAAGTCTAACCTTTTTGTTAGAAACCTTGAAACTTATAAACGTTATAAGCTGGATAGCGATCATGCCGCAATTCCCAGATGGCGAGTTCTGGATAACGGAGATACCGTAATCGTTTATGTATCCGATGCTGGTAATAATAAGAACGAATCTGACTTTGAGAAAAAAAGCACTTGGCAGGTAACTTTCTCGAATAACCGTTTTGGAACTCCGAAGAAACTCTTTAACGGAGCCTATCATGGGGGCGTCAGCAACAACAATAAGTTTGCTGTGACGGGGGCCCGCCTGCTTAGAGCTCGTGTGGGTGGGGCGGATACGGTCTGGTATAATGGTGAACAGGCCTGCAACGTGTCGCTATCCCATGATGTTTGCAAGAGGACTTTGTTCCTGGATTTCGGTGGAAAGACTGGCAAGGAATTTGTTGGCGATGATTACAAGACCCACGAACGTATTCTTGTGGCCGATAGTACGGGCAAGCTCATTCAATCCGTAAAGGCTCCCGAAGGATTTTCTTTTGACCATAGCGAGTGGGTTCAGAATCGCAATCCTAATGAATGTTCTAACCTGATTGTGGCTACCGTTACCAATTCCAACAATGCTCATCCTAAGATCGTGCTGGTAAACCTTTCTGACAGTAGCGTTATCGATGTGGCCGAAAGTGATGAGTTGTGGCATCCCAGTTTCTGGATTCAGCAACCGATAAAATTGGAAAACGAATCTGTCCTTGATCCCGATAGCGCGGGTGTCTATATGAAACCTAGCGACAGTCAAAGTGCGCTTCTGATGCGCTATAAGATGGAACTGATCTGGAAATATAGGGATTCCGCCGAGGTTGTTATTGTTGGCTCGTCTAGACCTTTGGATGGTGTGTCTCCGAACAAGATGAAAGATGATTTCTTTTCTATCAATATTGCGCAGACGCCAAGCTCCATTTATACCATTAGGGATTTGCTGCACAAGTATGTGTTCAACCATGTGAAGAACATGAAATATATCGTCCTGTCGCTGGATATTGATTTCTGGCATAAGGTCGATGGTGCTGACGGTGATAACTTCTTTGACTCTTATTACAAGAACTATCCTGGTTATGTGTACGATGAAAATCACGATTATTGGAAGGATGGATATCCTGAAGGTCTTGCGGAATATACTGAAGACGGACCTGGTGTGTTGTCCGGTTCAGATTATAAGGTGGATTATGGACGTTACTGCAAGGCGAAATGCAAATCCTGGGGCAAGAATCCCGAGGTCCTGTTTGACTCCACATATTTAGATGATCATCCCGCATTGCTCGACAGTAGCTTTAATACGTTAGTTTCCATTATCAAGGAAGCTAAGAAACGTGATATCTATGTGGTTGGCGTTTTGTTCCCGCAGAATCCGGCATACAAGAAAACAGGCGCTTACGGACGCTACGGCTTGCGTCGCAGTAAGGCCAAGAGCCTTATCAAGAAGATTGAGGCGCTGAGCGAAAAGTACCCGAATTTCGTGATGATGGATGAAAATAAGATGGGAAACCACGACTACGATGATGACATGGCTTCTGATGCAGACCACCTCTGCTATTATGGGGCTATGCGGATTACTAGCCGTATTGATTCCTTGCTTAAGACCTTGGAGTAGTCTTGCCTAGGATGCTTTCATTTATCTGTTTGACGGCAATTCTGGTTGCACTATTCCCGTTAACGGATACTGATATCTGGTGGCACCTGGCCTGTTCGCGAGAATGGGTGGTTACGTGGACTCCTGTTCGTGAACCTGTCGTAAATGTACATGAATACTTTCAGGCCGTTACGGGTTTTGTCTATGGTCTAGGTGGAGCCCCCTTGCTTGTATTTGCAAAGTCCTTGCTTTGGGGCTTGGTATTTTGGCTTTTCCTCCGCCCTTGCTATAAAACCTTAAGTTGGCTGGTGACGGTGTGCTTCGCCATTTTACTTTTTGTTTTCCGTTATCAGTTTGAAATCCGTCCTGTTGTATTCAGTCTTGTATTTCTAGGACTGTATTGGAATCTCCTTGAAAAAGTTTTTGATTCTGCCTGGGCCTTGAAAAAGAAAATGATGGTGTCGCTGCTGGTTCTCTTGGTACAGTGGCTATGGTGCAAATGCCAGGGATTGTACATTCTCGGCCCTCTCTTTGCATTCTATGTTCTTGTTTCCAGGGTTAAATGCTGGTGGCGTTCTCCATGGATTGCCTTTGTAATAGCAATGTTCTTGATGCCACTTCTTCATGCTGAAGGACTCCGGCTTTTCCTGTATCCGTTTGGACTTCTTGACCGGCTTTTAGGGCTTACGGAATCCGCCTCTATTTTTGCAAGTGAAATTGCCGAGAATAGGTCACCCTTCAAGATTCTTCTTGCCGGAGAATCTGTGGGAACTTCTGCACTTGTAATCTTGATGTCGCTGGCGGGAATTGCGATTAGCCTACGGAGTTCTTTTAAGTATCGCTTTTGCCTGCTTGTGGTTTCGGTTCTCGCTTTGACCGCTGAACGGAATTTCGTGCTGTTCCTGCCCGTGTTCATCTACAGTGTGGTTGTGGTGACTGCCGGAGTGAATCTGTGGATAAAGAGAATGACCGCCCGTGGGCGGCAAGTCGTATTGGGCATTCTGTGTGCGGCATTGATGTTTGTCGCAGGGCTTTGGTGCCGTTCTCTAACAACGTACGATTGCTCGATGATTTCGTATCAGCGTGTGCCTGTGTTGGCGGCACAGTGGATGTCGATGCATCCTCATTCGGGAAGATTGTTTAATGATGACCGTGCTGGAGGGTATCTAGCCTTTATAAATCCTGCGGATTCAACGTACATCGACGGACGCTTTATTTTAAAGTCAGCGGATTTTTTTCGGCAGTATCTAAACTTTGCCGAAAATCCCCAGGAGTTTGTAACTCATGCGCAAATTCATAATATAGATAGGGCCGTTCTTCCCTTGCGATATTACGCCCGTTGGGAAAAGCTGATTAATTCCTTGATTCAGTCGGGTCGGTGGACTTGCGTTTATAACGATGAGTACTTTGCAGTACTAGATCGCGTCAACTAAACGGATTCCAGGTTACGTTCTTTTATCTGTATGCATTCCTGGATGCGAAAATGGCCGCCAGCGTTATGGTTTGACCCACGGCCGGCGACCTCTTCTCTCTCATAGAAAATTTGAGTTACTTGATGCTGATTGCCTTCATCTTGGAAACGGATCCAGACTTTACGCGAACCAGGTACTTACCTGCAGGGAATGCGGCAAGGGAAAGTTCGCCCTGCACGTTGTTGATGTCCATCAGCTTGTCACCCTTTGCGGTAAAGATTTCAACGTTGGCGGTAGCACCGGAAACGTTCAATGCCTTGCCCGAGAAGGTTACGTCAAAGTTTGCGCTGTGCAAACCATGGATTGCTTCTTCCGGATTGGGTTCCGGAATGGGGGCGGTGGCGCACCTGGTGTAAGTGGTGGGATTGGTTGACAGATATTCCTTGACCATTTGGCCGGAGGTGGTGTACTGCAGGCTGTTCCTGTTGGATCCGCTGCTGAATGCGGCGGTACCTTCTTCAACCTTGGAGGCACTCCAGTTTGCCCAGGAAAGTTTATTCTGATTCATCCAATTCTGCCAGCTGGTGTTGCGGCCGGTATCGGGATTGCCGCCGCCGTTTGCGTCGGCGGTTCCCCATTCAGACACGAATACGGACAGACCGGCGTTGATTGCCTGCTGGGCATTGGCGCCTTCGCAGGGGTCACCCCAGCTTGTCTGACCTTCCCAACAATGGGAATTGGCGTAATAGTGGAAGGTGTAGGCGATGTTTTCGCCGGTTACTTCGTTATTGATGGCTTCCTGCGGGTTTTGGTCATACTTTCTGTTGCCCACAAGAATCAGGTTGTCGGAATGTTGACGGATGGCGGAAACGACCTTGTCTGCGTAGTCCTTGATCACGCCCCAGGATGTTTCCTTGGGCTCGTTGTAAAGTTCGAAAATGACGTGGTCATACTGACCCCACTTCTGGGCCATTTCTGTGAAGAATTTTGTTGCGTTGTCCACTTCTTCGTGAGCCTGATGGGAATGCCAGTCGATAACGACATAGATGTCGTTCTTGATGGCTGCTTCTACCACGGTGTTCATAAGATTGGTCTGGAATTCGGCATCGGTTGCATAGCCGGTAATGTGCTTGGACTTGTCGTTGCCGCAACTTTCCGTTCCGTCCTTACATCCCCACCAGTCTTCGTTGGTTGTACCCATGGCGGCACGGACAATCTGGACGTTCATGTCGTTGACCATAGTGGCGATACCTTCGGGAGTCCAGAATTCGGTAGACTTCGCGACCATACTCCAGTAAAGGCTCATGCCGCGAACCTGTACTTCGGCACCGTCCTTGACGCCTTCGCAGGATCCGTAAATGCGGCCCTGTCCAGCAGAATTCTTACCGGTGATGAGCTGGCCGTACTGACTAACGGGACCCACGCGGGTGGGGGTGATTGTCTGAGCGGATGCCAGGCCAAAACCCAGGGTCATGGCGCAGGCGAGAGCGGGAATAGAAAACATCTTCATATAGCACACCTTTTTTTTGTACTAAAATAAATTCAAAAGTTTAATTTGCGATTAATTGTAAGTGATTTATGTATACGGATGGAACCGATTGTGTTTCTCATCAAGTTTTTGTCTTATCCTGAAAAAAGTTGACACTATACAAAAAGGCAGGTATAGTGCAAATGGAGACAAAACAGGTCACAAAGTCGGTTCTCGCATACGACG